>UQFC01000112.1 GCA_900540335.1 uncultured Clostridium sp. | reverse complement strand
ATCCACCATAATGTAAATGCTGGATTCCCGGGCCTCTCTCTCCAGAATCTCCTTGATCTGGGCTCCGCTCAGCCCGACCCGGGCCAGCTCCATGGCATCCAGAGCAGACTGATACTGAGTAACGGAAATTCTCTGGTTATCCACCACAAAGACACGCCCGTCAAAATCCTCTGCAAGCATCATGGCAGTCTGGCAGGAACTGGACAAAGCGCTTGACATGGGAATATGAACAATCTCATCATAAGTCTTCAAAAGCTCGCTCCAAAGATTCATGACTGTCTCCGGAGACGGCTGAGAGGTAGAGATCTCTGCTCCCTCCACCAGCTTCTCATAAAACTGCTCCTGAGTCAGGTTGATATCCTCCTCAAACGTCTCCTCATTGATCATAAACGGCATGGGAATCACGGAAATACCAAGTTCTTTTGCTTTAGACTGTGTAATTCCGCTGTTACTGTCCGTTACAACTGCAACCTTCATTTCATTTCTCCTTCCGGCAGGTCCTCCTGGGGCTTGTCCTGCACTGACATATATAATTGATAATACATTCCCTGTTTTTCCAGAAGCTCTTCATGGCTTCCTTCTTCCATAATTTTGCCATCAGACAGCACCAGAATCCTGTCTGCATTCTGAATCGTAGTCAGACGGTGGGCAATGGTTACTGTCGTTCTTCCCTGCGCCAGGCGCTCCAGAGACTGATTTACCAGGTGCTCGCTTTCATTATCCAGAGCCGAAGTTGCCTCATCCAGAATCAGAATCGGCGGATTCTTCAGAAATACTCTTGCAATACTGATACGCTGCTTCTGTCCTCCAGACAGCTTCACTCCCCGTTCGCCTACATAGGTGTCATAGCCGTCCTTCAGCTCAGAGATAAATTCATGAGCACCGGCCATCCTGGCAGCTTCGATCACTTCTTCCCTGGTTGCCTCCGGCTTTCCATAGGCAATATTGTCATAAACGGTACCTGAGAACAGATACACATCCTGCTGCACAATTCCGATTCCGGAGCGGAGACTCTGCAGAGTAATTCCTCTCAGATCCCGTCCGTCAATCTGGATTGTTCCCCGCGTTGTATCATAAAATCTGGGGATCAGATTGCACAGGGTTGTCTTTCCCCCGCCGGAAGGACCAACCAGAGCAATCTTCTCTCCCGGCCGGATATCCAGACTAATGTCATCCAGAACAGGATTGTGGTCATCCGGATACTCGAAGCTTACATGATCGAACCGGATTCCTCCCTTGACCTGCTCCATAGGCTTTGCTCCCGGTTCATCCAGGATCTCCACCGTAGAATCCATAATTTCCACAAAACGCTCAATTCCCGTCATACCCCGCTGGAACTGCTCTGCAAACTCAATGATTCTGCGGATAGTGGCAAGCAGAGTTGTCACATACATGGTGTAGGCTACCAGATCACCGGGGCTGATCAGGCCCTTTACCATAAAAATACCTCCGGCAAGGATCACCACCGTGTACATCAGTCCGTCAAACATACGGACAGTATTCTGGAACGCAGCCATATATTTGTAGGTTTCTCTCTTAATATCCAGGAAGGCCTGGTTGTCCTCCCGGAATTTTTCAATTTCGATATCCTGGTTTGCAAAAGCACGGACAACTCGGTTTCCCAGAAGATTATCCTCAATTTTTGCATTCAGCTCACCAATCTGATATCTCTGGCGCTTAAAAGCAGCCCGCACCTTCAGATTAAAATAGGTGCAGGATACTGCCATAACCGGAATAAATGCAAAAATAATCACGGTCAGAGGCAGATTGATCCCTGCCAGCACAGCAAAGGCCACAATCGTCTTGATTCCTGCGATAAAAAATTCCTCAGGACAATGATGGGCAAATTCCGTGACATCAAACAGATCACTGGTGATCCGGGCCATAATCTGCCCCACCTTCGTATTATTAAAATAACTGTCTGACAGCTTCTGCAGATGCTCAAATGCATCCTGACGCATATCTGTCTCAATTCTGGCACCCATGACATGTCCCGTATAAGCCATGTAAAAAGCCGCCATACCGTCAATGATCCGCAGACCAAAATAAACCAGGGCAATTCTGATAATCATGCCTGATGTAATGGAAGCAAGATCCCGCATTCCCTCATTGGTAATAAATCGGAGAATCATAGGCAGAACCAGCTCGCAGATCGTTGTCAGCGACGCGCAGAACAGGTCAAAAACCATAATTCTCCAATACTTTCCATAGTAGGGAACGAATCGCTTCATCAATTCTGAAGTTTTCATTCCTTTTTCCTCTGTTTTCTTTCCTGTATAGATTTTAGATGTAACCAGATGTACTCTTCATTGTAGCCTATTTTTCCAGGAAAGGGAAGCGGTATTTTTATAAATTTAATTATGTCCATGCTTTTCTCCGACAGATGTTTTTCTGGACGAACCTGAAAATCTGCTTTATAATAACACATAGGAAAAAAAGCAACACAGGGAGGAACTTATTATGCCTTATTGCCCCAAATGTGATATGGAATTTGTTGACGGAATTACCGTGTGCAGCGACTGCGGCGGACCCCTTGTAAACTCTAAGGAAGAGGCTCTGGCCATAGCCCGAGAAGAGGCCGAAGCGCTCCGGATCCGGAAAGAAGCCCAGCTGGCTGCCCAGTTGGAAGAGGCTGCCCTTGAAGAGGAGCTTTTAAAGGAAGCCGAACAGGAGACCTCCTCTGAACACAAAAGCTGCAGAGAGCCTGCCCGCGTCTATGTAAAAAAATCGCAGCGCTATGAGGATCTTCAGTCCTCTTCCTCTGCATTTCTGCTGTTGGGAAGTATTATGCTTGCAAGCGGAATTCTCTTCTGGCTGGGTGTCATCCCTATGCCCATTGCCGGTTTTTCCGGAATCATTACAAAAACGCTTCTTGTTGTCATGGGAGCTGCCGCTCTTTATGTGGCCTTCACTTCATCCAGGGATGCAAAAAGGATCAGCAGCCAGATTGCCCAGGAGGAGGAAACCACAAAACAGATGATTACCTGGTTTGTTTCCAGCTATACGGGAAATCAGCTGGATCAGCAGATCCTTTCAGAATGCGGCGAGCTGAGCCCGGAGGAGCTGAGTCTCAAACGGTTTGAACTGATTCAGGATCTCCTTGTAACCAATCAGGATCTTCCGGATCCTTCTTATGTGGATCTGCTCTCTGAGGAAATTTACGGAAAATTATTTGAAGACTGAAAACTGTAACCGTTCCTTCAAAAGCAGACGTTCATTTGCAGAACACAAAGGGGCGCTGCAGACAGAATATTCATTCATCTGTCTGCAGCGCCCCCTGCTTTTTCCTTTTTCAGGCGAACTTCTTTTCAGAATCCGCAAAACGGATTATTTTACCAGAAGAGACTTTCCGGTCATTTCCTTCGGCTGTTCCATGCCCATCAGCTCAATCAGAGTCGGAGCAATATCTGCCAGGCATCCGCCCTCTCTCAGCTTGTAAGACGGATCTGCATTTACCAGGATAAAGGGAACCGGATTGGTGGTATGTGCAGTAAATGGCTCGCCAGTCTCATAATCAACCAGCTGCTCTGCATTTCCGTGATCTGCGCAGATAAACATTACGCCGTCCATTTCTTTAACAGCGTCTACTGCTCTTCCCACGCACTCATCTACTGCCTCAATTGCCTTAATTGCTGCTGCCTCAACACCGGTATGGCCTACCATATCCGGGTTTGCAAAGTTGATGATAATCACATCATAGGAGCCGGACTTAATGCACTCAACCAGCTTGTCACATACAGCAGGAGCACTCATCTCCGGCTTCAAATCGTAGGTTGCAACCTCCTTGGGAGACGGAACCAGAATACGATCCTCGCCTTCGTTGGGCTCTTCTACGCCGCCGTTAAAGAAGAAGGTTACATGTGCATACTTCTCTGTCTCGGCAATCCGGGCCTGCTTCAGGCCGTGAGCAGCCAAAAACTCACCAAAGGTATTGGTAATAGACTCTTTTTCAAATGCAACCAGCTTATTGCCAATTGTCTCATCGTAATCGGTAAAGCATACGAAGGTAGTCTTCACTCTCTCACCGCGATCAAAGCCAGTAAACTCATCATCACAGAAAATGCGGGTCATCTCTCTTGCCCGGTCCGGACGGAAGTTGTAGAAAATAATGGAATCGCCGTCCTTGATGGTTGCCACCGGAGCGCCATTTTCCATCACTACCATAGGCATAACAAACTCATCAGTCTTGCCGTTATCGTAGGAAGCCTGAATTCCTGCAACAGCGCTTTCTGCCTGAACGCCCTCGCCCTTTGTCAGCGCCTTATAGGCAACCTCCTCACGATCCCAGTTTTTATCACGATCCATTGCATAGTAGCGGCCTGCTACTGTTGCTACCTTACCAACGCCCAGCTCAGCCATCTTGGCCTCCAGAGCTGCCACATAGTCCTTTCCGGATGCCGGAGGTGTGTCACGGCCGTCCAGGAAGCAGTGTACATATACCTTGCTCAGTCCGTTGCGCTTTGCCAGCTCCAGCAGACCATAAATATGGGTAATGTGGCTGTGAACGCCGCCGTCGGAAACCAGTCCGAACATATGCAGAGCGGAGTCGTTCTTTTTGCAGTTTTCTACTGCTGCCATAAATGCCTTATTTTCAAAGAAATCGCCATCCTGAATGGATTTGGTAATGCGGGTCAGTTCCTGATATACAATACGTCCTGCACCCATATTCAGATGTCCTACCTCAGAGTTTCCCATCTGTCCTTCCGGAAGACCAACTGCCATTCCGCTGGCCTGTCCCTCTACAAAAGGACACTGGCTCATCAGCTGATCCATCACTGGGGTTTTTCCTTCACAGACAGCATTAGCCTCGCACTTGTCGTTTAAGCCATATCCGTCAAGAATCATTAATACCACCGGTTTTTTGCTCATTGTGAATTCTCCTCTTATTTATTTTATGATCGGTTTCCCAATCCGCTGCCATAGTTGCTGCCGTCAGTGTTTGTCTAAAAACTGACGATCCGCGTCTATTGTACTTCATTTAAAACATTTTTGCAAGCAGGAGAAGAAAAAAAGAGCAGGTGACTGCTTCTCCGCTTCTTTATTTGATCACTCCCGATTTCTTCAGCTCCTTTTTCAGATACCGGAGCTGACCGCCGCAGAGAATAACCTCCAGTTCACTGTCAGACAGTTCCAAAACCGCCTCAAAGGAGAAATCCTGATGCCTGAGATGTAAATGTTGTATACAAAAAAGACTCCTATCTGGATCGGACAGAACGAAGCTTTATCGAGCTTTTAAAATCCGTATTTTCCTGAAACAGGAGGGGCGCAAAATACGATAACCCTGCCGGATATATCGCTTTGCACCCCTCATTTTTTCATGCTTAATCTTTTCCCAGCCGTACCTTTTCCAGATACTCAGCCAGTTCTTTATCTACATCCTGAAAAAGATAGTTCTTGCCTGGTCTTGGAAGACGTCCCTGTTCTTCCTCGATCTGGCGGCCTATCCGTTCAATGTCCTCCCGCAGATCTGCAGCAGACATCAGAATACAGCCCTGTCCCCGGATAATCAACTGTTCCAGACCGTCAGAAGTGGCTACCGTTACCCGGTATCTTCTCCCCATTTCGTGGGCAAATTTCTCAATATACTGATCTGCCGTCTCAGCTTCCTTTGTGTAAACCACATGAATATTGTGATAATCCTGAGCGCTTCCAACACCGCCGGGAACCTTGTATGCATCAAAAACCACAATCAAACGACACTTTTTGTATCCCTGATAATTGCAGAGTATATCCATTAACCGATGTCTGGCACCATCCAGAGTTACCTGCATCAGCTCCCGCATATCCTCCCAAGCATAAAGAATATTATAACCGTCCACCAGAAGATATTCCTCCTCCGGTTCCTGCTGTTTCTTCATATATCCCGGATTTCCATGACTCCGGATCCGGTCTGGTCCATAAGAGGTTTCACCCTGTTTTTTCGGATCAAAGGTTACCAGCCTGGGACCGCTTTCTCCCGGAAGTCTCCGCCTTTTTTCTCCATAGGTACGGGTAAAAATTGCCTCCAATTCCTTTTCATCTGCGCCAAAGCTTCGTGAAGCGCCCCCTGAATTTCTGGCGGGAGCCATGCCTGTGCCTGCCCCCAGAGGCTTACGGCTGTTTTCCTTGTTTTCCCCGGCTTCCAGCCCCTTTTCTGATACTTTCAGCGGACTTTCCACCTGCATATAATCCTTGACCTCATACCAGGGAACCACAAAGCCTGCACCATGGGCACAGAACACAGAACCGGTAGGATTTTCCAGATCCGCCTCTGGATCATATCCGCAATCTGCCACAACCTCTTCTTCATTGTGGCAGGGAAAATATCCCTTTAAGGTACACAAAAGACGGCCCCGGCCTCTGGTATAGGAAATCACTTCCTTCTGATAATCGCGCATCAGAGCAACCGGCGCTGATCCGGAAAGAATCATTCGCTCTCCTTCCTGGACAGGAGGCTCAAAAGTTCCCTGCATCCGATCCAGATCTGCCATGGCACGGCCTGTATTTTCCTTGGGAACCTCCAGCCGGAAATCATAATAGGGCTCCAGAAGGCGGCATCCTGCCTCCCTCAATCCCTGACGAACTGCCCGGTAGGTTGCCTGCCTGAAATCTCCGCCCTCTGTATGCTTTTGATGGGCGCGGCCTGCAATCAGGGTAATCCGCATATCTGTAATTTCGCCTCCGCATAAAACACCTACATGGCGTTTTTCTTCCAGATGCGTAAGAATCAGCCTCTGCCAGTTTCTGTCCAGTACATCCTCACTGCAGCTGGTTCCAAACTGCAGACCGCTTCCCGGCTCAGCCGGCTCCAGGAGAAGATGTACCTCTGCATAATGGCGCAAAGGCTCAAAATGTCCAACTCCTTCCACAGGACCTGCAATGGTTTCCTTGTATACAATATTTCCTGCATCAAAAGAAATATCTACACCAAATCGTTCTTCCGCCAGACTTTTCAATACCTCCATCTGCACCTGTCCCATAACCTGCACATGGATTTCTCCCAGAGTTTCGTTCCAGACAATATGGAGCTGCGGCTCCTCCTCCTCCAGCTGACGCAGGCACTGAAGCATTTTATGAACATCACAGTCCTCCGGAAGCTTTACCCGATAGGTCAAAACAGGCTCAAGAAGAGGCAGCTCTGACTCTGATTCCGCCCCCAGTCCCTGCCCTGGCTTTGTCTCTGTCAATCCAGTCACTGCACAGATCATTCCGGCCTCTGCCTCTGAAACCATCTCCGCCTTTGCCCCGGAATAAACTCGGATCTGGTTAACCTTTTCTCCCTCTTCCATTCCCAGAACCGCAATCACATCCTTTACCTTCAATGTGCCTCCGGTAATTTTTAAATGGGTCAGCCGGTTTCCCTGATCATCCCGGGAAATTTTGTAAACCTTTGCCCCGAATTCCTTTCCGTAAACCGGCGGCGTCATCCAGCTCTCCAATCCCTTCAGCAGCTCTTCCACTCCCTGCAGCTTCAGCGCAGAACCGAAATAGCAGGGAAATACCTTTCTTTCCCTGACCATCCGACAGATTTCCCTTTCCGGAATCCGACCAGTTTCCAGATATTCCTCCAGCACCTGTTCATCGCACATAGCCAGATTCTCCTGAATCTCTCCCCCCTCATCCATAAGAGAAAAATCCATACAGTTTTCATCCAAATGAGAACGGATATCTTCCAGAAGAAGCTGCCTGTCCGTTCCTGACTGATCCATTTTATTCACAAACAAAAAAGTGGGAATCTCATACCGTTTCAGAAGTCTCCACAAAGTTTCTGTATGTCCCTGCACTCCGTCCGCACCGCTGATTACAAGAATCGCGCAGTCCAGAACCTGCAGTGTTCGCTCCATCTCTGCCGAAAAATCCACATGTCCCGGCGTGTCAAGAAGCGTCACCTCCAAATCTCCCAGCGTCAGCTGCGCCTGCTTGGAAAATATAGTAATTCCTCTCGCTCGCTCTAAAGCGTAGGTATCCAGATAAGCATCCCTGTTATCCACCCTTCCCAGTTTGCGGATGGTTCCTGTCTGATACAAAATCCCCTCGGAAAGCGTAGTTTTTCCTGCATCTACATGGGCCAACAGACCAGCACATATATGTTTTTTCATTTTTTCAGGCTTCTGTCCGCCCATAAAAATGCCTCCTTTCGTGACTGCATAATTTAGGCGTTTGCGAAACGCCGAAACCCGCATAAATACGGGATTCTTTTTGTCA
>UQFC01000111.1 GCA_900540335.1 uncultured Clostridium sp. | reverse complement strand
CCCTCTGCTGGCCAACCCCGTATCTCTGATGCTGGGCGCCGCCGCCCAGTTGGGTATTTTTGCGGCCTTCCTGATGGCTTTGGCTCTGGGTCCCATTACCAACGGCCTGATCAGCTTTACTCCCGCTGACGCGGCCGCTATCGGCGTGATCGGCGGTGCTGATGGCCCGACGGCCATTCTGACGGCATCGAAGCTGTCTGTGAATCTACTGCCGGCGATTGCCATTGCGGCTTATTCCTACATGGCTCTGGTACCGATTATCCAGCCGCCGATTATGAAGCTGCTTACTACAGAGCAGGAGCGTAAGATCCGCATGGATCAGCTTCGTCCCGTATCCAAGCTGGAGAAGATCCTGTTCCCGATTATTGTTACCATTGTTGTATGTCTGATTCTGCCGACCACAGCTCCCCTTGTTGGTATGCTGATGCTTGGTAACCTGTTCCGTGAGAGCGGTGTTGTTAAGCAGCTGACAGAGACAGCAAGCAACGCACTGATGTACATCGTAGTTATCCTGCTGGGTACCTCCGTAGGCGCTTCCACCAGCGCAGAGGCATTCTTAAAGCCCACCACACTGCTGATTGTAGTTCTGGGTCTGATTGCATTTGCATTCGGTACAGCAGCCGGTGTAGTATTCGGTAAGATTATGTGCAAGATAACCGGCGGCAAGGTAAATCCGCTGATTGGTTCAGCCGGTGTATCTGCAGTTCCTATGGCGGCCCGTGTATCTCAGAAGGTGGGAGCAGAGGCAGATCCTACCAACTTCCTGCTGATGCATGCCATGGGACCCAACGTAGCCGGTGTTATCGGTACGGCAGTAGCAGCCGGTACCTTCATGGCGATCTTTGGAATTTAACGATAGAATATTCAGGAGGTAAATTAAAATGGCAGAGATTCAGAAAAAGCCGGTTAAGATTGTAGAGACTGTCCTGCGTGACGCGCATCAGTCTTTGATCGCAACCAGAATGAGTACAGAACAGATGCTTCCTATCATTGATAAGATGGATCAGGTTGGTTATTATGCAGTAGAGTGCTGGGGCGGCGCTACCTTTGATGCTTCCCTTCGTTTCCTGAAGGAAGATCCCTGGGAGAGACTGAGAAAGCTGAGAGCCGGCTTTAAGAACACCAAGCTGCAGATGCTGTTCCGCGGACAGAATATTCTGGGATACAACCACTATGCAGATGATGTAGTAGA
Organism: uncultured Clostridium sp.; assembly: GCA_900540335.1. Classification (GTDB taxonomy): domain Bacteria; phylum Bacillota; class Clostridia; order Lachnospirales; family Lachnospiraceae; genus Brotaphodocola. The sequence goes on along the minus strand of UQFC01000111.1, from coordinate 7,078 downwards.
GTACTTTGTACAGAAATCCGTAGCAAACGGTATTGATATTATCCGTATTTTTGACTGCTTAAACGACCTGCGCAATCTGCAGACCGCTGTAAAGGCAGCAAAGAAGGAAAAGGCTCACGCTCAGATCGCTCTGTGCTATACTCTGGGTGAGGCTTATACCCTGGATTATTGGAAGGATATTGCAAAGAGAATTGAGGATATGGGCGCAGATTCTATCTGTATCAAGGATATGGCTGGTCTGCTGACTCCTTATGCAGCTCAGGAACTGGTAGGCGCTCTGAAAGAGTCTACAGAGCTTCCGATTGACCTGCATACCCACTATACTTCCGGCGTTGCTTCTATGACATACTTAAAGGCAGTGGAGAACGGCTGCGATATTATTGATACTGCAATGTCTCCTCTGGCTCTGGGTACCAGCCAGCCTGCAACTGAGGTTATGGTTGAGACCTTCAAGGGCACTCCTTATGATACCGGCCTGTCTCAGGATAAGCTGGCAGAGATTGCCGAGTACTTTGCGCCGCTTCGCGAGGAATCCTTAAAGAGCGGTCTGCTGAATCCGAAGGTTCTGGGTGTTAATATCAAGACTCTGCGGTATCAGGTACCGGGCGGTATGCTGTCCAACCTGGTAAATCAGCTGAAGGAAGCCGGCAAGGAAGATAAGTTCCAGGAGGTTCTGGAAGAGATTCCGAGAGTAAGAAAAGACTTTGGTGAGCCGCCGTTAGTTACTCCGTCTTCTCAGATTGTAGGTACACAGGCAGTTATGAATGTAATTTCCGGTGAGCGCTACAAACTGGTTCCGAAGGAGTCCAAGAAGATTATGATGGGCGAGTTCGGTCAGACTGTAACACCGGTTAATAAAGAAGTACAGAAGAAGATTATTGGAGATGAGACTCCGATCACCTGCCGTCCGGCAGATCTGATTCCTCCGCAGCTGCCGCAGTTCGAAAAGGAATGTGCGCAGTGGAAGCAGCAGGAAGAGGACGTTCTGTCTTATGCTCTGTTCCCGAAGGTAGCAGAGGAGTTCTTTAAATACAGAGAGGCACAGCAGACAAAAGTAGATGCTGCTGTTGCAGATACTGCAAATAAGGCTTATCCTGTATAAAAGACTGGAAATGAAGTGATCATTACGCGCACCGGGGTTCCTGCCAGTGATAGGGCAGGTGCTCCGGTGCGTTTGTGCGTTCTGCCGTTTGCATATGGAGGCTGTACGGGATGGGGAGATTCTGCCAATTTCTCCGCCGTCCTGAGCAGCTGCGTCATATTAAAAGTTTCTTACAAATTTCGCAGGATATCTGAACTTTGATTTGATTAGGTTGACTATCCCAGTATTTGTCATTATAATAAGAAACATGTAAAAATCCGGTTTTCTGCTCGTGGGCAGATGCGGAACAGAATCTACCTTTTGAGGAGAAAATACATGAAAAAACGATCATGGAAAAGAGGGCTGGCTGTAGCTATGGGAGTGGTGCTTGGGGTTTCTCAGCCTGCAGGCACCTCGCTCAGAGTTAACCAGGCCTATGCCTATACAGAACGCTCGGCAAAGGTCAGTGCGACAACGCTGAATGTCAGAAGCGGTCCGGGAACTTCCAATGCATCTGTAGCAAGGCTGAATAAGAATTCAGCAGTCACAGTGATTGGTGAGACAACCGGGAGTGATGGAAAACTGTGGTATCAGATTCGCTTTACAGGGACAGGCGGGCAGACGGCAACGGGATATGTGCTGGGAACCTATGTCAGCTTTCCCGCTTCCTACAGTCACGATGGAGATTTTGAGGCAAGTCTGAATGCCCAGGGGTTTCCGGAGTCTTACAAAAACAGCCTGAGACAGCTTCATGCAAAATATCCTCAGTGGAGATTTGAGGCACAGCACACAGGTCTGGACTGGAATACCGTGATCCAGAATGAGGCTGTTCTGGGGCGCAATCTGGTACATACAGGCAGCATTTCGTCTTATAAGTCTCTGGCAGAGGGGGCTTATAACTGGGATAACGGAGTGTGGACCGGTTTTGACGGAAGTACATGGGTAGCAGCTTCAGAGGATATTCTGCGTTTTTATATGGATCCGCGGAATTTCCTGGATGAGGCTTATATTTTTCAGTTTATGTCACAGAAATACGATCCGGCTGTTCATACAAGAGAAGGACTGCAGTCCATGTTAAAGGGCAGTTTTATGGAGAACGGGCAGATCGGTGCAGGAGGCTCCGGCAGCAGCTCTGCCGGTCCGGGCGGCAGTTCAGGAGGAAGCAGCACCGGCGGAAGTCCGGTAGTGGGTCCCGGTGTTTCCGGCGGCAGTTCTTCTGTGCCGGGCGGACAGAGCGCAGTGATTGTGGGACCGGGATCAAACGGCAGTTCTTCAGGAACAGCTTCTCAGCCGTCAGGCAATGCCGGTTCACAGGCACCGTCAGATACCTCTGATTCAGAGGTCCGGTTTGAAGGACCTCACGCATCTGTCAGCAAACATCAGGCAGCTTACGTGGCATCAAATGTTATTACAGCAGGAGGCCCGGGCGCCTCTTCGGGAAACAGCTCTTCTCCGGGAGCAGCGGCACCGGGCGGAGTGACCTCTGGAGGAGGGAACAGTTCAGGCGCCACAGTCAGCTATGTAGATGCGATTATGAATGCTGCATCTGCATCAGGAGTTAATCCCTATGTCATTGCAGCTATGATTATTCAGGAGCAGGGACGCGATGGCCGCGGCAATTCTATTTCCGGAAACTATGCAGGATACACAGGCGTTTACAATTACTTTAACGTAGGAGCCTATGCCTCAGACGGGATGGGTGCAGTGGAGCGGGGACTCTGGTATGCTTCTCAGTCCGGAACCTACGGACGGCCATGGAATTCTCCGGAAAGTTCAATTCTTGGAGGAGCCCAGTTTTACGGAACCAACTATGTCAATGCCGGACAGGATACTCTGTATCTGAAAAAGTATAATGTCCAGGGAAGCAATATGTACAAGCATCAGTACATGACCAATGTAGATGGTGCAGCATCAGAGGGCTCTATTTTTGCAGAGGGATTTTCAGAACAGCTGAAAAATACAGCTTTGACATTTAAGATTCCTGTGTATACCAATATGCCGGAGTCACCCTGTGTGAAGCCGACCGTAGACGGAAGTCCCAACAACAAGCTGAAGGGACTGGGAGCAGAAGGCTTTACCTTAACGCCTACTTTTGATAAGGATACTCTATCTTATGATCTGATTGTGGATCACTCTGTATCCAGTGTAAATTTAAGCGCAGTGACGATTGATTCGAAGGCATCTGTCAGCGGAGTGGGAACTATTCAGCTGCAGAGCGGAAATAATGAGATTCCGGTGGTTGTGCGTGCAGAGAATGGAACAGAGCGTACTTATACCATTCATGTGGTACGTCAGACAAATGGTCCGACCTACAATGCGGGGCTGGGAAGCGGTATTACCGTTACCCTGGGAAATGGAAATACGGGCAGTTCCGGAAGTTCGGTTCAGACAGGCGGTTCATCCGGCGGTCCCGGCATCTCCAATTCAGGTCCCGGCATCTCCAATGTCGGTTCCGGAAGCGGGGGAGGAAGTCAGCCTGGATTTTCTGCTCCGGGAAGTACAGCAGGTGCAGCGCCTGGCGGACAGAGTGCTGTGATTGTAGCTCCGGGAAACTGACGGATTCAGAGTCCGGGAGAATAAAATAAAACAGAAACAGCCGAAGAATGAAACAGTACTCCGGCTGTTTCTGAAAAGAATGCGGGAGGAAATATGTACAATAAAGTGAAACATTTTTGCCTGCGGACGGCAGCTGTAATGATGCTGGTTTTTGCTCTGCCATTTCAGAGCTTTGCAGCCAGTGCAAAAATTGCATTTTCAGATCCGTCTACACAGGCAGGCAGTGAGTTTGATGTAAGAATGAAGTTTACATCCACCAGCGGAGATACTCTGGGAAATACGGATGTAATGCTGGCTTATGATGCGACAGCCCTGGAATTTCTGGGAGGTTCAGAAAACGCCAGCGGCGGTTCCGGAGCAATCCGTGTTACCAGCGGAATGGAAGGAAAAACAGAAATTGTTACAAATCTGAAGTTTCGTGCCTTAAAAGCCGGAACCACGCAGATTACGGTTTCCTCCTGGGAGGGCTATGATGCGGACGGACAGACTCTGACTATGGATAAGCAGGGAAGTTCCACAATTCAGATTGCAGCCGGCGAGCAGACCTATTCCAGTGATGCGGCTCTGCAGTCTCTGCAGATTTCACCGGGAACCCTGGAACCTGCATTCAGCCCGGATGTAGAGAATTACACGGCAACCGTTGGTCTGGAGACAGAGAGACTGACCGTAGGCGCTATTGCAAACAGCGATAAGGCGGTGGTTTCTGTAGAAGGCGCAGAGGGTCTGCAGCCTGGAGAGAATACAGTGGTCTGCCGGGTAACAGCAGAGGACGGCTCTACTGTCAGAACCTATACGGTTGTTGTCAATAAGGCAGAGGGCGGAGAAAATACGGAAACCAATGACGGCGGCGCAGAGCAGACAGTAACACCGGCAGATGTTCTGGTTCACTTAGAGGCAGGAAGAACACCGGCAAGTATTGGAATTACCGCAATTCCGTCTGATGCAGAAATCCCGGCCGGAATGGTAGAACGGGATCTGATCATTGGTGAAGCTACAGTCAAGGGCTGGATTCCTGATGTGGAAGGAAAAGAACAGGATCCGGACTACTGTATCTTCTATGGTATTGATGCAAATGGAGAAGCCGGCTTCTACCGTTACGATACAAAGAATAAGACCATTCAGAAATACTTTGAGTATGACAACAGCGGCGAGATGGATCCGGAATATATTGAGCTGGCAACCAGATACAATGAGCTGACCGATGATTACAGCACCATGCTGTACATTGCTATTGGCGCTTCGGCGGCAGCGGCAGTTCTTCTGCTGATTCTGATTCTGGTTCTGGTAAAGCGTTCCCGCTCCGGCCATGGCGGCATGGATCAGGGAGAGGATGCTTATGAGAAGACTGGTTCTTCCGGAAGCAGCCGCGGCTCTGAGAGAAAGCTGTCTGAGGAAGAACGGTATATGATGGGTGAAGAGGATCATGAGGAAGAGGATTTCCGGGCTTCTTCGGAAGCAGCAGCTTCCAGAGAGGAGGACCGGTACCTTCCGGATGAAAGCGAACTGGAAATGGTAGATCTGGAGTTTGACGATCCTCTTGACGATGCAGTAGGAGATGTGGAAACGGCAATATCCAGAAATCTGGCCCGTGAAGCGGAGGAAGAAAGCTCTTCTGTAAAAGCCTATAAGCAGCCGATGCATCCTTCTGAGATGGAAGAACAGGAAAATGAAGACGATTTTGAGGTGTTTGATTTAGACAAGGATTGATAAGGGCGGTGTCAGGCTCCTGAAAAGAGGAGCCTGGCATTTCCTGTTTCAAAAAAAGTAACGCTTCAGGATATCCGGTCTGTCAGAACGGAATATTTGAACATTCCTGGGTGATTACTGAAAATATAAGAATTGGGGGAACAGAAATGAACAAAAAAAGACTTGGAATTTTGGGAAGCGGATATTTATCCGGTATTGTAGTGGATGCCTGGAAACAGGGACTGCTGGAAGACTACGAAATTGTAGGTGTTATGGGAAGAACTCCCGAGACGGTTTCTGAAATGGCGAAAAAAGCCGGATGTGCAGCCTGCCTTACTCTGGAAGAGCTTCTGGCCCAGAAACCGGACTATATTGCAGAGGCGGCTTCTGTACAGATGGTAAAGGATTCTGCAGAAAAAATCCTTTCCTCAGGAAGCAGCTTGATTGTGCTTTCTATTGGAGCTTTTGCAGATCAGGAGTTTTATGAGAAGGCTCAGAAGACCGCGAAGGAAAACGGCACGAGAATTTACATTGCTTCCGGAGCAGTCGGCGGTTTTGACGTACTGCGCACAGTATCCTTAATGGGACAGGCTACAGCAGGAATTGAAACAAGAAAGGGTCCGGCTTCTCTGAGAAATACACCTCTGTTTGAGGAGCATCTGATGACAGATACCGAGGAGACCCATGTATTTTCCGGAAATGCCCGGGAGGCAATCGGACTTCTTCCTACAAAGGTAAATGTGGCAGTCGCTTCTTCTCTGGCTACGGTAGGGCCTGAGAACACAAGTGTTAATATTACCAGTGTACCTGGTTTTGTAGGTGACGATCATAAGATCACTGCAGAAATTGAGGGTGTAAAAGCTGTTGTAGATATTTATTCCAGCACCAGCGCCATTGCAGGATGGAGTGTGGTTGCAGTTCTGAGAAATATCGTCTCTCCGGTTGTATTTTAGGAATAACAGCTGCAGGAGAGAATAAGGAAAGAGGGCAAGGAGGAGAAATATGTTTCAGAAGCTGGTAGCAATTGAGCCGGTCAGCCTGGTAGAAGAGGCTGAGAAAAAACTGTATGATTACGCAAAGGAGGTTGTTCTGTTTACGGATATTCCAGGTGATGACGAAGAAATTATTCGCCGCATCGGTGATGCAGATGCAGTTCTGGTAAGCTATACTTCCAGAATTAACAGCTATGTGATGGAACACTGTCCGAATATCAAATATATAGGTATGTGCTGCAGTCTCTATTCTGAGGAAAGTGCCAATGTGGATATTGCATACGCAAGAGAGCATGGAATCCAGGTCCTTGGAATTCGTGACTACGGAGATCGCGGTGTTGTAGAGTTTGTGCTTTGCGAACTGGTTCGTCTGCTGCACGGATACGATCGCCCCATGTGGAAGGAACTGCCGGAGGAAATTACCGGACTGAAGGTGGGAATCGTGGGAATCGGTGTTTCCGGAGGAATGATTGCAGATGCCATGCAGTTTATGGGAGCAGAGGTATCTTATTATTCCCGGACCCGCAAGCCGGAGAGAGAAAATCAGGGAATGACCTATCGTCCGCTGAATGAACTTCTGGCATACTGCGATGTGGTTTTCACCTGCCTGAACAAGAATGTGATTCTTCTTGGAGAAGAGCAGTTTGCAGCCCTGGGCAGCCATAAAATTCTTTTCAATACTTCCATTGGTCCTTCCCATGAGATCGAGCCTTTGAAAAAGTGGCTGGAAAAGGGAGACAATTATTTCATCTGTGATACGGCT
>UQFC01000110.1 GCA_900540335.1 uncultured Clostridium sp. | reverse complement strand
CCAGATCTCGCATCGGAGGAATCCCCGATGCTTCTTGTCCGGCAAAGCCGAATAAGAAGATGCCCCGTCCTGAACAGTTACAATTTTGCAACATCTGGCATTATACCACTTGTTTTGTCATGTGACAAGACAGTTGTAAATCTTTCTGTCGTATTTTGATGTAAAAGAGAATCTCTCTGGCTTCTCCGCCTGCGGCAGGCCACTTCTGCAATAAAATTTGCTTCCGCAGCATGACAAGCCCGGCGTCAGCATCAGTGGTGTATCGTTATTCAGACAAAACAAATACCTTAGGAAGTGAAAAAACAGCACTGCGAAGCAGATGAGAAATCATCTACAAAACAGCGCTGCTTTTTATATTTTTGCATTTTGCTTCAAAACTTACCTTTTCTGCAAAAATGACAGATACGAATCACAAGGGGAATGGGGACAGCCACCTGCTCATAGCGCGGCGTCATACCAGACCTTTTCGAAAGCGAAACAGGCTCCGGCTTCTCTTCAGAATAGAGCTTTTCTCTGTCAACAGACCATGTAAGCTTCACATCCTCTATCACACCTTCGATATCATCTGGGCTTACAGGATAAGTCTGCGTAATCTCTGTTTTTCTATCTTTATCGTTCTCAACAATTTTTTTAATTGATAATACATTCGCACTAATCGTAATAAGTGAATAAAAAGAAACTGCCAGATACGCAATCAAAATAATAATCACTGCAGATTTACTCTTTAAAACACGTCTAAGTGCAAGAAAGCATCCCAGAAACAACACACGTATTAATAAATTCTGTCTCAGTCGAATTCCATCAATAGGGACATTATATTCATCTCTTATAACGCCATCGGCATAGATTAATATACAGAGAGCGAAAATTAAAAGTATACACGATATATAAATCAGAAATTCTGTTTTCTCATATAAATTTTGTATTCTCTTCAGAAGTAATCCCCCATTCTACTTTTCCAGCCACTATTCATAACTATTTTCATGCGCCGGAGCGCGGCTGCATCGGCAGCCGTTTCCCCGGCGCGCAGTATATATCTACAAGTTCAAACTTATCCTATATGCCAAACGAGACTCTCGTATTCTTTTCTCCCCCTACAAATCATAATACCGGACAAATTCTGCCGGATGGGGAATTCTGCTGATTTCCCTGCTGTCTGCCCTCATGGTCCGGATCCAGTTCTTGATCAGGCTCTCCGGGAAAACGCCGCCTTCTGTCAGATACTCGTAATCTGACTCCAGCGCATCCAGAGCCTCGTCCAGGCTGGCAGGCAGATGGCCCAGCTTTGCCTTTTCCTCTTCAGAAAGCTCAAACAGGTTAAAATCAAAGGGTCCCCAGTTTTTGCCTGCCGGATCGATTTTTCTCCGGATGCCATCCAGACCTGCCATCAAAATTGCGGCATAGGCATAATAAGGATTGCAGGTTGCATCCGGATTGCGCAGCTCAAACCTCTTCTTGTCCGGGGATTTTACATAGGCCGGAATCCGCACAACAGCGCTGCGGTTGGCCATGGCATAACCAATGGTTACCGGCGCCTCAAAGCCCGGAATCAGACGCTTGTAGGAGTTGGTTGACGGATTGGTAAAGGCGCAGAGACTCCGCACATGAGTCAGCAGTCCGCCGATAAAATACATGGCAGTCTCACTGAGCTGTGCATAACGATCCGGATCGTAAAATACCGGCTTTCCGTCCTTTTTTAACAGCATATGGACATGCATACCATTTCCTGCCTCTCCCGGAATCGGCTTTGGCATCAGGGTGGCTGTCATCCTGTTGGCTGCCGCTGTATTGCGGATAATGTATTTGGCTGCCATTGTGGCATCAGCCAGGCGGGTCATTTCTCCCAGCTCCACTTCCACCTCCAGCTGACCGGAGCCGCCTACCTCGTGATGGTGGTATTTTACATCAATTCCCCACCGCTCCATTTCCAGGCAGATCTGATTGCGCAGCTGGAAGGTTCTGTCTCCGGGAAGATCTGCGTGATAGCCGTCATGAGGACGGATATGGAAGCCGTTGTTTTCCTCAGGCGGACAGTTCGACGACCACTGGGACTCCCTGCTTATCAGTCGGTATCCAATCTCATTTGGCTTTTCCACACAGCTCATTCCGTCAAACACATGGAACTCATATTCCGGTCCAATGATCATTTCATCGGCAATTCCCAGCTCCTTCATGTAGGAAACAGCCCTTCTCGATACATTGCGGGGATACTGATTAAACGGGCGGTTTTCCGGATGCTCAATCACCATAACATCTCCGATCATGGACAGAGTCGGCGCCTCAATAAAGGGATCCACCACCGCCGTGGCAATATCCGGGATAAATACCATATCACTGTTTTCTACCATGGCATAGCCATAATTAGAACCGTCAAAGCCAATGCCGTTTTCCAGAATATCCTCTGTAAATCTGGCTGCCGGGATGGAAAGATGTTTCCACCGGCCGCGAAAATCAATCATTTTAAAATCCACAAACTGGATTCCCTTCTCCTGAATAAATTCCTGTACCTGTCTGACATTCTGAAACATAAGATAACCTCCTTCGCTTATGGTTTTTGCTGCCCCTCTTCCTACAGTTTAAACGACCAAAGCCATAAAAACAAGAGCCATATCAAAAGCCTGTCTGCATAAAACAGGCCTGATACCGCTCTTTTCTTGTTTCCCTTTTGCTTTCTTTAAGCTTCCAGATCCTCGACTGTAAATTTCTTCAGGGGATACAGAGTCATCTTCCCCCTGCAGGCTCCGGAAAGGCTTACCCTTCCCTCTCTGCTGTACATTCTGGAGGTAAATACCTCCTCTCCGTCATTAATGAAAATCTCAACGGAACTGGTGTCTGCAAAAATCCTCAGATTTCTCAGACTGTCCAGGGCAGCGCTTCTTGTGGTACGTCCCGAACCTGCTTTTCCCAGATCCAGAACCGCCCTGTGATCCTCATAGCAGAAGGTCACTCCATCCCGCAGAGTCATCTGCAGGCTCTCACAGCTTTCCAGCTCCACCTCTGCCTCATAGACAAAGCTGTCATCCAAAAGCGCTGACTCCCCGCCCGGATTGGAAAATAAACAGGTTTCTCCGTTTCCGTCTCTCAGCTCCTTTAATTCCTCCACCGGCTGCTGGCACAGCTTTCCATTTCTCACAGTCAGCTCTCTGGGAAGAGTCAGTCCATGCTGCCATCCGGCCTCCACAGTAGGATTGGTATACTCTGCATCAGGAATTCCCATCCAGCCTATCAGAATCCGTCTTCCCTTCTCATCCTCAAAGGTCTGCTGGGCATAGAAATCAAATCCCCGATCCAGCTGGTGAATTTCCTGTACTTCAAAATTTCCCGTTTCAAAATCACATTCCAGCTTCATCCATACGCTCTGATGAACATTTTCATAATCAATTCCCCTGGAATCCACGCCCTGAGGACAGCAGGTAAGAAACCACTGTCCGTCTATCTCAAACATATCCGGACATTCCCACATATATCCAAAGGGCTCCCTTGTAGTAATGCGGCTCTTCAAAGTCCAGTGCTCCAGATCCTCAGACTGATAGAGAAGCACCAGTCCTCTGCTGTCCCGATCCCTGGCTCCCAGAACCATATATTTGTAATCTCCCCTGCAAAAAACCTTCGGATCCCGCACATGGTTGCTTAAATCCTTCGGGTAATCCTCTGTTCCAAAAAGAAATTTCTTTTCTGACATCTGATGTCCGTCCAGGCTGGTGCAGGTCATAGTATTGCTGCCTCGCCCGGAATTGATATAATCATAGTCTTCCCGGTCAAAATATTTCACATTTCCCGTATAGAAGAAATGAATCCGGCCGTTTTCCACATAGGCCGAGCCGGAATACACACCATGAGCGTCATAGTCTGTATCCGGAAACAGCACCGGGCCGTCATCGATATAGTGTATAAAATCTCTGGTCTTATAATGTCCCCACAGCTTCAGCTCCCCTGTCGGCTCAAAGGGCGTGTACTGATAATAAATATGGAACATGCCGTCCACCTGACACAGCCCGTTGGGATCATTCAGCCATCCTGTTTTCGGCATCAGATGGAAATGGAGTCTGTCCGGATCCTCTGCCACCTTTTTCCGGTAAGCCTCTGCAGTTTTGTACCAGCTTCTGTAATCCTGTTCTAAAACCTTTTCATATTTTTTCAGCATTTGACCCGCTTCCTTATTCCTTTCTGTTATCAGAGTTTTCCATTCTTTCTCTTTTAGTTTGTTTTCGTCTCCTCCGGACGGTATTTTTTCCAGAAAATCACCGTCAGACCGGCAGAAACTGCCATGGATAATAAAAGACCGATGGCAAAGTTACCGTAAGACTCCGGTCTCATGGAAATAAAACCTGGAAGTCCTGCTGCTCCCAGAGCCTGGGCCAGCACCTTGGTTGCCGCACAGTATGCGCTTCCCACTGCAGAGCCGATAATAGCCGCATAAAATGGATACTTCAGTTTCAGGGTTACACCAAACATCGCCGGCTCCGTAATTCCCAGCAGAGCAGAAACACCGGATGCAGAACAGATGGATTTCATCTTTTCATTCTTGGTCAGGAATAAAATAGCCAGAACTGCAGCACCCTGGGCTACATTATTCATGCTTGCTGTGGTGAAAATAAAGCTTCCTCCTGTTTTTGCCACATCTGCAATCAGCTGGGTTTCAATGGCAATAAAGCTGTGATGCATTCCTGTCAGACAAATCGGCGCATAAGCCAGTCCAAACAAACCGCCGCCTACAAAACCAAGGCTATTGTAAATCCAGGTAATTCCGTCTGCCAGCAGATTTCCTGCCTCTCTCAGAACCGGACCTACACAGATAAAGGTTAAAAATGAGGTAATCAAAATAGACAGCATCGGTGTAGTCAGATTATCCAGCCAGGTCGGTGTCACCTTGCGGAGTTTTTTCTCAATGTTTGCAAGAATAAAGGAAACCGCAAGAACCGGAAGCACGGTTCCCTGGTAGCCGATTGCTGCAATTTCAAATCCGAAAATGTTCCATACCGGGGCTTCGCTGATTCCAATACTATAGGCATTCAGCAAATCCGGATGCACCATAATCATTCCCATAGCCGCTCCCAGATAAGGATTGCCGCCGAACTTTTTCGTAGCGCTGAAGCCAATCAAAACCGGCAGAAAGGTAAAGGGCGCATTGGCAAAGGTGTTGACTGCAGATGCCAGCCCTGCCCACTGAGGATAAAGCTGAATCAGAGACTGTCCATGAAACAGAGCGGAGGTCAGAAGATTGTTGATACCCATCAAAAGACCGCCGGCAACAATCGCCGGAATAATCGGCACGAAAATATCACTTAACAGCTTAACAAAGCTCTGCAGCGGATTTCCCCGTTTTCCCTTTTCCTGCTCAGAATCTGCTTTTTTCCTGTTTTCATCAGCTTCTGTATCTCCGTCTGCCCCAATCTGCTTCTGCACCTCGGCAAATACCAGATTCACCAGTCCGGAACCGAAAATAATCTGAAACTGGGACTGTGTTAAAAATACACCCTTTACGCCTTCCACATCAGTAAGCGCCTCTTCATTTCGCAGATCATTGTTTTTCAGCTGCAGACGCAGTCTTGTGGCACAATGTGCTGCTGACAGGATATTATCCTTTCCCCCTACATGCTCAATTACCTGAGCTGCAATTTTTGCATAATCCATATCAGGTCCTCCTTCTCTCCTGTAGCTTCCCCCGAAGTGTTTTCTTTTTGGAATCGGTTCCATTTCTTTTATGTCTTGATTATAGTTCTTCTTTCTCTGTTTGTCAACATCTTTTTTAGAATCGGTTCCGAAATTTTTAATTTCCTGTTTTTCATCTAAAAAAGACGCGCGCAAAGCGTTTTATTTCACAGGACATCCTTATCCGTAAACAAAAACAGCCGGAAAAACCAGCTTACTTCTGACTTTCCCGGCTGCCTGCCGTATCTGCTTCCTATTTTCTGTTTTTTACGCTTCCGCCCTCTATCATCTGATAATCAATAATCAGTTTTTTTGGAACCGGTTCTTCTTTTAGGAGCCGGAGAAGTGTTTCTGCTCCCAGATATCCCATAGCATAGGAATCAAACCGGATCGTTGTCAGCTGCGGTGTCAGCAGCTCGCTTTCCTCATAGCCGCCGAATCCCGTCACAGACACATCCTCCGGAATCCGAAGACCGGCCTCCTGCAATACCCGGTAAGCCCCAAAGGCCAGACGGTCTGTTGCGCAGATGATGGCATCTATCTCTTTTTTCTGCTCCAGAATTCTTCGAGCCGCATCCTGCCCCCCCTGATAGCTGTAATCACTTTCCTCTACCAGAGGCTCTGTAATTCCCCAGGCGCTTAACCCGTCCAGAATTCCCTGCTTCCGCTCTCTTCCCACAGCTGCATCTGTCTCATAAACACTGATAACAGCCACATGATGATGTCCCGTTTTTCCAATGTACTCGCCCATATGCTTTCCGGCCCGGTAATCATCATCTATAATGGAAATTCCATTTTCACACTCCTGGGCAATCACTACAATCGGGATCTCCGCCTTCTCCATCAGCTTTTTATGTTCCTCTGTAATGGTAATGGCACTGACTAAAATCCCGTCCACATTCAGACGGATCAGCTTCTGAATATTCTGCAGCTCCAGCTCCACGTCATGGTCAGAGCTGCGGATCAGCGTAGTGTAATCCCTCTCCCGCAGATACCGGTCAATGCTGGTCATTACCCGGCTGGTAACCCTGGAATTTAAAGTCGGCACAACCACGCCGATGAGATTGCTCTGCTTCGCATTCAAACGTGCGAAGGCATTGGGTTCGTAATTGTATTTTTCAATTACCTTCTGGATCTTTTTCCTGGTAGCTTCCTTGACACTGCCTCCGTTAAAATACCTGGATACCGTGCTCTTTGCCACACCTGCCCGCTCCGCAATATCATCCATCGTCATTTTCTTATTTGTCATCATAAATCTGCCTCTTTTTTCTCCGTGTTCTGTGTCCCTATTGTATCTTATTTCACAGATTTTTTCCAGAGTATTTGCAGCCGCCGCCAAAAGGAACCGGTCCAAAATTCCTTACTGAATCCTGCTATTCCTGCTTTATCACACGGAAGCCATAGGGCTCCAGACACAGATCCTTCTGAAAAACATTCTGGCTTTCACCGGAAAAATTAAACAGTCCCGTCAGCTTCTGTCCGTTTTTTTCCCGCTGAAGACAGAGAATATGGGGATTTTCCATTTCCAGGACGCTGCACCGGGCATCCCCGGCCATAGCCGCCTCCCGGGCGCGGAATTCCTCCAGCCGCCGCAGTCCCTCGAACAGACGTCCCGGAATGCTGTCTTTGTTTTTCTGCGCCTCCTCTGCCAGCTTCCAGGGAAAGCTTCCCCGGTGAAGATATCTGGAGTCTCCGGCCTTTTTCGGATCCTGTTTATAGGAAGAATCATTCAGCTGCCCTACCTCATCTCCGCTGTAAAGCATGGGAATTCCCGGCTGCCAGAGCATCAGGGCATGAAGCATCAAATCCAGGCGCAGTGCCTTTTCCATTTCCTCCCTGCTGTTTTCCTCTGCTGCAGCTTCTATACCGCACATAGAAGCAGTGGTTCCGCAGAAACGGGCATCCATAGTTACCGGGTCATCATTGTAAAGCTCGCCTCTGCTCCTGCTTTCCCCATAAACTCCCATGAAATATTCATTGAGAAATCGTTTATGAGGAATTTCTTTCATTCCCTGCTGCTTCAGAAAATCATAATCCAGTCCCCAGCCAATATCATCGTGACATCTGAGATAATTTAAAAATGTATAGACATCCGGAAGACTGTAAACAGCTGAAAGCTGACGCTTTAAAAGCTCCGTATTCTGAGAGGCCACGGTATGCCAGATGGTAGCCATCGTAGTCACATTATAAAGCAGATGGCATTCCGGCTTTTCCGTAGTTCCAAAATAGGGAACTACTTTCCGGGGTTCCATGACAACCTCCCCCAGCAGCACGACGGAAGGGCAGACAATTTCTCCAATCATGCGCATCATCCGCACAATGGTATGAACCTGAGGCAGATTTCTGCAGCTGGTTCCCAGCTCTTTCCAGATATAGGGAACCGCATCAATCCGGATCACATCAAGCCCCCGGTTGGCCAGATACAGGAAATGATACATCATCTCATTAAATACCCGGGGATTTTTATAATTCAAATCCCACTGATAAGGATAAAATGTAGTTAAAACGTAATGTCCCGCCTCCTCGATCCAGGTGAAATTTCCCGGAGCCGTCGTGGGAAATACCTGAGGAACCGTCTTCTCATACTGATCCGGTATCTCCCTGCTGTCATAGAAAAAATAGCGGCTCATGTACTCGCCGTCT
>UQFC01000109.1 GCA_900540335.1 uncultured Clostridium sp. | reverse complement strand
CTGAGGTATTTTCAATTTTCAACGTCCACATTTTAAATTATACAGGAAGCTCCTATACTAAATTTTCCTGAAACAAGAAAAATTTCTCTTCCGCCGCATGGCGCTCCCCGCGGAGCATTATTGTTTCATAGAACGTAATTTCCTGTGAACAAAAAAGAAGTCTGAATGACAGCTTTTCTGCCATATCAGACTTCTTTGTCTCTGTTATCTTATCACACGCTCGAAATTCTGTGATTAGTCAACAACTACTACACGCATAATATTGGTGTTTGCAGCCGGCTCATGACGGCTTGCTCTGCTGACAACACCTGCGGTTACAACTGTAACATCGCCTTCCTCCAGAATTCCCTTATTCTTCAGAAGCTCCAGAGAGGACCAGATCAGCACGTCCGTAGACTCTGCGCGCTTTGCCTGGAAGGGACGAACGCCCCAGTAAATCTGCATCTGGCGCACAGCTGAAGCGCTGGGAGACAGACCGATAATCTGTACGCCCGGTCTCCACTTGGACAGCATTCTTGTTGTAAAGCCGCTGATGGAGGGAGCGATAATTGCCTTTGCATTCAGGGCATGAGCCGTGGATACAGAGGAGTAGCACACTGCGTTGGAGATGTTCTGCTCATTCTCGGCAGAAACCTTTCTCTTGCGGTAGGAGTTGTAATCCAGATATTTCTCTGTAGACTCACAGATCTGAGCCATCATGCTGAGAGCCTCTACCGGGTATTTACCCATAGCAGTCTCACCGGACAGCATCACTGCATCTGTTCCGTCATATACCGCATTTGCCACATCCGTTACCTCTGCTCTGGTAGGACGGGGATTGCGGATCATGGAATCCAGCATCTGGGTTGCAGTAATAACCGGCTTGCAGGCCTGGTTACACTTGGAAATAATGATCTTCTGAATGTGGGGAACCTCCTCTGCCGGAATCTCCACACCCATATCGCCTCTGGCTACCATGATGCCGTCGCTGGCCTCAATAATCGCATCCAGATTCTCAATTCCCTCTGCATTCTCAATCTTTGCGATAATCTGCATGGAGGAACCTGCCTCATCCAGAATTTCGCGAATTTCACGAACAGCATCTGCTGTACGAACAAAGGAAGCAGCAATAAAATCAAAGCCCTGCTCAATACCAAAACGGATATCTGCTTTATCCTTGTCAGTCAGAGCCGGCAGCTTAATCTTTACGTTCGGTACATTGACGCCCTTTTTCTCGCCCAGCTCACCGCCGTTTACAACCTGACATACAATATCTGTATCGTTTACTTCCTGTACCTTCAGCTCAATCAGTCCGTCATCAATCAGGATCCGGTTGCCTTCTGCTACATCTTCATTTAAGCCGCTGTAATTAATGTGGACAATCTGATTGTCTCCCACAATCTCTCTGGTTGTCAGAGTATAGGTCTGTCCGGCTTCCAGAGTCACCTTTTTTCCGTCCTTCAGAAGTCCGGTACGAATCTCCGGTCCCTTGGTATCCAGAAGAGCTGCAATGGGAAGCCCGGTTTCTTCACGGATGCTTTTTAACATATCCAGACGCATTTTCTGCTCCTCGTAGTCGCCGTGAGAGAAGTTGAATCTGGCGATATCCATGCCATGAAGGGCCAGAGCCTTCATCAGTTCTCTGTCGTTGGTGTTTGGTCCCATGGTACATATGATTTTTGTCTTTTTCATAAAAATTGTCCTCCGTTTTTTACAGACAGCCTATTGTCCAGAATTCTTTGTAACATGCTGATGGGTGTACAGGTGATCCTGACAGTATTCATAATTCCCCTCGCATTTGGAGCAGTAGCGGAATTCCAGATTTTCTCCGTCCAGCTCTGTCCTGCCGCATACTGCGCAGCGATGTCTTGCCTGTCCAGGCGCCACGATTTTCATTTCCCGTTTAAACGTCTGCTTCCGCTTTATCTCCTTTGGCGCATACCGCTTATAATTGCGGGTCATGGCAAAGAATACCAGGATGTTCAGCAGGGAAACTGCCAGCTCCACCTTTGTATTTATTCCGCCATTGATAAAGTCAAAGAGATACACTGCTCCCTCTGCCACTGCCAGCCATCTGGCCTTAATAGGCAGAACAAAAAACAGCAGAAACTGCGCATCCGGAAAGCAGATGGCAAATGCAAGGAAAACAGAAGAATTGATAAATCCCGTTGTCAGAATCCAGTTTTCCTTAAATATAAAATATCCTACAAAAGCAGCTAAAACCTGAGCTACCACACCCATCAGAAAAAATACGTTAAACCGGAAAGATCCCCACACATTTTCCAGTGTCTGACCCAGATTGTTGTATACAAACAGGGCAAGCACACCTAAAAACACGGTTGAAAACTGCCAGTTTCCAAATGCCGGCGGGAACAGAAGAAATGTCACAACCCGCCAGATCTGTCCATGGAGAATTTTCCCCACATCCAGACTCAGATATTCAAAATACAGAATCGGATTTACCAGCCAGATTACCAGGCCGATGGCATAAAGAATCGTAATATAGTACATCAGATTCCGTATGGCATATCTTTGATACTTTCTTTCTAATTTTCTGAAAAACTCCATGAACCTTCCTTTCTAAAACCCATTTGCCCGCAATTAAAACAGATTCTTCTTGGAAAAGATCAGCGCTACCAGGCCGGACAGCAGGGCTGCAAAGCCCAGAACAATCACAAAGCCGTAGGGGCTGGAGGCAAAGGGCATTCCCGCCGAATTGACGTTCATTCCATAGAAGCTGGCTACCATGGTCGGAATCGACATTACAATCGTAATCGTAGCCAAAAACTTCATTACGATGTTCAGGTTATTGGAAATAACCGAAGCAAAGGCATCCATGGTACCGCTCAGAATGCCGCTGTAAATATTGGCCATCTCAATGGCCTGCTTGTTCTCTGTAATAACATCCTCCAGAAGATCCGTATCCTCCGGGTACTTTTTGATCTTTTCACTGCGAAGCAGCTTCTCCAGCACCATCTCATTGGAACGGAGGGAGGTTGTAAAGTATACAAGGCTCTTTTCCAGCTCCAGAAGCTCAATCAGCTCCTGGTTTCTCTGGGACTTGTGAAGCTCCCGCTCCACCACCTCGCTCTTCTTATCAATAATTCTCAGATACTGCAGATATAAGGAAGCGTTCTTATACAGAATCTGCAGAATAAAACGGCTCTTCATATGGGTATGGAAATCCCGCACACGGCCGTCCATAAAGGCGGTCAGCACCGGTGTATCCTCCAGACAGACTGTCACAATGGCCTCTTCTGTCATAATGATACCCATAGGAATGGTCACATACCAGTCCTTCTCATTGCGCTCCTCAATCAGCGGAATATCCACAACGATCAGGCTGTAGGTATCCTCACTCTCAATACGGGACCGCTCCTCCTCATCCAGAGGCGCCTTCACATCATCCGGGTCAATCCCGAACTGCTCTGCCACCTCAAGAATCTCTGTTGCCGTAGGGTCTGTCAGTGCAACCCAGCACCCGTTCTCGACCGCTTCAATCTGGCGAACCACGCCATCCTCTGTTTTAAAAATACGAACCATGTCAGATTATTCCTTTCCTTATAATAATATTATTGTCTGCCCCAGCGCCGGAGATACCTGCACCGCGGTCTTTCAGGAAAGAAGTGTTCTGATTCTTCTATGATTTAAGAATGCAATGCAGGTATGCGCTTTCGTTCGTCTTCCGTTTCCGCGTGGTAACACGAGCCACCATCCATAACTGCCATCCATCCTTTCTTCTGCGTATTTTCAGAGTCACTGCCTTATCATTATAGTTTCTGCCAGCCTGTTTGTCAAACCAAAAGACCGACTTTTTCAAATCTCACAGATTTTATACAATTTCTTAACTATTTTTTTACGGGCATTGAAATTGTATTTTCCTTTGTTTTATGTTAAACTGAGGTGTAAAAATGCTATTTTGCACTTTTCAGATAAGGAGGCGGGGAAAAACATTCCCGAAAACATGAAGTTACATAACTCTTTAGGAATCGATATCGGTTCCACAACTGTCAAAATCGCTGTATTAGACAGCGATAACCATATATTATTTGCCGACTACGAGCGTCACTACGCCAATATTCAGGAGACGCTCGCTCTTTTATTGTCTCGTGCAAAAGAAAAACTGGGAGAAATGACCGTCAGTGCCAGTATCACAGGTTCCGGCGGTCTGACTCTTTCCGGACATCTGAATATCCCCTTTACCCAGGAGGTTGTTGCTGTGGCCACTGCGCTTCAGGAGTATGCGCCTCAGACAGACGTTGCCATTGAACTGGGCGGAGAAGATGCAAAGATCATTTATTTTACCGGAGGAATTGACCAGCGAATGAACGGAATCTGTGCCGGCGGCACCGGTTCTTTTATTGATCAGATGGCTGCTCTGCTGCAGACAGACGCATCTGGACTGAATGATTACGCAAGGCATTATCAGATGATTTATCCCATTGCAGCCCGGTGCGGCGTATTTGCAAAATCTGATATTCAGCCGCTGATCAACGAAGGGGCTACCAGGGAGGATCTGGCTGCCTCTATTTTTCAGGCAGTCGTAAACCAGACAATCAGCGGACTTGCCTGCGGAAAGCCTATCCGCGGTACCGTTGCTTTTCTGGGCGGCCCCCTTCACTTCCTGCCGGAGCTGAGACAGGCCTTTATCCGTACTCTGAATCTGGATGCGGATCATATTGTGGCGCCGGATCACTCCCATCTTTTTGCAGCCACAGGAGCTGCCATGAATGCAAAGGAGGAGACCTCCGGTTCCCTGACCGGACTGATCGAACGCCTTTCCTCCGGTATTCAGATGGAGTTTGAGGTTAAGCGCATGGAACCGCTGTTTGCCTCACAGCAGGAATATGAGGATTTCTGCAGCCGCCACAGCAAAAGCTGTGTAAAAAAAGCAGACCTTTCCTCCTACAGCGGAAACTGCTTTCTGGGCATTGACGCCGGTTCCACTACAACCAAGGTAGCCCTTGTTGCAGAGGACGGAAGTCTTCTTTATCATTTTTATGACAACAACAACGGCAGCACCATTGCCACAGCCATACGGGCTATCGGAGAAATCCGTCAGCAGCTTCCGGACACGGCAAAAATTGCCTGGTCCTGCTCAACCGGCTATGGAGAGGCGCTTTTAAAAGCCGCTCTGATGCTGGATGAGGGAGAGGTGGAAACCATTTCCCACTACTATGCCGCTGCCTTTTTTGAGCCGGATGTAGACTGTATTCTGGATATTGGCGGCCAGGATATGAAATGCATCAAAATCAAGGACAGCACCGTGGACAGCGTTCAGCTGAACGAGGCCTGCTCCTCCGGCTGCGGCTCCTTTATTGAAACCTTTGCGAAATCCTTAAACTACAGTGTGGTTGATTTCGCAAAAGAAGCTCTGTTTGCCAAAAATCCTACAGACCTGGGCACCCGCTGCACTGTATTTATGAATTCCAATGTAAAGCAGGCGCAGAAGGAAGGCGCTTCTGTTGCAGATATTTCTGCAGGACTGGCTTACTCTGTCATTAAAAATGCATTATTTAAGGTAATTAAAATTACCCGTCCCTCTGATCTGGGAGAGCATGTGGTAGTCCAAGGCGGAACCTTTTACAACGATGCTGTCCTGAGAAGCTTTGAGAAAATCTCAGGCTGTGAAGCCATTCGCCCGGATATTGCAGGAATCATGGGAGCCTTCGGCGCTGCTTTAATCGCCAGAGACCGGTACAGCAGCCAGAAAACCTCCACCATGCTGCCCTTGGACAAGATCCTGGAGTTAAAGTACGAAACCTCCATGGCACGCTGCAAGGGCTGCACCAACCACTGTGTTCTGACCGTCAACCGTTTCGAAGGAGGACGCCAGTTTATCAGTGGAAACCGGTGCGAGCGCGGACTGGGACGGGAAAAATCAAAAAAAGAGGTTCCCAACCTCTTCGACTACAAATTCCGCCGTGTATTTGGCTACGAGCCTCTTACAGCTGATCAGGCTCCCCGCGGCGTGATTGGTATTCCCAGAGTTCTGAATATGTATGAGGATTTCCCCTTCTGGGCTGTATTTTTCAAAGAGCTGGGCTTCTCCGTCCTTCTTTCCCCGCAGTCCACCAGACAGCTGTACGAACTGGGTATCGAATCTATTCCCAGCGAGTCCGAGTGCTATCCGGCAAAGCTGGTTCATGGTCATATTACCTGGCTGATTAAGCAGGGTGTTCAAGACATTTTTTATCCCTGCATCCCCTATGAGCGGAATGAAACTCCTGATGCAGGAAACCATTACAACTGCCCCATGGTTACCTCTTACGCAGAAAACATCAAAAACAATGTGGAGGAGCTGGCGGAAAACCATATTCGCTTTATGAATCCTTTCTTTGCCTTTACCAGTGAAGAGATTCTGACAAAGCAGCTGATTGTGGAATTCGGCCGGGAATATGAGATTTCTTCCGTTGAAATTCAGAAGGCTGCTCATGCAGGCTGGCAGGAGCTTCTGGCCTGCCGCCGGGATATGGAGAAAAAGGGCGAGGAAACCATTGCATGGCTGAAGGAGCATGACCGGCACGGCATTGTTCTTGCCGGACGTCCCTACCATGTGGATCCGGAGATTCACCACGGCATTCCGGAGCTTATCACCTCTTACGGATTTGCAGTTCTCACAGAGGACTCTGTCAGTCACCTGGGCCAGGTGGAACGGCCTCTTGTTGTAACTGATCAGTGGATGTACCACTCCAGGCTGTACCGGGCGGCTTCCTATGTTAAAACCTGTGACTGTCTGGATCTGATCCAGCTGAATTCCTTTGGCTGCGGCCTTGACGCAGTCACCACCGATCAGGTTCATGATATTCTGTCCAGCGCCGGAAAAATTTATACGGTACTGAAAATCGACGAGGTCAACAACCTGGGAGCTGCCAGAATCCGAATCCGCTCCCTGATTGCAGCGCTTCGTGTCAGGAACCAGAAGACCCTGGAGCGCAGGGTCGTTTCCAGCGCCTACAACCGGGTTGTCTTTACCAAAGAAATGAAGCGGGATTATACCCTGTTATGCCCTCAGATGTCGCCCATTCATTTTGATTTGATTGAGCCTGCCATCCGGGCCTTCGGGTACCGCATCGAAATCCTTCAGAATGACAGCCGGGAATCCATTGACACCGGACTTCAGTACGTCAACAATGACGCCTGCTATCCTTCCCTGATTGTGATCGGACAGATCATGTCTGCCCTTCTTTCAGGAAAATATGATTTGAATAAAACAGCTGTATTTATGACTCAGACCGGCGGCGGCTGCCGTGCCTCCAATTACATTGGATTTATCCGCCGGGCTCTGGAAAAGGCGGGAATGCCTCAGATTCCTGTTATTTCTGTCAATGCCAACGGTATGGAAACCAATCCCGGCTTTACCATGACTCCGGGACTGATCACCAAAGCCATGCAGGCTGTGGTTTATGGTGATATTTTCATGCGGGTTCTCTATGCAACCCGTCCCTATGAAAAGGACCCCGGCTCTGCCAATGCCCTCCACGAAAAATGGAAAAAGCGCTGCATTGCCAGCCTTTCCACCAGGGCAGCCGGTATGATTGAATTCGGAAGAAACATCCGCGGGATTGTCCGCGATTTTGACCGTCTTCCCAGAATGGATGTGAAAAAACCCCGCGTAGGCATTGTAGGCGAGATTCTTGTAAAATTCTCTCCTCTGGCCAACAACCACATTGTAGAGCTGCTGGAATCCGAGGGTGCTGAGGCTGTCGTTCCGGATCTGATGGATTTCCTGCTGTACTGCTTCTACAATAACAACTTTAAGGCCGATCACCTGGGAGGCAAACGCTCCACTGCCCGTCTGTGCAACCTTGGCATTTCTCTTCTGGAATATTTCCGGAAGGTGGCCCGCAGGGAGCTGGATGCCAGCGAACACTTTACGCCCCCTTCCCGCATCTGGGAACTGGCCGATATGGCCAAGGAATATGTTTCTTTGGGCAATCAGACCGGCGAAGGCTGGTTTTTGACCGGAGAAATGCTGGAACTGCTTCACTCTGGTGTAGAAAACATTGTCTGCACCCAGCCCTTTGGCTGTCTGCCCAACCATATTGTCGGAAAAGGCGTAATCAAAGAGCTTCGCCGGACCAATCCCGGCGCCAACATCATTGCTGTAGACTACGATCCCGGCGCCAGTGAAGTGAACCAGCTGAACCGGATTAAGCTGATGCTGGCAACCGCACAGAAAAACTTAACTGCGGATTAAAGATGATAATATAATATCCTGTCAGCCAGACAGAGCAAATACTTTCAAAGGAAAAAAAATAGCGCTGCGAAGTAGGTGAAAAAGCATCTATGGAGCAGCGCTGTTTTTTGTATAAATGTGTATTTGGCGTGTCCGCCTGATGGGATGGATTTTATGCACAATATCAAGGCCTGGTTTTGCATTTTGGAAGGAAAATGAAGATTCCTGCACAATTTCTGGACACCATTTTGCATTTTAGAAGAAAAACGGCGATT
>UQFC01000108.1 GCA_900540335.1 uncultured Clostridium sp. | reverse complement strand
AAGGGGATGTGAAAAAACTCAATCGAGTTTTTTCACAGCCCCCTTTTGCTACATTGTTAATATAAATATTTCAATCCACAGAGTTACCTCTGACGAGCATAGTTTACTTGGCATATGGGCATTTGTCAATAGGTTCTGTTTCTGTATTCAGATATGGAATCCCTGGATATAGAAACTTGTTAGGAAAACAATTCGTAGTTATATTTCATTTAAATTAAAAATAATTATTGACTCATAAAGTGAAGAGTGATATATTAAAAGTACAATGAAAAGCATATAGGAATTCAGGCTGTAAAACTAATAAGGGGGGAGCTTATGAAGTATCTTGCGCATGTCAGTGAAGATGGGGAGAGGGAACAGACTGTGCTGGAGCATTCCCGGAATGTTGCAGAGCTGGCAGGGAAATTTGCAGGGCGCTTTCAGGCGGAATCCTGGGGGTACTGCTGTGGAATGGTTCATGATACAGGAAAATATTCCCGGGAGTTTCAGCAGCGATTGAAAGGAGGTCCCCCTGTTGATCATTCTACGGCGGGGGCGAAGGAGCTGTACGGGAAAAAGGGATTTCATGCGCTGGCGGCATACTGTGCAGCAGGGCACCATGCCGGTTTGCCCAATGGTGAGGAAAAAGCGGACGGAAAAGGAACGGCAAGTTTAAAGGAAAGGTTGAAAAAGAATGTTCCAGAGTACGGAGATTACCGGAAGGAAATCGAGATTCCGGAGATTCAGAGGCCTTTGGTCAGCATGATTGGCAAAGGAGGATTTACAGTCTCCTTTTTTGTAAGAATGGTTTATTCCTGTTTGGTGGATGCTGATTTTCTTGACACAGAGCAGTTTATGAAAGACGGGAATACAAAGCGGGAGCCGGAAACTGTTTCGGAGAAGCATTTGGAAAAGCTTATGACATATGTGGGAAGCTGGATGAAAAATACTGATCGGACAACGGTAAATGGCAGAAGGACGGAGATTCTGTCAGCATGTATCCGGAAGGGAAAAGAAATGCCGGGGGTATTTAGTCTGACGGTTCCGACGGGAGGAGGAAAAACCGTGTCATCTCTTGCTTTCGCGCTGCAGCATGCCTGTACCTATGGGAAGGAGAGAATCATCTATGTAATCCCGTATATGAGTATTATAGAACAGAATGCTGAGGTTTTTCGGAATATTTTAGGTGGAGATGCAGTTTTGGAGTGTCATTCCAACGTGGAATATGATGACCGGGAGGAATTTAAGCCAATGCAGCTTGCGGCGGAGAATTTTGATAAGCCTGTGGTTGTCACTACAAATGCAGAATTTTTTGAATCATTATTTTCCAACAAATCATCAAAATGCAGAAAGCTTCATAATTTCGCCAACAGTGTTATTATCTTTGATGAAGCGCAAATGATTCCATCAGCTTATTTAAAACCATGTGTCAGGGCGATGGCAGAACTGGCAGTTAATTATGGCAGTACGCTGGTTCTTTGTACAGCGACGCAGCCATGTCTGCAGGGGTTTTTCCCTGAGAATATTCAGATTCAGGAACTATGTCCAGATGTGGAGGAGCAGTTTGAATTTTTTAAAAGAACGAGCGTGGAAGCTTTGGGGAAAATTGCTGAATCAGAGCTGTTGGAACGGCTTGGACGAGAAGAGAGGGCGCTCTGTATCCTGAATAACAGGAAACGGGTACAGAAAATTTATGACGGACTGAAAGGGGATGGAATTTTTCATCTTTCGACTTATATGTATCCAGAGCATCGAAAAAGAGTACTTGCCAATATCCGAGAACGTCTGGGAAAAGGAAAGAGGTGTATTGTTGTTGCTACGAGCCTGGTGGAAGCTGGGGTGGATCTTGATTTTGAAACCGTATATCGTGAACTGGCAGGAGTGGATTCTGTGGTGCAGGCGGCGGGACGGTGCAACCGGGAAGGGAAACGCAGTCTGGAGGAAAGCAAAACCTATGTTTTTGAGATAATCGAACCAATGAAGCTTCCTGCGGAACAGAGACTTCCAGCAGAGACAGCAAAAATAGTATCAGAGCAGTTCGAGGATATTTCTTCCCTGCAGTCGATTGAGAGTTATTTCAGGCAGCTTCATTATTTAAAGGATGGAAGGCTGGATGAAAAGAATATGATAGAGCGATTTGAAAGCGGAGCACTTCGGGCAGATTATCCGTTTGCTTCGGTAGCCAGGGATTTTAAACTGATCGAAGACAGGACAAAGACGATTTTGATTGGAAAGGAAGCCAGGGCGGCTGAATTGGAGAAGCGATTGCTTGTCGGAGAGCGGTCAAGAAAACTGTTAAGGGAAACTGGCCATTACAGTATTCAGATTTATGAAAAAGATTTTGAAAAACTGGAGGCGGCAGGCTATTTAAACATTTTGGATTCAGAAATAGCAGTTTTGCGCGATCATGAACAATATACGGAAGACAGGGGGATGAGGATGGATGTGGATTTTGGGGAAGCCGTGTTTTTTTGAAAGGAGGATGTGACATGGGATATGGCATCAGAGTGAGAGTCTGGGGAGAGTATGCGTTGTTTTCCAGACCGGAAATGAAGGTAGAGCGCTGCAGCTATGACGTGATAACACCGTCTGCGGCGCGGGGAATTCTGGAATCCGTTTATTGGCACCCGGGCCTTAGATGGAAGATTGATAAAATTTATGTATGTCGTCCAATCACGTTTACAAATATCAGGCGCAATGAGATAAAAAGCAAGATTTCCGGAGGAAACATTTTAAATGTGATGAACGGCGGAAAAAAGGAACTTTCTCTTTCCGCAAAAGAAGAAATTGTGCAGAGAGCTTCTCTTCTTTTGAAAGATGTGGAATATGTGATAGAAGCACATTTTGAAATGACAGAAAATGCAAATAAGACAGATAATCCGGGCAAGTTTAAGGATATTATAAGGCGCAGGCTTAAGCGGGGAGAGTGTTTCCAGATGCCTTATTTTGGAACAAGGGAATTCCCGGCGAATTTTGAACTATTTGAGGAGAATGAGGTAAAAACCGCATACGAGGAGGAAGCGGAACGGGATCTGGGATTTATGCTGTATGATATGGATTATCAGAAAGATGGCGTGATAGAACCGATGTTCTTCCGGGCAGTGATGCGGCGCGGTGTGATTGATGTGGCAGATTGCGAGGTGATTCGATGATTTTGCAGTCATTGACAGGGTATTATGAACAGCTGGCAGAGAAAGGTGTGGTTTCCCGCCCGGGATGGTGCAGCGCAAAAGTGTCATTTGCATTGAATCTGCGTTCAGATGGAAGTATTGCAGGGATTATTCCGCTGAAAGAAACGGAGAAGAGGGGAAAGAAGACAGTTGAAGTTCCGCAAAAGCTGATTATACCGGAACTGACAGCCCGTTCTTCTGGTATCAAGGCAAACTTTCTCTGTGATAATTCCAAATATATGCTTGGAGTGGATGCCAACGGGGCAGGGAAAAGGAACCTGGAATGCTTTATGGCTGCGAAAAAGAAACATCTGGAAATACTGGAAGGACTTTCTGGAGGCAGAGCATCAGCAGTTCGGGCATTTTTTGAAGTGTGGGATCCTGAAAAAGCAAGAGAAAATCAGGAAATAAATGAAAAATGGGAGGAGCTGACTGCCGGAGGAAACATAGTTTTTTATGTGGATGAAAAATATGTTCATGAAGATCCGGATGTCAAACATCGGTGGGAACAGATCTATATGGAGGAAGAGGAGGGAGAGGAAGGAATCTGCCTGGTCACCGGGAAAAAGACCAGGATTGCCCGGATTCATAATCCGATTAAAGGGGTACCGGGGGCACAGTCCAGCGGGGCTGCGCTGGTTTCTTTTAATGCTCCGGCCTTTGAGTCCTTTGAAAAAACTCAGAGCAACAATGCGCCTGTTGGAAATTATGCGGTATTTGCATATACAACAGCATTGAATTATCTTCTTTCCCAGAAAAAATATGTGAAACAGATTGGAGATACAACGGTTGTTTATTGGGCGGAGGATGCAAAACCGGTCTGTCAGGATTTGTTTTTGGCAGCCAGTGAGCCGACGATAGATAATCAGGAGCTGGTAAAGGGTGTGTTTGAAGATCTGGAAAAGGGAAGAATGGTTGAGGTTTCCGAGGTGGAGGAAAATATCAATCTGGAACAAAAGTTTTATATTCTGGGTCTGTCTCCGAATGCAGCGAGGCTTTCTGTCAGATTTTTCTATACAGACAGCCTTGGAGCAATTTTAAGACATATAAAAGAACATTATGACAGAATGGAAATCGTCCGCAGGGCAACTGATGGCATGGAATATCTGGGGATCTGGAGGATGCTTCAGGAAACGATCAATCAGAAAATGAAAGATAAAAAACCGCATGCCGGAATGGCTGGAAGGACATTTGAGGCAGTTCTTTCAGGAGGACGATATCCGGAGAGTCTGTACTCGGCAGTTTTATCGAGAATCCGGGCAGAGCAGGATGATAAAGATGCCCATTCTTATAAAATCACAAGGGGAAGGGCGGCAATCATTAAGGCATATTTGTTGAGAAACCGTCAGGAACTGAATATGAAAGGAGAGGATTTCGTGGAGCTAAATGAGGAGTGCAGGGATATTGCATATGTGCTCGGAAGAGAATTTTCCGTGCTGGAGGCAATTCAGGAGGAAGCAAGCAATGCTATCAACGCTACCATCAAGGATCGATATTTTAATTCCGCCTGTGCAACACCGGCGTTGATTTTTCCAGTATTATTTAAACTGAAAAACAGTCATATAAGGAAATTGCCGGAGGGAAGAAAATATTATTATGAAAGAGAATTGACTCGATTGCAGGGGATGATTCCATCAGATGGAGTTCCGAAAATGCTGTCTTTGGAGCAGCAGGGGCAGTTTATTTTGGGATATTACCATCAGCAGCAGAAACGGTTTGAAAAAAAGGAGGAGAAGTAAGATGAGTGAGGCGATTAAAAACAGATATGAATTTATGATCCTGTTTGATGTGGAAAACGGAAATCCAAACGGTGATCCGGATGCAGGAAATCTTCCCAGAATTGATCCGGAAAGCGGGTATGGAATTGTTACAGATGTTTGTCTGAAACGTAAGATCAGAAATTATGTTGAAACCCTGAAGGAGGATGAGGCAGGCTATCGGATTTATATAAAAGAAGGTATTCCGTTGAATCGAAGTGACAGTGAAGCATGCGCGTATCTTGGTCTGGATGAAAAAGGAATCAAGGATGCAAAGAAAAAAGATCCGGATGTAGATGTTAAAATCCATGATTTTATGTGCCGGAATTTCTTTGATATTCGTACCTTTGGTGCCGTAATGACTACCTTTGTAAAAGCGGCATTGAACTGTGGACAGGTTAGAGGACCGGTTCAGCTTGGTTTTGCAAGGAGTATTGATCCGATTATCAGTCAGGAAATTGCGATTACAAGAGTTGCGATTACAACGGAAAAGGATGCGGCAGAGAAAAAGACAGAAATGGGCAGAAAGGCTGTTGTACCCTATGCCCTTTATCGTACAGAGGGATATATTTCTGCAAATCTGGCTCGAAGAGTGACAGGATTTTCGGAAGAAGATCTGGAGTTGCTGTGGCAGGCTATCATCAATATGTTTGAAATTGATCACTCTGCAGCAAGAGGAAATATGTCGGTCAGGGAATTAATTGTGTTTAAGCACAGTACAGAATTGGGAAACTGCCCTGCTTATAAATTGTTCGATTCCGTGGAAATCAAGAAAAAAGATGGGGTTGGGGCTGCAAGAAGATTTTCGGACTATACGGTTACCATTCACGAGGATCAGATCCCTGATTCTGTGGAAGTGATTCGGAAAATATGAAAAAATATGCAGAGGATGATTTCCTGATGCTTTCCGGAATCCAGCATTTCGCATTTTGCAGAAGGCAGTGGGCACTGATTCACATTGAACAGCAGTGGGCGGAAAATGTACGGACAGCAGAAGGTGCACTGATGCATGAAAGAGCACATGATCCGAAGCTGAAAGAAAAATCAAAGAATATGCTTGTAGTTCATGCACTTCCTGTTTCTTCTGAAAATATGGGAATATCGGGAGAGTGTGATGTGGTGGAATTTCACAAGGTGGAGGACGGTATCAGACTTTATGGACACAGAGGGCTGTATCGGATCTATCCGGTGGAATATAAACGGGGAAGAACAAAAAGCACGGATGTGGACAGATTGCAGCTGACTGCTCAGGCAATGTGTCTGGAAGAAATGTTTTCGGTAAAAATCGAGGAAGGTGCTCTGTTCTACGGGGAGACCAGAAGAAGAGAAAACGTTTTATTTACAGAGGAACTTCGACAGAAGGTTCGGGAAATGTTTGATGAGATGCACCAGCTTTATGCCCGGGGATATACGCCGAAGGTGAAGTGGAGCAAGAGCTGCAATGCCTGTTCGCTGCAGGAAATCTGTATGCCAAAGCTTGGAAAAAGCAGAAGTGTCTCCGGATATATCAATGAAATGCTTTCGGAGGAAGAAAAATGAAAAAACTGCAGAATACTTTGTATGTTACGTCACAAGACAGTTATCTTGCTCTGGATGGTGAAAATGTAGTGGTTTTGGAAGATGAGAAAGAATTAGGAAGACTGCCTCTGCATAATCTGGAGGGAATTGTTTCCTTTGGTTATAGAGGGGCAAGTCCGGCTCTTATGGGGGCATGTGCGAAAAGGGATGTATCCCTGTGCTTTCTGACACCACAGGGAAACTTCCTTGCCCGCGTAACTGGAAAAGTCAGAGGAAATGTACTGCTGCGGAAAACACAGTATGCTGTTTCGCAAAATGAGGAACAGAGTCTGTTAATTGCAAAAAACTGCGTGCTTGGCAAGGTATATAATGCAAGATGGGTATTAGAAAGAGCAGTCCGGGATCATGGAATGCAGATTGATAAGGAACGTGTTAAAAGGGCATCGGAGTTTTTAAGTGTGTCTCTAACTGAAATTCGCATATGTACAAATAAGGACAGACTGCGCGGTTTAGAGGGAGAAGCTGCACGCGTGTATTTTAGTGTTTTTGATGAGTTGATTCTGCAGCAGAAAAAAGATTTTTCTTTTCAGGGAAGAAATAAGCGGCCGCCCCGGGATCCTGTAAATGCATTGTTGTCGTTTGTGTATACACTTCTTGCCAATTCCACTGCTTCAGCGCTGGAATCAACAGGACTGGATCCTTATGTAGGATTTATGCATACGGACAGACCGGGACGAATTTCTTTGGCTCTGGATATTATGGAGGAACTGCGTTGTGCACAGGCAGACAGATTTGTACTCACTTTGATTAACAAAAAAATGATCAGTGGAAAGGATTTTGAGAAAAAAGAAAATCAGGCAGTACTTTTAAAGGAGTCCGCAAGAAAATTGATCCTTACAGAATGGCAGAAAAAGAAGAAAGAAGTAATTACTCATCCTTTTTTGAAAGAAAAGGTGGAGTGGGGATTGATTCCCTTTGTACAGGGAATGCTGCTTGCCCGTCATTTGCGCGGGGATCTGGAGGAATATCCTCCATTTTTATGGAAGTGAGGGATTTTCATGCTGGTTTTGATCACATATGATGTAAATACGGAAACCGCAGCAGGAAAAACCAGACTGCGTAAGGTTGCAAAACAATGTGTTAACTATGGAAGAAGAGTGCAGAATTCAGTTTTTGAGTGTATGCTGGATTCTGCCCAATGTGTTCAGTTAAAGGCAATACTGACAGATATTATAGATGAAAGCAGAGACAGTCTGCGCTTTTATTATCTGGGGAATAATTATAAAACAAAAGTGGAGCATGTTGGGGTTGAGCGAGGACTTGCTGCAGATGATGTTTTGATTTTGTAATACCAGTTTCTAAAGAGCATGGGAAGGCTAGGATTTTTGCTGGTATGAGAGATTTGTCTGAAATATAAAGAAGATGCTGATTTAACCAGTATTTTCTAAAAAATGATTTAAAGAGAATGCTGCGATGGCATAGAAAGCGGTTTTTATGCATTTTGATATTGCTTCAGAAAAACAGGAAATTTTCTGGTAAAAATGACTCATGTTTGCTGTCAGAAGGGCATATCAGGTGCGAATCAGAAGTGACATTAAAACTACCGGGAGATTCGCACCAGGATTTTGCGTAAAAAAAGAAATAAAATGAAAATAAGGAGATGTTTGATGAAAAAAACTAGTAAATTGTGTAAAAAAAAGGAAAATATTTAAATGGAAAATTGTTTGTTTTACAGTCACTCCCCTTGCGGGAGTGTGGGTTGAAATTTGCCTATGGTTGAGCTGAAAAATTAATAAAATGTCACTCCCCTTGCGGGAGTGTGGGTTGAAATCGGGAGATGTTGTTTAATCGGCAGTCGCTCAGTGTCACTCCCCTTGCGGGAGTGTGGGTTGAAATAGATTCCGCAGTCAACGCTTGAACGTGCCTTGGCGTCACTCCCCTTGCGGGAGTGTGGGTTGAAATTGGTGAATTTTATATACCAGATATCACCTACGAGGTGTCACTCCCCTTGCGGGAGTGTGGGTTGAAAT
>UQFC01000107.1 GCA_900540335.1 uncultured Clostridium sp. | reverse complement strand
GTACAAACAAAAATCAATGAATGTTAATGTGTCTTTTGACACCCTAATCCTATGACATAAAAACTGCCGCTCCACAGAGGATTTCTCTTCCATGGAGCGGCGGATCTTTGATTCACTGCTTTTTTCTGCCTTATCTTGCCGGAGTCAGCACTCCTCTTAAATCATAAATGGCATGGCGCGGACATTTAACAGCACACATTCCGCAGCTCAGACAATACTTTTCGTCAATCACTGCGCAGTTGTCGATTACATGAATGGCAGAGGCGGTACATGTTTTTTCACAAATGCCGCATCCGATACAGCTGACGTCACACTGCTTTCTGGCAGCAGCACCCTTGTCATGATTGGAACATTTTACAGCAATAAAATTGGCATCCTCATGAATATGGATGATCTGCTGGGGACATGCTTCTGCACATCGACCGCAGCCGGTACATTTTTTCTCGTCTACCTCGGCAACGCCGTATTCATTCATGGAAATGGCACCGTAGGGACAGGTGTTGACGCACAGACCGCAGGCTATACAGCCGTAGGAACAGGAGGCATCGCTGTTTCCTTCATGACATCCGCCGTTGCAGGCAACAAATGCAGAATGATAGGGAAATTTTTTCTTTGCTGCCATAGTTACCACTTCCTTTCATAAGGTGTATTTTTCAGCGGGAGCTCATAACGTCTCTCGTGATCGTAACGGAAATAGGCATCGGCAATGGCTGGCGCAGTAGGAATGGAGGTAATTTCACCGATACCGATAGCGCCGCCGGCAACCTTCAGTCCCGGCTTGTCAATAACAATGGCCTTGATTTCCGGAAGCTCATGGGCTCTGAACAGCCCCAGAGAGCCGTATTTGTCAATGGGCTTGCAGTTGTCATCAATCGGATATCGCTCCGTCAGGGCATAACCCATGGACATGACAACTCCGCCTTCAATCTGGCCTTCGCAGGACAGCGGATTGACAGCCTTTCCCACATCATGAGCAGCAACCATCTTTTCAATCTTTCCTGTTTCAGGATCAATGATACACATCTGGGTTGCATATCCGTATGCAACATGGGATACCGGATTAGGAACATCTGCTCCAAGAGGATCTGTTTTTGCAAGGTATTCTCCATAGAAAACCTGACCCTTTACATCAGCCAGGGATTTTCCTGCATTCAGCTCCTTCATCAGCTCGCGGCAGGCTCTCATACAGGCCTCGCCGGTAATCAGAGTCTGACGGGAACCGGAGGTGGTTCCGGAGTCGAGGGCGATCCAGGTATTGCTTCGTTCGTATACAATGCTGTCAGCCGGAAGATCCGTTTCCTCAACGACAATCTGGACAAGCACAGTTCCCAGTCCCTGTCCGATGCAGGAAGCGCCTGCATAAATGTGAAGCTTGTTGTCATCCTCCACAATCAGCTTTACACGTCCGGTATCCGGGATTCCAACGCCTACACCGGCATTCTTCATGGCACATCCGATACCAACCGGCTTGCCGGCTGCCATTGCGGCATCATAATCTTCTTTGATGGCTTCCAGAGTCTCGACAAGACCGGTGGATTCATCTACAATCTGACCGTTGGGCAGAACCTGACCGGGACGGATTGCGTTGCGGTAACGGATTTCCCACGGAGTGATTCCCACCTCGTCAGCCATCATGTTTAAGAGAGTTTCTGTTACAAAGCAGGTCTGAGTTACGCCGAAGCCGCGGAAAGCGCCTGCCGGCGGATTGTTGGTATAGTATGCAGTTCCTTCAATATCGAAATTCTGATAGTTGTAGGGACCTGCCGCATGGGTACAGGCTCGTTCCAGAACCGGGCCTCCAAGAGACATGAATGCGCCGGTATCAGAGTATACCTTTGCCTGCACACCCATGATTTTTCCGTTTTCATCACAGCCCATGGTAAAATCCATTTCAAAGTGATGGCGCTTGGGATGAACCAGAAGGGATTCTTCCCGGGACAGCTTAACCTTTGCAGGACGTCTGGTAAGATAAGTAACCATGGCTGCAAGATGCTGAACAGTCATATCCTCCTTGCCGCCGAAGCCGCCGCCAACCAGGGCGTTCTGAACCTTTACCTTATCTGTTCCGAGAATCATCTGACATTCATGAAGGGTCTGATGGGCAGACTGATCCGTTGAATAAACAAAAACGTCATCATCCTCGTCAATATAAGCAACAGCGCATTCCGGTTCCAGGAAGGCATGCTCGGTCCACGGAGTCTCGAAATGGTGGGAAATTACATGCTTGGAATTTTTAATGGCTTCCTCTGCATTTCCCCGGCTGATATGCTTGTAAGAGCAGATATTATTCTCCTCTTCATCAAATACCTTTGGAGCATCCGGAGCAGCCGCCTCCTGAATGTTTCTTACAGGAGTCAGAACCTCGTATTCAACTTTTACCAGCTTTTTGGCCTTTTCGGCTATTTCTGCTGTTTCAGCAGCAATCAGGGCAATTCCGTCTCCAAGATAATGAGTCAGTCCTCCTACAGGGATCAGAGAATACTGATCGTGCTTTAAATGTCCTACCTTATTTTCTCCGGGAACATCCTCAGCGGTAAAGACAGCAGCTACGCCGTCCATAGCTTTTGCAGCAGAGGTGTCGATGGAAAGAACTCTGGCGCGTGGGTATTTGCTTCGCAGAACTGCTACGTGAAGCATTCCCTCCAGATCGTAGTCATCCGGGTATTTTCCATAGCCCAGAACCTTCTCCTCGACATCAATCCGGTGAACGCTGGAACCCATTTTCCAGTTATTCGTACCATTTTCCGGAATGGTTCCCTCTCTCATGATTTTTGCAGCCAGCTTGACTGCTGCAATGATTTTTACATATCCGGTACAGCGGCAGTAGTTGTTGCGCAGAGCGTAACGAATTTCTTCTTCTGTCGGATCCGGATTTTTGTCCAGAAGAGCCTTGGTGCACATAATCATTCCCGGAATACAGAAGCCGCACTGTACTGCTCCTGCCTCTCCGTAGGAATAGGTAAACACCTTGCTCTCCCACTCTGTCAGGCCCTCAACGGTAATGATATTTTTTCCTTCCAGAGTGTCTGTGTCAGGTACACATGCCTTTACCGTTTCTCCGTCAATGATTACGGTACAGGTACCGCACGCGCCCTCACTGCAACCGTCTTTTACTGAATACAGATGAAGCTCGTCTCTTAAATAACGAAGCAGCTTCTGATTCTTAGACGGTGTTACAACAGCTCCATTTACTTTAAATGTTGCCACAGCGTAAACCCCTTTCTTTTTGCATTTCTGAATATGAAAGGAACGGTATGATTCAGGAAAGCTTCGTGTAGGGTTTCCGTTTTACATACTGTCCCAGGTGTTCCTTTACAACTTTTCCGTTTTCAGCAGCAAGCTGTCCATTCACATAAACCTGCTCTGCAATCCCCTTTACCGGATAGCCCTCATAGGTCTGGTAATCCACATTGGCTGTCTGATTTTCTGCTGACAAAACCCACTTTGCTTCCGGATTCCATACAACAAGATCCGCATCGCTTCCCGGCGCGATTACCCCTTTTTGCGGATACATTCCATAAAGCTTTGCAGGATTCTCCGAAAGCAGACGGCACATTTGCTCCATGGTAATCCGTCCGGTCTCCACTCCGCAGGTATACATCAGAACAGGACGTGTTTCCACGCCTGCCATTCCACCCGGAATTTTTGTAAAATCTTCTTTTCCGGCGGCTTTCTGTTTGAGAGTAAAGCTGCAGTGATCGGTTGAAATGGTCTGAATGGAATTGTCGGCAAGTGCCTCCCAGAGTGCCTCCTGATCCTCTTTTTTTCTAAGAGGCGGCGCTATGATATATTTTCCGCCCTCGAAATCAGGCAGATCATAAACGCTGTCATCCAGAAGCAGATACTGAGGACAGGTTTCCAGATAAACCTCCTGCCCCTGCTCCCGGGCGCTTTGAACCTCCTTAAGACCGGCTTTTGTGCTTAAATGCACAACAATAATCGGAGAATCAGCCAGAGCGGCAATCTTCAGCAGCCGGTCAACTGCTTCTGCCTCTACCAGAGGCGGACGGCTGGCAGGATGAGCGCTGGTGGTAAGATTTCCCAGCTCCTTCTGCTCCTGAACCATGGCCTTTACCAGGTCGCTGTTTTCACAGTGAACGCCTGCAATGCCCCCAAGCTCCGTCAGACGTTTCAAAACCCTGTAGATGCTGCCGTCGTCCAGCATATTGTCATCATAAATCATGTACAGCTTAAAAGAAGTGACTCCGTCACGGATGACTTCTTCCAGCTCTCTGCTGATGGATTCCGGAAATTCGGAAATGGCCAGGTGAAAACCGTAGTTGCAGGAGCTTTTTTGATCCGCCTTTTTGTGCCAGTTGTCGAGAGCCTCTTTTAAGGTTTCTCCACGGTACTGGGTGGCAAAATCCACAATGGTTGTAGTTCCTCCGCTGACAGCTGCCCTGGTTCCCGTTTCAAAATCATCTGCAGTTACGGTTCCTGCTACAGCCAGATCAAAGTGGGTGTGGGCATCAATAAATCCGGGAAATACAAAACGTCCGGACACATCCACAACCCTGGCATCCCTGTCTGTAATATCAGCCTCTACTCTGGAAATTTTATCACCTTCTAAAAGAACGTCAGCCTCTATCCATCCGCTGCCGGATACGACCCGTCCGCCTTTCAGCAATGTTTTCATGGTTCATCGCCTTCCTTTTCTTTTATAAAATGAAACCCTGTGTGAAAATAATCACAAACCAGATGATAGATACATGCGCCAAGAAAACAGCGCTCTCCTTTACAGGAAGACTGCTGTTTTCCGGCGCAAAAGATAATTTTACTGAATCAGATACTCATAATCTCTGCATACAGTTTCCATAACCTTGCAGAGAGCTTCCGGAATCTCTGTCTTTTCGCCAGACTTCCATTCTATGATATTGCCCAGATAACGGACGCGGCAGGAAACCTCAGCCTTATTTAATACCGTAAAGCCCTCATTCTTACTGTTGTCCATATCTTCCACATTGGCAAACAAGGTGAATTTATCCAGATAAGGAGCACTGTCATAAGGGCAGAAGCTCCGGCAGTTTCCGCACTCATTACACATATAATCCACATGGATAATCTGATGTTTTGCCATACCCGGAACCCGGATTGCCAGGTTTGCGCGGTTCGGACATACCTCTGCACAGTTTTCACAGATGGAGGAGCAGCTTAAGCAGCGTCCGCTTTCTACACGGCCTTCCTGGGTTTCCAGAAGGGAACCGCGTCTGGGATAAACATCCTCAGAGGTAACCTTTTCATCAAAGTCCTGTACCAGCTTTCTTCCTGCAATGGCTTCAGATGCTGCCAGGGCATCGCGGATTGCTTCTACAACTGTAGCCGGACCGCCCAGACCGTCACCGATTACATATACATTCTTTACGCTGGATTCCTTGGTGTCCGGATTAACCAGAACCTTGCCGCGCTCGTTAAGATTCAGTCCGCATGCCTCATAGAAATGAGCGGGAACCTTCTCTCCGACTGCTGCAATTACAGTATCAGCCGGTACAGAAACGGTTTCTCCTGTTGCAATGACACCGCGTCTTCCGGAGGCATCCATATCACCAAGCTTCATAACGTCACACAGCAGCATTCCGTTTTCCAGAGCCTTCGGAGCCAGGAGCTCTTTGAATTCCACGCCGTCCTCTACTGCCATAACAAGCTCTTCCTCATCTGCCGGCATATACCGTTTGGTTCTGCGGTATACCAGATATACATGCTCTACGCCTTTGGTGCGTTTTGCTGCTCTGGCTGTATCCATAGCTGTATTTCCGCCGCCGATTACTACAACATTTTTGCCCAGATCCAGATTGCCGTCATGTTTCTTAAAGTCTGCTAAAAATTCCAGAGCATTGACCGGCTCGCCTTTTTCCAGCTTCAGAACACCCGGCTCAGAAGCGCCTGCAGCAAGCAGTACATAATCATAGGAATCCTTCAGGCTGTCCAGATTCTCAACCTTTGTATTCAGCTGAAGCTTAGCGCCGTAAGCAGTTACAAGAGCCACATCATTGGCAATTGCTTCATCAGAAATACGGAATCCGGGAATCACATGTTTTACAACACCGCCCAGGGAAGCCTCTTTTTCAAACAGAGTTACAGCAAATCCTGCTCTGCTGAGGAAGAAAGCTGCTGCCATACCGGCCGGACCGCCGCCTACAATTGCTGCAGTCTTTCCGTTTTCGGCATCCCCTGCCTTTAAGTCTTTCATCAGAGCGTCAAAACCGCCTTCTGCAGCAGTCAGCTTCGCATTGCGGATATGTACCGGATGCTCATAGAAGTTTCTGGTACATTTGCTCATACAGTTGTGTGCGCAGATGGTACCGGTAATAAACGGAAGCGGATTCTTTTCTGTGATTACCTCCATGGCTTCCTTCATTTTTCCTTCGCCTACAAGCTGCAGGTATGCCGTAATATCCTGATGAATCGGACATCCCTCTTTACAGGGAGCAACAAAGCAGTCGGTCAGCGGAACCTGACGGTTCAGTTTTCTGGACGGAAGGGGCTTTACTGCTTTCACATGATGTTTGTCGGTAACAGCCTTATCGGCAAGCTTCTGAACAGCTTCATAGGAAACGCCGTCGAAGGAAACGCCTGCCTCCTGAGTAGCCAGAGCAAGCTGCTCCAGTCTCTGATATCCGCCGGGCTTTAAAAGGGTGGTTGCCACAGTAACCGGCCAGATTCCTGCTTTTACGATCTTGTCAATGTTAAAGGCATCTGCACCGCCGGAATAGGAAATACGAAGTTTTCCGTCAAATTCTTTGCTGAGCTTTGCTGCAAGAGCAATAGACAGCGGATACAGGGATTTTCCGGACATATACATCTCTTCGCTGGGAAGCTCGTTCTGCTTTACATCTACCGGGAAGGTGTTGGTAATCTTAACGCCAAATTCCAGTCCCTTTTCTGCGCTCAGAGCAATCAGCCGTTTCAGCATGGGAACCGCATCCTCATACTGCAGATCGTCCTTGAAGTGGAAATCACCAAAGGCCACATAATCATAGCCCATCTTATCCATGGTCTCTCTGGCAAATTCATAGCCCAGAAGAGTCGGATTACATTTAATAAAGGTATTCAGTCCCTTTTCTGTAATCAGGTAAGTTGCAATTCTCTCAATTTCCTGAGGCGGGCAGCCGTGCAGGGTAGACAGGGTTACAGAATTGCAGATGTGAGGAGAAATAGCCTCTACATCCTCTTTTGTAAGCTTCTGGAACAGAGACAGGTTATCTAACAGATACTGTCTGCACTCCTTGAAAGCTGCTGTATCAGCTGCATTCATCATGGAATCAATAAAACGGTTTACCTTTTCGGATTTGATTCCTTCCAGATCGTAGCCCACACTCATGTTGAACTGGAAACCGTCCATTGCGCCCAGA
Source organism: uncultured Clostridium sp. (assembly GCA_900540335.1). Taxonomy (GTDB): domain Bacteria; phylum Bacillota; class Clostridia; order Lachnospirales; family Lachnospiraceae; genus Brotaphodocola. The sequence continues at coordinate 1,174 of UQFC01000107.1, read as the reverse complement.
TCAAATTCTTTTGCCATGACGCTTAATAAAAACCAGGCTTTGATGTACTCGTCCTGGGCCTGGGGAACATAAAGCTCCGTAGACCACTCACAGTTGTAGCATTCGTCATCTGCCTTGATACAAGGCTTGTTGACCGGAAGATCCTCTCCATCGAGAATCTGTACTGTTTTCAGCTCGAAGAAACGGCTGCCTCCGTAATAGGAAGCTGCAATGTTCTGGGTTAACTGTGTGTGGGGGCCTGCAGCCGGTCCCACGGGAGTCTCCAGCTTCCGTCCGAAAATCTGACGGCTGTACTGATCAGCAGCACGGTAGGGATGATAAACACCAAATACGGTTCCCTGTTCCTTCTTTTCTTTTAAAATCCATCTGATCATCTGACCAAATGGCATTGGGGTCATTCTGTCGCTCATGACGTATTCCTCCTATTCTATTTATCCATTAATGGATTTTGCCAGCTGGGCAGCTGCCTGACGGCAGTCAGCCATTACTTTTTCCTCATCAATGGTTGTAAGAACCCGATCCTTCATGAGAACCTTGCCGTTTGCAATGGTCGTCACTACGCTGCGTCCGGTCATACCGAAAAGAATATGGCCGTTTACATTTCCTGCATGCATGGGAGTCAGGGGGTTGTAATCTGTTACAATCACATCAGCCGCAGCACCTTCTTTTAAAACGCCCAGAGGCTTTTTGAAATACCGGTTTGCAATCTTTGCATTGTTTTCAAACAGCATAACGGGAACCTCTCCCCAGGCAGCATTGGCATCACACAGATGATGCTTGTGAAGAATATTTGCTACCTTATAAGATTCTGTCATATCATGGGTATATCCGTCTGTTCCAAGTCCGGTCAATACTCCGGTATGGAAGATTTCCATAGTAGGCGGACATCCGCAGGCATTGCCCATGTTGGATTCCGGATTATGTACTACCATGGTGTTGGTATCTCTCAGAAGCTCCATCTCATGCTTGTTCACATAAATACAGTGAGCTGTCAGGGTTTTCTCGCCAAGAATATTCCAGTCCATTAAACGGTCAATGATCCGTTTGCCGTGATCCTTTAAGCAGGCGTGAAGATCTTCAATGCCCTCTGCTACATGGATATGGTAGCCGACGCCTTCCGGTTTCATGGCAGCACACCGTTCCATAGTTTCATCTGAGATGGTAAAGGATGCGT
>UQFC01000106.1 GCA_900540335.1 uncultured Clostridium sp. | reverse complement strand
GAAATGGCAGATATTTATACATCCGTAGATCAGCTGGTGGGAAAAACACCTTTGCTGGAGCTGACAAATCTTGAACGGCAGTTTGATTTAAAGGCAAGACTTCTGGCGAAGCTGGAATACTTCAACCCGGCCGGTTCTGCGAAGGATCGGGTTGCCAGATATATTCTGGATGATGCAGAAGAAAAAGGAATTCTGACAAAGGATTCTGTGATTGTGGAGCCCACCTCCGGAAATACAGGAATCGGTCTGGCTGCACTTGCAGCAGCCAGAGGCTACCGCCTGATTATTGTTATGCCGGATTCCATGTCTGCAGAGCGTCGGCTTTTGATGACAGCCTACGGGGCAGAGCTGATTCTGACAGATGGCGCCCGGGGAATGGGCGGAGCGATTGCAAAGGCAGAAGAGCTGGTAAAGGAAATTCCCGGAGCTTTCCTGGCAGGACAGTTTGTGAATCCGGCCAATCCCAGAGCCCATTTTGAGACAACAGGGCCGGAAATCTGGGAGGATACAGACGGAGCTGTGGATTACTTTGTGGCAGGAGTAGGAACAGGAGGAACCATAACAGGAACGGGACGCTATTTAAAATCCAGGAATGCCAGGATTCAGGTTGTGGCAGTGGAGCCGTCGGATTCCCCTGTTCTTTCCGGGGGAAAGGGAGGCGCTCACAAGCTTCAGGGAATTGGCGCCGGATTTATTCCGGAGATTCTGGATACAACCGTCTATGATGAGGTGATTCCCGTTACCTCTGAGGATGCTTTTGAAACCGGCCGTCTTCTGGGAAAAAAAGAAGGAGTTCTGGTGGGGATTTCTTCCGGTGCGGCGCTCTGGGCAGCCATAGAAGTGGCAAAGCGTCCGGAAAACGAGGGAAAAACCGTTGTCGTGCTGCTTCCGGATACGGGAGACAGGTATCTGTCTACAGAAATGTACGCAGAATAAGAGAGGAAAAGAAAATGAATGCTGTCAGCACATACGAATCGCCGCTGGGAGAGATTCTTCTGGCGGCAGATGAGGAGGGACTGACCGGACTGTGGTTTCGGGGACAGAAGTATTTTGCAGCAGGTCTGGGAGAAAATACCGAAACCGGGAGACTTCCTGTTTTTGAGGAGACAGAGCGATGGCTGGATCTGTACTTTCAGGGGAGGCAGCCGGACTTTCTCCCGGCCCTTCACATGCAGGGAACGCCATTTCAAAAGCTGATCTGGGAGCTTTTGCTGCAGATCCCTTATGGAGAAACCACAACCTATGGGGCGCTTGCCAAAAGGGCGGCTGCTTTGCTGGGCAGAACCTCCATGTCTGCCCAGGCGGCAGGCGGAGCTGTGGGACATAATAAGATATCGCTTCTGATTCCCTGTCACCGTGTGGTTGGCAGGGATCACAGGCTGACCGGATATGCCGGAGGTCTGGAACGAAAAAAATGGCTTCTGGAGCTGGAGCAGGGGAAGCGGATACAGTCAGCTTCCGGCCTTATTTTCTGATCTCCACTGACGGGGAGAGATACCGTAGACACTGCGGAAGGCTCTGGAAAAATGAAGCTGATTGGGGTATCCCACGGCGTTTCCAATATCACTGATGGAAAGCTCCGTCAGCTTCAGAAGCTCCGTTGCTCTTGTCATACGATAGCTGATTAAAAATTCCTGGGGGCTTTTTCCTACGGCCTCCCGAAAAATTCTTCCGAAATAGCTTCGGTTCAGGTTGCAGAAAGCTGCAATGTCTTCTACGGAAATATCATTCTGAAAATTCTGTTCAATAAAAGAAGTTGCTTCTCTGATGTAAAAATCCCGAAGTGTTCCCGTTTTTGGAGGCTTTCGGCTGGAAGAGGAGCGGGTAATGCAGTCTAAAAGCAGATAGAGCTTTCCAATCAGGTGAAGAGGGGGCATTTCCGGATGCTGGGCAATATAGAGAATCAGCTGCTTCAGCTCTGCAGAAATATCTCTGGCATTGGAATGATAGATGGGATGATCCCGGGAAAGACCGGCCAAATCAAGAGCCTCCTTAACACGCAGTCCGTCAAATTCTACCCAGGCATATTCCCAGGGGTGTTCCTGATCTGCACAGTAGGTGGTAACCTGGTGCGGAAAAATAAGGAAGCCCTCTCCGCTTCGCACAGGATAGCTCCTGGAAACACCGCTGGAATCCTCGGCAGTCAGAACCCCTGTGCCGGATATTACATAATGAAAAAGATAGTGATTGCGGATATGAGGTCCGTAAGAGTGAAGCGGGCAGCAGGCTTCCCAACCATATTGGTATAAACCAAGATCAACAAAGTTTTCATTGGGAAAGACAGAAAAGAGATAATTGGACATAATCGGGATCTTCCTTTCTAAAAAAATGTGAAACCTCACAAAAATATGGATAACAGCTTCGAAAGATTGACAGATTTGTCATAATTCGGGGCTTTTTTTTGTTGGAAAATGAGGGGTTTCTTTTATTATATACCAAAATGCGACCAGACATCAAGCAGAGAACAGAAAAGTTGTATTTTGGTATAAAAGTAGTAAAATCCCTGTATTTACGTTTGAAGACCGGTCAGGTATCATAGATGTTAGAAAGAACGCGCGGATATTTCTCAACCATACCAATCCAGACTACACTACAGGGGGTATATGATGCATAAGAGAGCAAAAAAAGGAATGAGATTTTGTGCAGTCATGCTGCTGACGATTCTGGCTCTGACCGGATGCGGCAGCAAAGATACTGCTGACGGAAAAGTAAAGCTGTCTTTTCAGATATGGGATACGGCTCAGAGAGCAGGAATGCAGGCAGTGATTGATGAATATGAGAAGACACATCCGAATGTAACCATTGATCTTCAGGTGACCAGCTGGGATGAATACTGGACAAAGCTGGATGCGGCAGCAGAATCCAACCAGCTTCCGGATATTTTCTGGATGCATACCAATCAGATTTTGAAATATGCGGATTATGGAATGCTGGCTGATGTGACGGAGCTTTATGATGAGGAGGATCCGGAGTATTATGAAAAGCATTTTTCTGAAATTTCTCTGGGTAATGCCAGGGGCTCTGACGGAAGACTTTACGGAGTTCCCAAGGATAAGGATACTGTGGGGCTGATATACAACAGAGAGCTGTTTGATCAGGCAGGAGTTGCTTATCCTGATGAAACATGGACCTGGGATACGCTTTGCCAGGCTTCAGCGCAGATTTATGAAAAGACCGGAAAATACGGATACATGGCCTATGCGGATGAGCAGCTGGGATACTGGAATTTTGTTTACCAGGCAGGCGGATGTATTTTGAATGAGGATAAGACGAAGGCAGGATTTCTGGAGCCGGCAACGAGAAAAGCCATGGAATTTTACGTGAATCTTCAGAAAGAGCCATGGTGTCCGGATCAGAATTATTTTGCAGAAACAGCTCCGGGAAATGCTTTCTTTTCCGGACAGGGAGCAATGTATCTGGAAGGAAACTGGAACCTGATGTCTCTTCGTGAGAATAATGCGGAAATGGAAGGAAAATGGGATGTGGCCGTGCTTCCGAAATGTCCGGATCCGGAAAAAGGTGACGGAAGGGCCACGATTTCCAATGGACTTTCCTATGCAACAGGAGCCCACGGCAAAAAGCTTTCCTACGCCCTTGATTTTTTGAAATTCTGCGGCTCTGAGGAAGGACAGAGAGTCCAGGGACTTTCCGGTGCTGCGATTCCTGCTTATGAGGGGCTGGAGGACACCTGGATCAGCGCATTTGACAAATTTGATTATAAAATGAACGTAGAGAAATGCACAGAGATGTTTGCCTATGGAGTTCAGAGTGTGAATAATGCATCCAGGCCCAACTGGAAGACACAGGTGAATGATACGCTTTTGAAGATTTACAGCGGCAGTATGACCCTGGATGAGGGGCTGGAAAGGATGCAGCAGCTGGTAGATGAAGCGGCAGAGCCGTAAAGGAGGAAGGAAGCATGGGAAGAAAAAGAGGTTTAAGCGATGAGGCAAAATGGGGGTATCTGCTGGTAGCTCCTACAATCATCGGTCTGATCGTTTTGAATGTATATCCGTTTATCCAGACCCTGATTTTAAGTTTTTCCACCACCCATCCATTTGGATTTTACGAGATCAGCGGTATTGGAAATTATGTAAAAATGTTTTCCAGTCAGGAGTTCTGGAAAGCAACCTGGAATTCCATTTATTTCTGCATTTTAACAGTGCCGGCAGGGATTTTTCTGGCACTGGTAACAGCAGTGCTGCTGAATGCGAAGATTGCAGGAAAAACTGCGTTCCGCGCCATTTATTTTCTGCCGATGGTAGTTGCACCGGCGGCAGTGGCTATGGTCTGGAAATGGATTTTTAATGCAGAATACGGTATTATCAATCAGATTCTGGGAAGCCGGATAAATTGGCTGACCAATCCGAAGCTGGTGCTTCCGGCAACAGCGGCAGTGGCTGTGTGGAGCTCGGTGGGATACGATGCAGTTCTGCTTTTATCCGGAATCCAGAATATTTCTAAAAGCTATTACGAGGCAGCTGATTTGGACGGAGCCACGAAAATTCAGCAGTTCTTTTCCATCACCCTTCCCATGGTTTCCCCCACGCTGTTTGTGGTGCTGATTATGCGGCTGATGGCATCTTTGAAGGTATATGATTTGATTTACATGATGGTTGATCAGACCAATCCTGCACTGACCAGTGCGCAGTCTCTGATGTATCTGTTCTACCGGGAGTCCTTTGTAGCAGGCAACCGCGGATATGCATCTGCAATTGTAATCTGGACCGTATTTTTAATCGGTATTGTAACGGCAATTCAGTTCCGGGGACAGAAAAAATGGGTAAATTATGAAGTATAAAAGGAGGAAGCAGCATGGATTCCCTGCAGAAAAAGTACCGCAGAAATAAAATAATGATATATGGTGCCCTCACCCTGGGCGCAGTTCTGATGATCTTTCCGTTTATCTGGATGCTTCTTACCAGTTTTAAATCACCGGCAGAAAGCGTACAGATTCCGCCGACAATTCTTCCGGCCCGGTGGCTGTCAGAAAACTATACAAAGGCCCTGACCAGCCTTCCTTTTGTGAAGCTGTATCTGAATACAATGCTTTTAATTGTATTTCGAGTTATTTGCGCTGTGGCTTTTTCTTCCGCAGCAGGCTTTGCCTTTGCAAAACTCCGGTTTAAAGGAAAAAATCTTCTGTTTTCCATTGTTCTGGTGCAGATGATGCTTCCGTCTCAGATTTTTATTATTCCCCAGTATCAGATGCTGGCAAAGATGGGACTGACAAACACGATGTTTGCTCTTGTTTTTCCGGGACTGGTCAGTGCTTTTGGAACCTTCTTTCTCCGGCAGTCCTATATGGGAATTCCTGACGAGATTGGAGAGGCGGCCTGTCTGGACGGATGCAGCCAGTGGCAGACCTTTACAAAGGTTATGATGCCTCTGACAAAGGCTTCCATGGCGGCGCTGACGATTTTTACGGCAGTATTTGCCTATGGAGATTTGATGTGGCCCCTGATTGCCAATACGGATTTGGGAAAAATGACCCTGTCAGCAGGCTTGTCCACACTGCGGGGACAATTTACAACGAACTATCCGGTTCTCATGGCCGGTTCCATGCTGGCTATGATTCCCATGATTATTTTGTATCTGCTGTTCCAGAAACAGTTTATTGAAGGAATTGCCATGACAGGCGGAAAATAAGGAGGAGAAAAGAATGGCGATTGTTGCAGAGAAAAATCTGTTTACCCTACATACGGAGCATTCCACTTATCAGATGAAAGCAGACTCTCTGGGGTATCTGCTGCACCTGTACTATGGAGAACGGGCAGAGGGATCGATGGAATACCTGATTCACTATGGAGACAGGGGATTTTCCGGAAATCCCTATGATGCGGGAAGCGACAGAACCTATTCTCTGGATGCCTTGCCTCAGGAATATCCGGTAAAGGGAAATGGCGATTTTCGTATGCCGGCTTTGATGGTACGCCGTGAAAACGGCGCTGTAAGTGCAGATTTGCGGTATGAGGGATACCGGATCCTGGATGGGAAATATGAGCTTTCAGGACTTCCGGCAGTTTATGAGACAGAACAGGATCAGGACGTACAGACGCTGGAGATTGATCTGAAGGATCCGGAAAGCGGCCTTTTGGTTACTCTTTTATATGGAGTATTTCCAAAAAAGGATGTGATAACCAGGGCAGTCCGTCTGAAGAATGAGGGAGGGGAGCTCCTGACTCTGGAATCTGTACAAAGCGCCAGCCTGGATTTGATTTACGGCGATTATGACTGGATCCAGTTTTACGGACGCCATGCCATGGAGCGGAATGTGCAGAGGATTCCGGCAGCTCACGGCGCTCATGTAATCGGAAGCAGAAGAGGAACATCCAGTCACCAGTACAACCCGTTTGTCATTCTGGCGGAGAAAGAAACCACGGAGGATTTTGGTTCCTGCTATGGAATGTCCTTTATGTACAGCGGAGAATTTCAGGCTTTTGCAGAACGGGATCAGTATGATCAGACACGGACAGGCATGGGAATTTCACCGGAGGGATTTTCCTGGAGCTTAAAGCCGGGAGAGAGCTTTACAGCGCCGGAGGTGATTCTTTCTTATACGGGAAAAGGTCTGGGAGAACTGTCCCGCCAGTATCACAGGCTTCTGCGCCAGAATGTGTGCAGGGGAATGTACAAGGAGATCAGACGGCCGATTCTGATCAACAACTGGGAAGCCACTTATTTTGACTTTAACGGAAATAAAATTTATGAAATTGCGAAGCAGGCAGCAGAGCTGGGGGTAGAGATGCTGGTTCTGGATGACGGCTGGTTCGGAAAACGTGATTCAGATAATTCCGGGCTGGGAGACTGGCAGGTAAACGAAAAAAAGCTGGGCGGTACCCTTGGAGAGTTGTCCGGGCGGATTCACAGTCTCGGAATGAAATTCGGCCTTTGGGTTGAACCGGAAATGGTATCAGAGGACAGTGATTTATACCGGGCACATCCGGACTGGGCGCTGGCTGTGCCTGGAAAGAAACCGGTCCGGAGCCGGTACCAGCTTGTACTGGATTTTTCCAGAAAAGAGGTGGTGGATTATATTTACGGGCAGATCAGCAGTCTTCTGGACGAGGTTCCCATTGAATACTTAAAGTGGGATATGAACAGAAGCATTGCAGATGTATATTCCAACGGGAAAAAGCCGGAAGAGCAGGGAAAGGTGCTGCATCAGTATGTGCTGGGGCTGTACGATTTTCTGGAACGGCTTCACAGAAATTATCCGCAGGTTCTGATTGAGGGATGCAGCGGGGGCGGAGGACGGTTTGATGCGGGAATGCTGTATTACACACCGCAGATTTGGTGCAGTGATAATACAGATGCCATTGATCGGGTCTGCATTCAGTACGGCACATCCTTCGGCTATCCGGTATCCGCAGTGGGATCTCATGTTTCCGCTGTTCCAAACCATCAAAACGGAAGAACCACGCCTTTGGGAACCCGTGCCAATCTTGCAATGGCAGGAAGCTTTGGATATGAGCTGGATCTGAACCGGCTTTCCGAGGAGGAAAAACAGCAGATTTCCATTCATAACCAGGAGTTTAAGGAACTGTGGCCTTTGATTCACAATGGAGCTTACTACCGTCTGTCGAATCCGTTTGATATGAAGCAGGATCAGGAGACTGCGGCCTGGATGCATGTCAGTGAAGATCAGCAGGAGGCTCTGGTATTTGCGGTGCTCCTCAATGCCCATGGAAATCCGTTGGTTCCAAGGATTCGTCTGAAAGGCCTGAAGGCAGATGGAATGTACTGCAGCAGGGAGACCGGTGCGTTATATTCCGGAGCAGCCCTGATGAGCGCAGGAATTGTGCTTTCTGATTTGAAGCAGGAATACGGCAGCATCCGGATTCGTCTGACAGAGGTGAAGAAGGAGCAGAGCAGGGAAGGGGAAATACGATGAAACGGGATATGGACGAATTTCTGAACCGTCTGAACCGGCATATGGATGAGCTGAGATGGCTGTATATGGAGCTGTATGACAATGGTTCTATGTTTGCAGAGCTTTGCAGCCAGCTGGAGGCTTTCTATAAAGAGAGAGGGACGGAGTTAAAAAAACGTGACAGAGAGAAGCTGGAGACACCGGACTGGTTTCAGAAACAGGATATGCTTGGCATGATGCTGTATATTGATAATTTTGCAGGAGATTTAAATGGAGTAAAGAAAAAGCTTTCCTATCTTCAGAAATGTGGTGTGACCTGTCTTCATCTGATGCCGTTTCTCGATACTCCTGAGGGGCGTTCAGACGGCGGATATGCTGTTTCTGATTTCCGGAAGGTGCGGCCGGATCTGGGAACCATGGAGGATCTGGAGGCACTTTCCCGGGCCTGCCATAAGAAAGGGATCCATCTTTGCATGGATTTTGTAATGAACCATACTTCCGAGGATCATGAGTGGGCCAAAAAAGCACGCCAGGGTGACGGAGAATATATGAGCCGTTACTTCTTTTACAACAACCGCGAGATTCCGGACGAATACGAAAAGACCGTACCGCAGGTATTCCCTACCACTGCTCCCGGAAACTTTACCTGGCTTCCGGATATCGG
>UQFC01000105.1 GCA_900540335.1 uncultured Clostridium sp. | reverse complement strand
TCAATGCTCTGGGGAGCAATAAACTCCGTAACTGGAATATGTTCTGTCTCCGATGTCCTTCCTTGGGAAACATACTGCCCGACTACCTCTTTGACTTTGGCAGAGAGCGGTTTTACAGCACTTTCATTCCGACAGAGCAGGTTATAAAGGACGTCTGCAGTAAATTCATCTTCATTTTCTGGAATCAGGACCTCATTTCCGCACTGCCGCAGATAATTTGAGGCAGTGTGGACGGCGCTTTCCAGAGAAAGGATCGCCTCCTTTTCTTCCTCGGAACGCTTGGTATTGTTCCATGGTTCATATTCAAATATGAGAAAGAACCGGCGAGTAACGGCTTCGCGGGAACTGATCTGCTGCACAAACTGCAGATAATCCTCCTGCATCAGACGACATTGTTCATTGGTTTCCTGTTCCATTTCCTGTTGTACTGTTTTCAAATGACTTCCAATGTCTGCCCTGCGTGTCAGAACCTTAAACTGCAGTTTGACAGGGCTTATTTTTAAATAGGAAACAAAGGAGTAGATGATGTTTCTCTGCTCCCTAGCGCTGCGTAACAGAAAATTGATTGGAATGACCTCCACAACCTTCACAAACCTGTGGTCTTTGGTATAGATAATTCCATGTTCCACTTTTTCTATGGGTAGATATTCTGCCACTGGATTGAAAAAAGATGGGGCGGAAACCTGATTTTTCCGTTTCTTTTGAGAAGTCTCTTTTTCAGCTTTCTTTTTTTCCTGCTTTGGTTTCTTTTTAGTTACAGGTGCCTTTTTGCTTACCGGACGCAGCTTTTGCCGCAGTTCATATCCGCGTATCTCATCAAATTCAGCAGGGAAGTCTCCGGTATCTTTTGGAAGTAACCGTTTATGAGCAGTAGACGGAGAGGATGCAGCTTTATGGGCAGGCTTCGATTTTTCTTTTTTTGCTTTTTCAGATGGTTTTTCTTTAGAAGCCTTTCCTGTCGCACACACAGTATCTGCTTTTCCAATAATCCGGCGGTTTTTCAGATATTTCAGAAAAATAATCAAAAATGCGCTTAGGCTTTCTCCGGATATGCCGATCAGGGCAACCAGCATAAGGGGGAGAGCGGTCAGGCATAAAATGATAATGCGCGGGGTAAGTCCAAGGGGGATAAAAATAAAAAGCGGAAGTCCGACTGTGGCTGCAAGGATTCCCGCTTCGATTACATTACGAGCTTTAAACATTCCGCCGAAGAAGGTTCCCGTATCCACGAAATTCGGCGGAATGATATAGGTATCTTGGTCACTTTGATTGTTCATGTTCATTCCCTCACTTTCATAGCGGGACAGGAGACATTCAGCCGATAATCCAGAAAGGACCGCCAGCCCCTGCCCGCCGACTAGCTTCATTTAAGATGATGGATAAATCCCAGAGCTGTCCGCTCCGGTTATAGCTGCCAGGATCAGCAACCTTTATTTTTTCGTTCTCCACTCCCCGTAAAACAATAAAATGACCGGATTTGGTAAAATGACCTTTTGCCATGATTGCCACTACCAGTTTTCCTTCAGAAAGGGCATCCAGAATTCTTTGTGGTTCGGAGGAAGTACAGCCGGACACTGGAAGATTCCAATGCTTGGCTGCCGCAGGGATTAACGCATGATAAGAGCCGCTTCCTTTGCACCAGTATCCGTTTTCATAAGACCATCGGGACATTTCCACTGGATCTACGATTGTTCCGGAAAGGGAGGATACGACCATTGCCATAGCAGTAGGACCACAGCCTGAGCTGCCGATATGATCGGTACCATAGGGCTTTTTGGCATAACGCTCATCCATCTGGTTATAATAAATGACTTCCGTTACTCCATCAGAAAACTGCACATTCCCAAGAGAGGGGATGCTGTTTCCAGTCCAGCTGTCCAGGCTTTGCAGCAGTCCGTCTCCCAGAAACAGGCTGAGGTTTTCCGCATAATTTCCAGCCAGTTCTTTCTGCTCATCTGTTAAAGAAAACACCTGGTCCGCAAAATAGGCTTCTCCGTTGTAAACAATGGTGTAAATCAGCCATGTTTCTGTTGTGGAGGTCTCTTCCCCTGTTTCGGGATCCGTTTCCGTTACCTCCCGCAGTTCTTCCCTGCGCTGGAAGGAGTATAGATGATGTTTATTCTGCCGCAGGATGTCAGCCATGTTGGAAATGGATATGCTCCTGAAATCCTCGGCTTTCGCTGCACAGTACTGGGCGGCAAAGAGGTTGGCGTTATAAACGGGATTTTTTTCATAGGGATTCAGAATTTCCATTCCATCGCCGCCGGAGGCTGCAAAATCTGTTTCGATTCTGGATGTTACATCTTCCATCCCTTCCGTTAAAATGGCATTCAGCGTAAATGAGATTTCATTGCAGTTTCCCATGATTGCCAGTTCACTGTTGAGAAGGGGATGCTCTGGATCAGCGGGGGAAACGGAATTTCCCAGACCGTCAAAAACAAGCCCTGGAAGCAGAAGCAGAAAAAGAACAGGCAGGATGAGAAAAAAGGAGAACACAGTTGCAATCGTTCCAAGGTGTTTCCGGCTTTCCCATAGAGCGCCAAGGGCAGCGCCATAAGGACCGCCAGCGGCAGTCCCTTTTGCAGCCTGAGAAAAGAGTTTTCCTGTTTTAACAGCTCCCCGCAAGGTATGGGCTACTGAGAAACCAGCTGTCAAGTCTTCGCCAAAGCTGGTTTGGTTCTGATTTTTCATTTATATCCGGTCCTTTCTTTTAGGCGTTGGGGGAAGTTTTTTCACAATGGTCTCCTTGTAGGCAATGGAACCATCCGGAGCCATGTAAGGAGATTTATCTACAGAATCAGCAGCATACTGCTTATACCAGGAAGAACCGTCAGCAGCATGAACTGTAGTATAGGAACCTTCCGGCGCTGTGTATTGCTCCGTATGGTACATACCAAAGGCAATTCCTTCCGGATAACTTTCGGAAACCTCCGTACCGGTAATACGACCGCCTCCGATTTCTACATTGGAAAAAGAGGGGACATGTTCAACACCTTCCTCCAATGCGGCATATCCCATATAGGAATAAAGCGCCTGTTCGGCCTTTTCTCCTGTTATGGAACCGGTAGAAGAAATCGCTCCAGCCGCTACTGTACCAATCACATCATTTGCAAAATCCCCTCCTTTGCTGACGGATGCGGAATATAATTGTCCTCCAATACCAGCCGCCGCTGTTTCAGCAAGACCGCTTAACCCGCCTCCAGTCCTGTTGTTTCCAGAAGCAGTAGAAGAAGCTGGAGAGACAGCGGCTTTGACGGCGCTTTGGGTTACAGAACGGCTTACTACGCCTGCCAGACCGCCTGCTAGAAATCCGCCGCTGACACTGGAGCCGGAATTGACATGGGAAGAATGGCTGCTTCTTCCGCCGCCAAAATAATGACTGGAAAAGTTTCGGACAGATCCGATTCCTTTTGCGGCAATCATAGCTTCTGCCAGCATGGAGCCGCCTGTGTGCCCTACATTGATTCCCAAGGCAGACATAAACGAATCAATTTTCTGTGAAACCTTAAGAAAGGCAATGGCACACAGAAACCAGATTAGTACATTCCCTGAAACCGTTTCTTTTCCGGTCGCTTCTACCTGTGCCTGAAGCTCACCTTCAGAAACGGCAAAAACAGTCAGGGTATGATAAAAAGACAAGGACAGTGCAAAAAAGGATGCACTGAGTAAATGTTTGATATGCTTCAAAAGAACCTCCTTCCTACAGTGACAGTGGGTTTGCGATAAAGGTGCCTACCATGGAAGTGAAAAGGCGCAGACACCAGGCATTCATTACCAAAAGAAGCATCTGTCCGCCAAGCATCCGGCACCAGGACTTAAATATATTGGAGGTAGACTGGGATGCGCCCATGGAAAAGGCAACCGGAGCAGTATAAATTAAAACGCCCAGCAGGACATACCGTTCTGCAGCTTCCAGAAGAAGCTTCAGATAATTCCATGCAAGGATGATCACCAGAATCAGGGTAATCAGGGCAACTGCGCCATTGGCGCAGGCTCCGATGATAACCAGCATGACGGAATTGAAATCTGCAAAGCTGATGGCAGGAAGTTCCGAATCCATAATCCATGCATAGGGAGTGCCTCCAATTTTCAGAGCCATGCTTACAATATCATCAGAGAAATAAGCCAGCAGGATGAATAAGACGGAGCGGATGCTGAGTTTTACAGGATCTTCCGCTTCAATTCCAGCGCCAAGACCGAAATTTTTGAAAAGCTGCCATACCCAGTTAAGCAGAATCAAGCCGATGGACAGGGCGACGAAAATCTTATACATGGTTTCTGCAGCAGGAAAATAGCGTAAAAAAACATCCATATCGCAGCCCAGTGCTCCTAATACGGATGTGCTGATGAGGTCAAGACCATGCATGATCTGCTCGGCAAGCCATTCCACAATCCCGTCTAAAATTCCCATAAAGTCACACCTCCCTTAACCAGTCCATTTTCCGTCAGAGAAGAACGGCGTAACATAAGCCATGATGAAGCCAAGGCCATTTAAAATAGCCCATGTAATGCAAATACGTTTCAGCCATGCCCTGCTTTCATCTACCGTCCGTCCGCTTCTGGAAAAATTCATCATCAAAAGGGCAACCGAAGCGGTGACAATGGCGGCAACTGTTGATATAAGGACGATCTGGTTATACACATCCTTCATGATTTCTCCGGCTTTTGTCCACACATCTGTAGATGCATAAACGGGCTGTGCAAACATCAGAGAGGTCATGGCAAAGAAGCATGCATAACAGGCTGTTTTTGTCAGGTGCTTTTTCAGCTTCTTTTTTCTTTCCGGAAAGAGAACCGGCGTTGCTTCTGATTTCTTTTTCAAGTTGTAAGCCTCCTTATCCTGTGATTTCCATACAGAAAAGAAAAAGAAAGCCACACTTTTGGAGGAAGCATGGCTTTCTGATTTCAGTCTGTTAGGTATACGTTTGAGCATACTTAGTTTAACATATCGGTATTTACGGCGAAAGAGCAGAACTGTGCCAATATTCTGCGGATTTGTGCCAATGTTGTGCCAGCGTTTTTTATTAAAAAATAGTTGCAGAATGTGCAGAAAAGAGGAGGTGTTCCCCTTATTTATATAGCATATGGGTCATGTTAAAATATGATATGTCTCTTTGAACCTTGGCAATTTCACAGCACAATTCAGGATTTATACAGATACAGGAGGATAGTGTGCGATGACTTGAAAAGAGCTCGCCCCCTGGTTAAAAATTGCACAGCAACATCTGAAATACGCGGCAAAAACGTTGGCGCAGGAAGTGACCTGATGAATGTGCGAAAATTCCACAGCCTTAATCTATATAGAAAAACATTATATTTGCAGTTGAAAGGTCAAAGGTTCAATTCGTATATAAAATATGAAGCAAGTTCATAGCAAGGACCTGACTGATCTCACTTCAGATAATGAAAAATGCTATCTTCAGGAGAAATACGGGATAGCATGATATCGTGGAAGAAAGTGGGACTGGACGCTGCACAGGAAATTAGGAAGGAGGGATAAATAATGTCAGCAAATGAAGAGAATGGAGTGGGGATTGATCAGCAGGTATACTTGGCAGCCGATATCCAGCGTATGCTTGGAATCGGAAAGAGCAAATCTTATATGTTTCTTGAAGAAGTGTATAAGCAGAAAAATCCGCCATTCAAAGTTCTTAAAATTGGTAAGCTTTTCAGAGTGCCAAAGAGGGGATTTGATGACTGGCTGAATGGTGGTCTATAAACGAGGTGATTTAGTGAAACAGCCAGAAAAGAAAAACGGAGTAGCCTTTTATGAAGGAAACGCCTGGGTTCACAGAGTTAAATTACTACAGCCGGATGGTTCTGTAAAATACAGTAAGCGAGGTGGATTTCAGAGTGAGGCCGAAGCGGAAGCAAGTTATTACCGACATGAGGAAGAGTTTAAGAAAGCTTCCAGAGCCTATCAGATGGCATCAAAACCGAATCCAGATGTTAATTTAAGGGATTACCTGCTTTATTGGTTTGAGGATGTATTTTCCCAGAGGGTTGAAAATACAACCCATATGGTCTGTGCCTATGTGCTGTATGACTTGATTCTTCCGAATATGCAGCAGGATATAAAATTACGATATGCGAATGAGGAGTATTTTGATTCCCTATTGGCAGTTGTATCAAAAGTATGCGAGTCGGCAGGAAATAAGTCCAGAGAACTTTTAAATATGGCAATGAAAGAGGCTGTAATACAGGACTATATTAGGCGAAATCCAATACCAGCAACCAAACCCTACCCAAGAAGAAAACCAACTATTATTATTTTAAATAAAGCAAATGTGAAAAGGCTTTTGAAAGCTGCGTATAATAGCGGATGGTATTTGGAGATTTTACTGGGACTGTTCTGTGGGCTTAGAAAAGGAGAAATTTCCGGCTTGAAATTTGGAGATTTTGATCCACAAAACAGAACCATCTACATTCAACGGCAGATTACATCGAATCCTATTGTTCCAAAGGGTGCGAGTAAAATTCAGTCATATGAAGTTATAGAGAAGCCGCCAAAGACAGATAACAGTTACCGTCTTCTGCGGATACCGGAGGCTGTTGCAAAGGAAATTGAGAAAAGAAAAATTTTGGTTGAAGCAAATAAGCAGCAGTATGGCGAACAATATTTTGATCACGGTTATATTTCGTGTCAGGAAAATGGGTTACCACATTCAACAGCCGCCATGAACAGCGCTTTGACAAAATTATGCTCCAGGAATGGCTTACCTCATATTACAGTGCATGGTCTGCGCCATATGTATGCAACGATCTTGATAGAGCAGAAGGTTTCTCTGATTAAAATATCAGCTCTGTTGGGGCATGCAAGTGTTAATACAACATTTGAATATTATTGTGAGGTCATGGATGAGAATGAGCAGATTATTACGTTTATGAATCATACTTTTATTCCAGAAGGCGGTGCTTCTATATGTTAAATTTGGATTTGAAGAATTATGTCGAATGGAGAGTGTCACAGGTAATGCCTGTGCGCTCAGGATTCGGCTACAGGATATTTTTAAAATATCTGGATGGAAGCGAAAAGCCGTATCAGAAATCGGGTTTTAAAACAGAGAAGGAGGCGAATAAGGCAAGAGAGAAGACGATTGCAGAATTATACAATGGTACATTTATTGTGTATTCAAAGGTAAAGGTTGCAGACTTTATGCTTTCCTGGCTAGAGATAGACATAGGAAAACGGACTGAAAGCCATGAAACCTATTATAATTACTGCAATACAGTAAATAATCATATCATTCCAGCTTTAGGAAATAAAAGAATGGCGGATGTTACCCGTGGAGACATTCAAAAATTGTTTAATGCAAAGGCGAGTTATTCAAGGTCAGTAGCAGAGCAGGTAAAAACAATCATGAATGTCTCTTTTCGTTATGCGGTAACGAGCAAAGTGATTTCTGTTAGTCCAGTGGAGGGAGTAGGATTACCTAAAACAGAAACATCACAGAAGAAAACAGCTTTCAGAAGCAGAAGTATTGACACACAGAAAACACTGACGATGGATCAGGTTTTAGTTTTGCTGGAGAAAAGCAAGGATACCCCGATTCATATGCAGGTACTTTTTGGAGTACTTATGGGACTTCGCAGATCTGAGATCAATGGCGTAAAATATTCGGATATCGATTATATTAACAGAACCTTAAATGTGAACCGACAGTTGGGAAGGATACATAATGCGAAAAAAGAAGATTTTGCACCTAAAACATTTACGAAACAGGAGGTGGGATTAAAGACAAAATCCAGTTACAGAGAAATTCCTATTCCAGATTATGTCTTTGAGGAAATCTTAAAGGAACGGCAGGTGTATGAAGCAAACAGAAATCGTCGAAAGGGAGAGTTTCAGGATTTGGACTATATTTGCTGTTCTACTTATGGCAGACCAAGGAGTAAAGGATTCCATTGCAAGTATTATAAACAACTTCTGGCTGAAAGCGGGCTGCCAGATATTCGCTGGCATGATTTACGCAGTACCTATTGTACGCTTTTGCTGAAAGAAGAGTTTAATCCGAAAGCAGTATCAAAGCTCATGGGGCATGCCAAGGAACTCATAACAATGGATGTCTATGCTGACAACAGGGAGATCATAGCAGATGGAGTACCAGAAATTGAGGCGTATATGGAAATGGTGCTTCCAAACATGGAAGAAAATGAGCTCTTTAAAAACGAACTGCTGGAGATTGTGGTGGATGTAACAGAATTCCTTCCAGAAACAGCGTAAAACAGAAGAACAGATGTTTGCCACTTCTGTACTTTTGAAAGCGTTTGTGGTATAGTAAACGCAGAGCGCCTACTATTGATGGCAGTCGCCAAATGCCTGCAAGCAGTTATTTGATTCGTTGTTTTATGATATACTAAAGCCCAATGCCTGAGTCCTTTTTATATGGTTTGTTCCTGCTTCGTCCATATAGAATTACATGGGTACGGCAGGTTGCAAAAAAAGCAAATTGTGAACGGCATTCGTCAAGGACCGATTTTCTTCCGATTTGCAAAAATTCCTTGACGAAAATGAAAAGTTCCTTGACGAATTTTTGCCTTATAGGCGTCCTTTTTTACTATAGATTCTGGAGGTGGATTTTATGCAAAATGAACAAAAAATCTTCGAATTACATTCTGAATACGCCCCCACCGGCGACCAGCCCCAGGCCATTGAGGCGCTGGTCAAAG
>UQFC01000104.1 GCA_900540335.1 uncultured Clostridium sp. | reverse complement strand
TGTCCCCGCACGGGTGCTCTCCGCCGTGGAGACCCCCAAGTTCGCCGAGTATTTTACCCGCGACCTTGCCGAGCGGTACTTAAATGAGGGGAAGGTCGTCCTCTTTGCCGCCGGCACCGGCAATCCCTACTTCTCCACCGACACCGGCGCGGTGCTCCGAGGCGTGGAGATTGAGGCCGACGCCGTGCTGATGGCGAAGAACGTGGACGCCATTTATTCCGCCGACCCCGCCAAAGACCCCACAGCCGTCCGCTACTCCCGCCTGACCTATGGCGAGGTGCTGGCGAAGAATCTGAAGGCCACGGACATCACCGCTATGGCGCTGGCTATGGACAACGACATGACCATGGTCTGCTTTGGCCTGAATGAAGAAAACAGCATCGTCCGCGTGGTTCGCGGCGAAGAGATCGGTACTACCGTAAAAAATCATTTCTAAGGAGGAACACAAAATGACCGTCGATTTCAAAGAATATTCCCGGAGAATGGACAAGGCTCTGGAGCATCTGGACGAGGAATTCGCCTCCGTCCGTGCTGGCCGCGCCAACGCAAAGGTTCTCGATCGGATTACCGTGGAATACTATGGCAGTGAAACGCCCCTGAACGGCGTCGCCACCATTTCCGCCCCCGACGCCCGTACCCTGATCATTCAGCCCTGGGACACCAAGCTGCTCAAGGACATCCAGAAGGCCATCCAGACCTCCGATCTGGGCATCAACCCCCAGAACGATGGCCGCGTCATCCGTCTGGTGTTCCCCCAGCTCACCGAGGAGCGCCGTAAGGATCTGGCTAAGGACGTTAAGAAAAAAGGCGAGGCTGCCAAGGTTGCTGTCCGCAATGTACGCCGTGATGCAAATGAATCTCTGAAAAAAATGGAGAAAAACGGTGACATTTCCGAGGATGATTTAAAAGACGGCAATGACAAGATTCAGAAGCTGACCGACAAGATGATCGACAAGATCGACAAGGCAGTGGAAACAAAAACCAAAGAGATTATGACTGTATAATCCCATGTAACTATTCAGGACGGCGGGAGGGCTGGCAAAGCCGGACAAGAAGATGCCCCGTCCTGAACAATTACAATCTGATTTATATATGAGCAGTATGGCGGGGCAGGGAAGGATCCCTGTCCCGCTGCTGTGTCATACATTCATATTTGAGCAGGGAGGAATTTTATGAATCAGAATCTGGATGGCATGGTGATCCCGAGACATGTGGCGCTTATTCTGGACGGCAATGGCCGCTGGGCCAAAAAGCGGGGACTTCCCCGTACCATGGGACACAAGGAGGGCTGCGTTACAGTAGAGAAAACTGTAGAAATTGCTGCCCGCATGGGAATTGAGTATCTGACCGTATACGGTTTTTCTACAGAAAACTGGAAGCGTTCTTCTGACGAGGTGGGCGCGCTGATGCAGCTTTTCCGTTTTTATATGGTACGTCTGTTAAAAATTGCTTCCGCCAATAATGTGCGGGTAAAAATGATTGGTGACCGCACCCGTTTTGATCAGGACATTATTGACGGCATCAACCGGCTGGAACGGGAGACAAAGGACAATACCGGCCTTACTTTTGTAATCGCTGTCAACTACGGCGGACGGGATGAGCTTACCCGCGCTGTCAGAAAGCTGGCGGCTGACTGCTGTGCAGGAAAGTTAGAGCCTTCTGCTGTAACGGAACAGGTGCTGAACTCCTATCTGGACACTGCGGATATTCCGGATCCGGATCTTCTGATACGAACCAGCGGAGAACTGCGGCTGTCCAATTATCTGTTGTGGCAGCTTGCCTATACAGAACTTTATGTGACAGACTGTCTCTGGCCTGATTTCAATCAGGAAGAGCTGGAAAAAGCCATCATTGCCTATAACCGGCGTGACCGGAGATTCGGCGGAGTCAAATAAACAGTAACAGCAGCAAAAAGAAAAAGGAGGACCGTTGATGTTTACAAAACGGTTGATAAGTGGTATTATTCTGGTCATTCTTGCTATCATAATAGTAGGGCAGGGCGGAATTCTTTTGTACGGTACTATGACAGCCATTTCTCTGATTGGCATGTATGAACTGTACCGTGTCCTGAATATGGAAAAAAGTCCCCTGGCAGTTATCGGCTACCTGACAGCCGCTGCCTATTACGGGCTTGTATGGTTTGAGGGAACCGGTTATGTAACCCTTCTTGCCATCGGAGCGCTGATGGTGATGATGAGCCTTTATGTATTTCAGTTCCCCAAATATAAAACAGAGGAGGTAGCCTGCGCATTTTTCGGAGTCTTCTATGTGGCAGTCATGCTTTCTTATCTTTATCAGGTAAGAGCCATGGCGGACGGAAAGTACCTGGTGTGGCTGATCTTTTTAAGCTCCTGGGGCTGTGACACCAGTGCCTACTGTGTGGGAATGCTTTTTGGAAAACACAAAATGGCGCCTGTACTGAGTCCCAAAAAATCCATCGAGGGCGCCGTAGGCGGAATCGCAGGTTCCGCACTTTTAGGCCTTCTCTTTGCATGGCTTTTCGGCGGGAAGTTCTCTTCTGTATCCAATCCCCAGGCCGCCTGTGCCATTGCCTGCGCCATTGCCGCAGCAATCTCCCAGATCGGAGATCTTGCCGCCTCTGCCATTAAACGGAATCATAACATCAAAGACTATGGAAACCTGATTCCCGGTCACGGCGGTATTTTAGACCGGTTCGACAGTATGCTGTTTACTGCGCCGGCGATTTATTTTGCAGTAACATTTCTTGGATAAAAGCTGAGAAGGAGGATACCGATGAAAAAAATAGCAATTCTCGGGTCTACAGGCTCAATCGGCACGCAGACTCTGGAAGTTGTAGAGCATAACGGAGATATTCAGGTAACGGCTCTGGCTGCAGGGAGCAATATTGTCCTTTTAGAGCAGCAGATTCGAAAATTTCATCCGAAGCTGGCCTGTGTCTGGGATGAAAAAAAGGCGGGAGAACTTCGGGATAAGATCCGGGATCTGGATGTACGGGTTGTTTCCGGTATGGACGGACTGTTAGAGGCCGCTACAGAGCCCCAGGCAGAAATTGTCGTCACTGCTGTGGTAGGCATGATAGGAATCCGCCCCACCATTGCAGCCATGGAGGCCGGAAAGGATATTGCTCTTGCCAACAAGGAAACCCTGGTAACTGCAGGTCATCTGATTATGCCCCTTGCGGAAAAAATGCATGTACGGATTCTTCCGGTAGACAGTGAACACAGTGCTATTTTCCAGAGCTTAAACGGGGAAAATAAAAAAGAGATTCACAAAATTCTTCTGACTGCTTCCGGAGGTCCCTTTCGCGGCTGGTCCCGTAAACAGCTGGAAAGCGTTCAGGTGGAAGATGCATTAAAGCATCCCAACTGGGCTATGGGACAGAAGATTACCATTGACTCCTCAACCATGGTCAACAAGGGACTGGAGGTTATGGAGGCCCGCTGGCTGTTCGGTGTGGAAATGGATCAGGTTCAGGTTGTGGTTCAGCCTCAGAGTGTCATTCACTCCATGGTTGAGTTTAAAGACGGTGCTGTAATGGCCCAGTTAGGCACTCCTGACATGAAGCTGCCGATTCAGTATGCTCTTTACTATCCGGAGCGAAGGTATCTGCCGGGCGAGCGTCTTGATTTTGCAAAACTGGGAAAAATCACCTTTGAGGCTCCTGACATGGAGGTCTTCCGCGGTCTTTCCCTGGCTTACCAGGCAGGCCGGAGAGGAGGCTCTCTCCCCACAGTCTACAATGCTGCCAACGAATACGCTGTCGGCAGATTTTTAAAGAAAGAAATCCCCTATCTGACCATCATTGATATGATTGAAGGCGCCATGGAGCACCACAAGGTGGTCGAAAATCCTGATGTCAGTCAGATTCTGGCTGCAGAGCAGGAAACTTATGATTATATAGAAAGCAGGTGGTAAATTGCTGAATATTCTGGCAGCAATTCTTTTATTCGGGCTGATTGTGCTGGTTCACGAATTCGGTCATTTTCTGCTGGCAAAGCTAAACGGAATCGGTGTTGTGGAATTTTCCATTGGCATGGGACCGCGGCTGGCCAGCTTTACCCACGGAGAAACCAGGTATTCCCTGAAGGCGCTTCCCTTCGGCGGCTCCTGTATGATGGTAGGAGAGGACAGTGAAGATCCCAATCCCAAGGCATTTAACAACAAATCTGTATTTGCAAGAATTTCCGTAATTGCCGCGGGTCCTGTATTTAATTTTATTCTGGCCTTTTTTGCCGGAATCCTGATTGTATCTCAGGTAGGTCATGACAATCCGGTGCTTATCGGTGTGGAGGACGGTTCTCCTGCCCAGGAGGCAGGTCTGATGCCGGGAGATAAGATTACCCGGATCAACAGCCGGAAAATCAGCGCATACCGGGATATTCAGCTGTACACCCTTTCCCATCCGGGCCAGGAGCTGACGGTTTCTTATGAACGTCCTGCCGGGGGAAGCTGGGAAAACAGGGGGGCGGCAGAAAAACGGACTGCCGTTTTAACTCCTGAGTTTAATGACGAATATCAGGCCTACATGATTGGCGTTCTTTTTGCCGGATATGAAAAAACAGACAGCTTTGCAGAGCTGATCCGCTGCAGCGCCTATGAGGTAAAATACTGTATTGTTTCTACCTTTGACAGCCTGCGCATGCTTTTTACCAAACAGCTTCCTGTAGAAGAAGCCGTAACCGGTCCTGTTGGCATTGTCAGCATGGTTGGTGAAACGGTAGCGCAGGGGCGGGATGCCGGAACGAGAGCTCTGATGGTAATTCTGGCAAACTGGGTTCTTCTTTTGAGTTCCAGTCTGGGAATCATGAATCTGTTTCCCATTCCGGCTTTGGACGGAGGACGTCTTTTCTTCCTTTTTCTTGAGCTGCTTCGCGGGAAACCGATTGATCCGGAAAAGGAGGGAATGGTTCATCTGGCAGGCATGATGGTTTTGATGGCTCTGATGATCTTTGTTCTCTTTCATGATGTACAGAGACTTTTGTAAAAGATAGTAAGGACAGGTGGATAAGAATGAAAACGAAGGTAATTCAAATTGGTGACCGGGTCATTGGCGGCGGAAATCCCATACTGATCCAGTCTATGTGCAACACAAAAACAGAGGATGTGGCTGCAACTGTTTCCCAGATTCTCAAGCTGGAGCAGGCCGGCTGCGATATTATTCGTGTAGCCGTTCCCACAATGGAGGCTGCTGCCGCTCTGAAGGAAATCAAAAAGCAGATCCATATTCCGCTGGTGGCAGACATTCACTTTGATTATCGTCTGGCTATTGCAGCCATGGAAAATGGCGCTGACAAGATCCGCATCAATCCCGGCAACATCGGCAGCAGGGAACGGGTAAAGGCTGTTGTTGATAAGGCCAGGGAGCTTCATATTCCCATTCGGGTCGGTGTAAACAGCGGTTCTCTGGAAAAGGGCCTGATCGAAAAATACGGCGGAGTCACTGCAGAGGGACTGGTAGAGAGCGCTCTGGAAAAAACTGCTATGATTGAGGAGCTGGGTTACGATAATCTGGTAATCAGCATCAAATCCTCTGATGTTATGATGTGCGTCAAAGCCCATGAGCTGATTCACAGCCAGACCTCCTATCCCCTCCATGTGGGAATCACAGAGGCCGGAACCCTGACCTCCGGAAATATCAAATCTGCAGTTGGACTGGGACTGATCCTTCACCAGGGTATCGGTGATACCATCCGGGTATCTCTGACCGGAGATCCGGTGGAGGAAATCAAATCTGCCAAACTGATTTTACGGACCCTGGGACTGCGCAGGGGAGGAATTGAAGTCGTTTCCTGTCCTACCTGCGGCCGTACCCGCATTGATCTGATTGGCCTGGCTAATCAGGTAGAAAATATGGTAACGGAATTTGACCAGCTGAATGTAAAGGTAGCTGTTATGGGCTGCGTGGTCAATGGCCCGGGCGAAGCAAGAGAGGCTGATTTGGGAATTGCCGGAGGCATCGGTGAAGGCCTTCTCATCAAAAAAGGGGAAATTGTGAAAAAGCTGCCGGAGTCAGAACTGCTTCCTGCCCTGCGTGAAGAGCTGAAAGCGCTGGCGGCAGCTCAGGAGAAAGGTGAATGAAGGAATTTTTAGACGTATTTCCCGGATTGCATATGACAGACCAGATGCAGGAGCTTTTATCCCTGGTAGGCGTGGAGCGTGTCTCCATGCCCAGGGACAGAAGCTCTCTTCGTATTTATCTGAACAGTCCGCGGTTAATTCATAAAAAAAACATCTGGGATCTGGAACGGGGAATCCGGGAGCAGCTTTTTCCCGGAAAACAGATCCAGATCCGGATCTTTGAACGGTTCTGCCTGTCTGAGCAGTATACACCGGAAAAGCTTCTGCAGGTTTATCGTGACAGTCTTCTGATGGAATTAAAAAATTACAGTATTATCGAATATTCCATCTTCCGGAAAGCAACATGTACCTTTCCGCGTCCGGATCTGCTGCATATGACCGTAGAAAACACCATGGTCAACCGGGAAAAAGCCGGTGAGCTGAAGCGTGTTCTGGAAAAAGTTTTCCATGAACGGTGCGGTCTTCCTGTGGAGATCGAATACGAATATGTGGAGCCTGTCCGTGCCAAGGGAACACTGGAAAGAGAAATGCAGGCAAAACACCAGGCAGAGGAGATGGCTGCCCGGTATCTGGAACACCACAGCCCCGAAGAGGAACGTCCCCGGGAGACAAAAAGCGGTGCGTCTTCAGCTCCGGAAAACGGAAAAACAAAAGCCGCAGGAAACAGCGGAGAAAACGGCGGCAGTATTACAAAAGGCGAGTCACGCCCGGGTACTCTGCGAAACGGGAAAAAAGAATTTCAGAAGAAAAATGACTGGAGTCATGGAGGTTACCGGAAAAAATCAGAGAATCCCGATGTGCTTTATGGACGCGATTTTGAAGATGACTTTATTGAGCTGGAAAGAATCGAGGGAGAAATCGGAGAAGTTACCATCCGGGGTAAAATCCTTGACAAGGACAGCCGTCTGCTGAGAAGCGGAAAAACCATTATTATTTTCCATATTACAGACTTTACTGACACCATTACCGTCAAGGTATTCGCAAACGAAGACACTCTGGAGGATTTAAACAACGCAATCAAAGAAAAAACCTTTATCCGTCTCCAGGGAATGACCACCATCGACCGGTTTGACGGAGAACTGACCATCGGTTCTATCCGGGGCATAAAAAAATATGATGATTTTACCAGCAAACGGACAGACAACAGCCCTGTCAAGCGGGTAGAGCTTCACTGCCATACGAAAATGAGCGATATGGACGGAGTTTCTGAAGTCAAGGATATTGTTAAAAGAGCCAAATCCTGGGGAATGCCGGCCATTGCCGTTACCGATCATGGCTGTGTCCAGGCCTTCCCGGATGCCAGCCATGCTTTGGACAAGGGGGATTCCTTTAAGGTACTTTACGGCGTGGAGGGGTATCTGGTCGATGATATGAAGGATCTGGTCGAGCATTCCAGAGGGCAGAGTTTTTCCGATTCTTATGTGGTCTTTGATATTGAGACAACCGGATTCAGCCCGGAAAAAAACAAGATTATTGAAATCGGCGCTGTCAAGGTTGTCAACGGACAGATTACAGACAAATTCAGCACCTTTGTAAATCCGGATGTCCCCATTCCCTTTGAAATCGAGCAGCTGACCGGTATCAATGACAAAATGGTGCTTTCTTCTCCCGGAATCGAAGTAATCCTTCCGCAGTTTCTGGAGTTCTGTAAGGACTGCGCCCTGGTTGCCCACAACGCCTCCTTTGATGTCAGCTTTATTTCCTGGCAGGCTGCCCTGCAGGGACTGGAATTTGAACCTACTGTTCTGGATACCGTCGCTATCGCAAGACAGCTTCTTCCCAGCCTGAACCGGTTTAAGCTGGATACCGTAGCGAAGGCCTTGAATATTTCTCTGGAAAACCACCACCGTGCGGTAGATGATGCAGAAGCCACTGCTGAAATTTTTGTCAAATTTGTAGAAATGCTCCGGGCCAGAGGAGTGGAAAATCTGGATCAGCTGAATGAAATGAGTGAGCTAAGTCCGGACACAATCAAAAAACTGCCCACCCACCATGTTATTATTCTGGCTAAAAACGAGGTGGGACGGATCAATCTTTACCGCCTGGTATCCTGGTCCCATATTGACTATTTTGCAAAACGCCCCAGAATTCCCAAAAGTCTCCTGAATCAGTACCGGGAGGGGCTGATCATCGGTTCTGCCTGTGAAGCCGGAGAACTTTACCAGGCTCTGCTGCGGGGACTTCCCAGAGCAGAGTTAATGAAGGTGGCCTCCTTTTATGATTTTCTGGAAATTCAGCCCCTGGGCAACAATGCCTTCATGCTGAGGGATGAAAAAAGTACCGTAAAAACCATGGATGATCTGATGGATCTGAACAGGAGAATTGTCCAAATGGGAGAGGAGCTGGGAAAACCGGTGTGCGCAACCTGCGATGTCCATTTTCTCAACCCCGAAGACGAGGTTTACCGCCGGATTCTTATGGCGGGACAGGGATTTTCAGATGCGGATCAGCAGGCGCCTCTCTATCTGCGGACAACAGAGGAAATGCTGAAGGAATTCGAATACCTGGGACCGGACAAGGCAGAAGAGGTAGTGATTACCAATACCCGGATGATTGCTGATATGTGTGAGCGCATTGCTCCGGTACGTCCGGATAAATGTCCTCCGGTTATTGAAAACTCGGATGAAACCCTCCGGAAAATCTGTTATGACAAGGCCCATGAAATGTATGGACAGGAGCTGCCGGAAATTGTAACTGCCCGACTGGAAAAAGAACTTCATTCCATTATTTCCAACGGTTTTGCCGTAATGTATATTATTGCGCAGAAGCTGGTGTGGAAGTCCAATGAGGATGGGTATCTGGTAGGCTCCAGAGGTTCTGTAGGTTCCTCCTTTGTTGCCAATATGGCCGGAATTACAGAAGTAAACTCCCTCAGTCCCCATTACCTGTGTCCCCACTGTCATTACAATGATTTTGATTCCGAGGAGGTAAAAAAATTCTCCGGAATGGCAGGATGTGATATGCCGGATCGGAACTGTCCCAAATGCGGCACTCCCATGACAAAGCAGGGCTTTGACATTCCCTTTGAGACCTTCCTGGGCTTTAAGGGTGATAAGGAGCCGGATATTGACCTGAACTTTTCCGGGGAATACCAGAGTAAGGCCCACGATTACACAGAGGTTATCTTTGGAAAGGGCCAGACCTTCCGGGCCGGAACAATCGGTACCCTGGCTGATAAAACGGCCTTCGGCTTTGTCAAACGATATTATGAGGAGAGGGGAATTCACAAACGAAACTGTGAAATTGACCGGATTGTCCAGGGCTGTGTCGGTGTCCGGAGAACAACGGGACAGCACCCCGGCGGTATTGTCGTGCTTCCC
>UQFC01000103.1 GCA_900540335.1 uncultured Clostridium sp. | reverse complement strand
CGCAGCCCTCCAGAACACGGGCGGCCACACCGCTTTTTTCCCGCAGCAGGCCAATCAGCAAATGCTCGGTTCCCACATAACTGTGACCCAGCTCTTCTGCCGCTTCAACAGCCATGCCAATGGCTTCCCTCGCCTGCTCTGTAAATCGATCTATCATGCAAATAAGTCCTCCTTGTTGTCAATTCCAAAAATCCCTGCTACCTCAGCTCCGGCAGCTCCCGGCGCAGGTACGCCGCCCGGGCCATATCCAGCTCATTCTTCCCCAGAGGCCGGTCAGAAAGCTTCTGAAGACTGGCCGGCTGAATGCCCAGCATCAGCCGGTATACTGCACATGGCTCCTTCGTTTCCAGAATTCCGTCATCCAGTCCCGACATCAGCTGAGAAAGAAATGTCATGGCGT
Organism: uncultured Clostridium sp.; assembly: GCA_900540335.1. Lineage (GTDB taxonomy): Bacteria > Bacillota > Clostridia > Lachnospirales > Lachnospiraceae > Brotaphodocola. The sequence goes on along the minus strand of UQFC01000103.1, from coordinate 9,064 downwards.
CTTTATAGGAAAGCCGCCTTGCATATTTCAAAACGCCATAGGATTTATATGCTTCATCTGCACATTCCAGACCATGTTTTTCCATGGCCATCTTCCTTACCTGCGTCTCCTGAGCGCTTAACTGGAGCGCCACCCTGGTTACCAGATCCAGAATTTCCTTTTCACTGATTCCCAGCGTTTTCTGATTGTTCACCTCATAGAGAGCTCCGTAATTCTCATTCTCATCCCCATAGACGCTCCGGACAGAAGCTCCAAACCGGCTCATCTCCGAGGTAAGCCCATGGAATTTTTTTCCCATGGAAAGAGAGGGCAGATGAAGAATCACCGAAGCCCGCAGTCCCGTTCCCATATTGGTGGGAAACGAGGTCAGATATCCGTATTTTTCATCAAATGCATACTCAAATTTTTCATTAATAAAATCATCAATTCGATCTGCCTGCTTCCAAAGCTCCTCCAGATGCATTCCCGCAGAAAGGAGCTGAATTCGGATGTGATCTGTGCCGTTGAGCACAATTCCCGCATCCTCCTCCTCAGACAGAATCAATCCTGCCGGCGCTTTTTTTGCGGCAATAGTAGAGTTAATCACTCTTCTCTCTCGCAGGGCCTTTTTATCCAGCTCGCTTAGCTTCTGCAGATCCTCATATTCATAATCTCTGCCGTCTGCTGTTCCCAGCTCCCGCAGTCCGTATTTCAGCTGACGGATCATCTCTTCTCCTGCGTCCGGAGTCAGGCGTGACGGAAAGACATATTGATTCCAGTTGCGGACCAGCCGGATCCTGCTGCTGATAACAGCAGGCCTCTCTCGATCCACCCGTTCATACCACTTCATCATTCTCCGTTTTCCTCTCTCAATGCTTTGATCTTGTCACGGCAAAGAGCGGCTGTTTCATAATCCTCTCTCCGCACAGCCTCCTGCCTTCTTGCCTCCAGAATACGAATCTGTTCCTGAACTGTATCCGCTTCCTGAAAAACAGTTCCCGGCTGGGCGGCAGCTTCGCCTCCAAACTCTCCGGAAGTTTCCGACTCCTGCCTGTGATATTTGGGATGTTTTCCCTTATGGGCATCGCTTCCCTGAAGCTGCTTAATATTATCACTGATCAACAAATCAAACACACCATAACAGTCCGGACATCCGAACCGGCTGTTTTTTACAAAATCTTCATAGCTGAGTCCGCAGGTAGGACAGGCCACCTGACAGGAACTGGTTTCCTGTTCTCCTTCATTCAGACCCAGAAGCCCTGACAGCAGCTTGCCCAGAGGGAAGTCACTGTCAAAGATTGCGGAATAGGGACCAAAATCCAGTTCCCGGGCACACTGGGCGCAGAAATTATGTTCTTTTCTGACACCGTTTACAATCTCGGTATATTGGATATTAGCCTCTCTGATTTTACAGCGTTCACATAACATGGCAATCCTCCATCCGTTTTCTTCTATTCTTCGCATTTTCTGGTATAGTAATCATAAATATCATCTACCATCTGATGCACTTCCCCGCGGCTGATATTCTTGCACAGGCTTCTGGCCAGAATCACTGCCAGTTCTCTTTGCAGCGCCTCAAGAGCCTCCAGCTTATTCACATCCAGCGCAATAACTGCCCCTTTCCTGCGATCCAGCTTAATAAATCCCTCCTGACGCAGCACCGAATAGGCTTTATTTACTGTATGCATATTTATCCCGATGTTGTCAGCAAGCTGGCGGACCGACGGAAGAGAATCCCCCTCCCGAATCCGGTCTGTGGCAATCCCGAGAATAATCTGATTCTTCAGCTGAACATAGATGGCTTCTTCGCTTTCAAAATCAATTTTTATGACCATACCTTCACCGTCTTTCCTCTTCTTTGTTATACAAATGCTATAACAACATTATAACAAAAACAGAGAGGAAGTCAATACTGCACTTCCTCTGTCTCCTTCATCCCTATTTCATCGCTCCATTGAGATGCCGCATCGGTTCCATGCAGCTGAGCTCTCTTCCGTCCACATCACGAAGCTGGCCGTCCTGAATAAAATTGTAAACCTGAATATTGTCCAGATAAACCTCTCCGTCTGCCTCAAATTCCACAGAATAATATCCGTCTCTTCCAAATTCCAGCGTGAATTGTTGTTCCCCATCCACCGAAACCTGCTGCTTCTGTGTTCCCAGAGACACGGTCACTGTCACAGGGCCGTCACTGTCTGCCGTAAACCGCACATAATTGTCATGGGTATTCCGTCCTCCAATCCTGTGTCCGATTTTCTGACTGATTTTCCCTCCTGGCAAAATCATCATCTGACTGCTGCCGTTTCTTGTCTGAACCGCTGCCTCCGACACCTCCCAGCCCCGGCTTCCCAAAGCGAACTGACTGTTATAAACCGGATTATTGGTATAATTCCGGTAAGTCCATATGCCATAGCCATTGGTATACTGATGCAGCAGTTCCGGAAGCCCCATCAAAAATAATCCCCTGTGAGATTCCAGAAGTCTGGCATTTGATTGAAAGTCCTCAGTCTCATCCATATAAAGAAGCTGATCAATCATAATCGGCTTTCCGCCGTTATGGGCCTTTACCTGTGCCAGCTGCTCTCCCATTGTTCGAAATGCCTCATGAACCAGAACGGTCTGTCCTGCCGCCCGCCCCATGGAAACACTGTACATCAGAGCTGTATAATCTGCATCTCCACACGCAAAAGTATCATAATGGTTGACCCTCATCATTCCCTCTCCGTCTGCATCTGGAACCTGATCTCCGTCCAAACGCACCTCCATGGAAAGTCCCGGAAAGCATTTTTGCGTGTCCGCCAGAAGTTCTGACAAATATGCATCATAAAATTCATAAAACAACCGATAGGCATGATCGCTGCGTCCGGGAATATACACCTCCTCATAAGAAGAAAATGCAACAGCCGGTTGAAAAATCTCATTCAGCTCACTCAGTGTGTAGCGCTCTTTTAAATAATCCTGAAATCCGATCTGCTTTGCTTCCTTTCTGCTGTTATCCCTTCTTCCAAAATTTCCCGCATCCTCTGCATAATTCCAGAAGTCCTCCCAGGTCATAAATCCTCCGCAGAAATTAGGGTACCGGCTTCCTGTCTCGTACAGCTTTTCTGCATAAGCCAGCCAGCCGTTTCTCACCGCATCGCTTCTCAAAAGCTCCCGGAAACGGTATACCGAGCCCTCATCCTCGTAATAATCCCAGGTATAACCCAGCCGGAACATAACAGAAAGTCCCTGTTTTTGCGCCGCCTCCATCACCTGATCCAGTTTTTCAAAAGCATAAGGATTGTAGGTAAGAGGCATGACGGACGGCTGAAACTCCCTCCACGGGATTACCAGAATAATGGTATTAAATCCGTCTGCTGCAATCTGCGCCAGTTCCTCTTCCATATGATCACTTTCCGTATTCCAGAAATTAGCTACCCAGGCATCTGATGTGTAGGTTGCCGCCCGGATATATCCCGGCATCTCCGCCCTGACGTTCAGTGACGGAACAAATGCCATCAGACATCCTGCAAGAATTCCGCACAGACCTCTGTAGTATTTTCGCATTTTCATCTCCTGTATCCCCAAAAATATATTTTACTGTTCTCCATTCTCCTTTTCCTTCAGCTCCGGCATTACCGTGGCCAGCATCGTAAGAAAGCAGGCAAGCCCTCCTATCAGATTGGAAATCGGTTCTGCCGCAAACACGCCCTTCGTTCCCAGACCTGCAATCCTGGGAAGCAGCCAGGTCAGAGGAACCACAATGATCACCTTCCGGAAAATCGAGAAAAAAACTGCACGTTTTGCCTTTCCGAGAGCCACAAACACCGCCTGACCGGAAAACTGAAGCGACATCAGGAAAAATCCAAAATAATAAATCTGCATGGCCGGAATTCCTGCAGCTACCAGATCCGCATCCTGGTTAAAAATGCGGATGAAGAACTCCGGAAAGCCGTGAACCAGCATCCACACCGCCGTAGTGTATACGATCGCAGAAATCGAGGTGAACCAGATAGCCTTCCTTACACGCCCGTATTCTCCGGCTCCGTAATTGTATCCCATAACCGGCTGAGCGCTGTGGGTAATTCCCTGCACCGGCATACTGACAACCTCCCGGACAGAATTAATGACCGTCATCACTCCCACATACAGATCTCCTCCGTAGGTCTGCAGGGTAGCATTGCACATAATCTGAACCAGACTGTTGGTAATTGCCATGGTAAAACCGGAAAGCCCCAGTGCCACAATATTTCTGACCCGCGGCCATTCCAGTCTCATACAGCTGATTTTCAGCTTTAAAATCGTCTTTTTTCCTGTCAGAAAACGAAGAATCCATGCAGCGCTGAGTCCCTGAGAAATCACTGTGGCAAGGGCTGCGCCCTGCACCCCCATATTCAAGGTAAAAATAAATACGGGATCCAGTATAATATTTGCCGCTGCCCCAAGAAGGACTGTCATCATTCCGATTTTCCCAAATCCCTGACTGTTAATAAAGGAGTTCATTCCCAGCCCCACCATAACAAACACGCTTCCAAGAAGATAAATACTCAGATAGCTGTCTGCATAGGGAAAGGTCTGATCGCTGGCTCCGAACAGATACAGCATGGGACGCTTCAGAAAAAGTCCCAGTACCGTCAGAATCACACCGCAGCATACCATCATGCAGAAGGAATTTCCCATAATCCGTTCTGCCTCTTCCTCATTCCCCCTGCCCCGCTCAATGGAACAGAGAGGAGAGCCTCCCATACCGAAAAGATTGGCAAATGCAATCACTATGGAAATCACCGGAAGACAAAGTCCCAATCCTGTCAGAGAAAGTGTCGCATGTTCCGGTATACGCCCGATATAAATTCTGTCTACAATATTGTACAGTACATTGATCAGCTGGGCTAATGTCATGGGAATTGCCAGATTGATAATATTTCCCACAATGCTTCCCTTTGAAAAATCATTTTTCTCCCCTGCCATTTCTACCGCCTCCTTTGCAGTTACGTTTATTTTAACGCGGTAAAGCTACATTTGCAAGACTGAAACGCCACTGCCTTTTGCGGCCGTTTCCTTAATGTGACAATATCACAGAACTTTTCTTTTTCCTGTAGTATAGTATCATCAACAGGCAGGAAGAAGTACCTGCCGCTCAGGAAAGGAAGCTGTTATGAATCAGAACATCAGAAAGAAAAAGAAAGCATTTGTAGATGAAGCCCACTGCGTTGCCTGCGGCTCCTGCGTAAAAGTATGTCCCACCTCTGCCATTCAGATATGGAAGGGAATTACAGCCAAAGTTGCCGAGGCCGTTTGTGTAGGCTGCGGAAAATGCGCCCGGGAATGTCCGGCATCTGTTATCCGCATTCAGGAGGTGAACTCATGAAGCAGAAAAAGCACTGGTATGACTATCTCTGGGTTGTATCCCTTACCTATCTGGTTCTGGGATTTTTCAATATTCTGTTTGCCTGGCTTGGCCTGCTTTGCTTTTTTATTCCTCTGATCATTTCTCTGGTCAAGGGAACCAAAGGCTACTGCAACCGCTACTGCGGAAGAGGCCAGCTCCTTGGACTTCTGGGAGGACGATTCGGCCTGTCACGGAAGCATGATATTCCCGCCTGGATGAAAAGCAAAGGGTTCCGGTACGGTTTCCTGATTTTCTTCCTGGTAATGTTTCTGCAGATGCTCTGGAACACCTGGCTGGTATTCTCCGGCGTAAGAGAGCTGAGACAGGCAGTGACACTGCTTTGGACCTTCCGGGTTCCCTGGCACTGGGCCTACCACCAGACCTGGCTTCCGCCGGCTGCTGCCCAGTTTGCCTTCGGCTTCTACAGCATCATGCTGACCTCCACGATTCTGGGGATTGTCACCATGGTACTGTTTAAGCCCCGCTCCTGGTGTGTCTACTGTCCCATGGGCACCATGACCCAGCTTATCTGCAAAGCAAAAAACAGATAGATTTCAATCATTTCCATAAAACATAATAATTAAGAAAAAGGAGGATTCCCTTATGTCAGCATTAACCATTAAAAAAGAAAATTTTCAGAAAGAAATCCTGAATTCCGATAAACCTGTCCTTCTGGACTTCTGGGCCAGCTGGTGCGGACCCTGCCGGATGGTTTCTCCTCTTGTAGATGAAATCGCAGATGAGCACCCGGAATTCACCGTAGGAAAAGTAAATGTAGATGAACAGCCGGAACTGGCAGCTCAGTTCAATGTCATGAGCATTCCCTCTCTGTTTGTACTGAAAAACGGAAAAATCGTCAATCAGGCCATGGGCGCAAGACCCAAACAGCAGATTCTTGCCATGATGAACAAATAACTGCTGTTTAAGAGTCCAGAAAATCAAACAGACTCATCTGTCGTGTCTGAGGGCTTTCCCGCACAAGGGTCTGCTCCCTCTGTACCAGATGCTCCGGAAGCTCTGACAAAAACTCTGACGGTTCTTTGCCGGTAACAAAAATCAGCTCTTCTCTGGCTCTTGTCATACCTACATAGAAAAGGCGGCGTTCCTCCTGGATATCCACAGGTGCTCCGTCTTTTCTCTTGATCAGAAGGGGAAATGCCCCTTTTTCCATTCCCGGAATGATAACTGCCGGAAACTCCAGTCCCTTTGCCGCATGGAGTGTCATCAGAGAAACGGCATCTGCCGTATAATGTCTGCCTCCGCAGCGCTTCAGATCTCCTTCCTTCCCAAGAAGAATATTTTCCAGAAGCTCCTCCATGGTCTTGTGAAAAATCGCCATAGACAGAAGTCTGGAAAGCGGCTCATCCCAGGAAAGTCCCCGTTCCTCCATCCACATTTTAATCAAATCCACAGGCTTTTTCTTTGACACAAGAGGCCTGTATTTCTCCTGCAGAGACTGGAAGTCATCCTCTGCCCTTGCTTTTTTGAAAAATTCCGTCTCCCCTTCTGTCTCTTCCTCCCTGCTGTACAGAGAGCGGAAAAACGCAACGGCCTCCCGGACACTTTCTTCCTCAAGAAAGCTGCCTCTTCCTGTAACCGTGTAGGGAATCCCTTCTTTTTTCAGATATTCCTCCATTGCCTCAGCCTGACGGTTTGTTCTGCATAAAACAGCAATATCGGAAAAGCTTCTTACCGTTCTTCCTTCTGCCGCCCCCTGCTCCTGGGCATCCAGCATATCAATTCCGCCTACCATACGGTTAATTTCCCTGGCTGTAAAAATGCCCTCTGAACGTTTTCCGGACGCCTTCACAATTCGCATCCGGCTTCCTGGTCCAGCCATGGAAACCAGACTGCGCTTTTCTCCCGGATTATTGGAAATCACAGCAGCTGCGCCCTCTGTAATCGTGCCTGAGGAGCGGTAATTTTTATGGAGCGATATTACCTCTGCTCCCGGCTCATCCTCAAGAAAACGGGAAAAGCAGGCCGGATCCGAGCCGCGGAATCCATAAATGGACTGATCCGGATCTCCGATTACAAAAAGCTCTTTTCCATAACGGTTCCACTGACATATAAGCTCATACTGCAGGGGACTGATATCCTGAAATTCATCTACCAGAAGATAAGTAAATCTGCTGCAGAAGCTTCTCGCCGCCTCCTGATCCTCCAGAAGAAGACAGAGGGCTTCTATCAAAAGATCATCAAAATCAAACAGGCCCCTGGACGTTAAACTCTCCTCATATCTGGATACTGCATTCCACAGCCCTGTTCCCGGCTGCAGCCGGCAGGTATCTTCTTCCTCTTTCTGAGATTCCTTTCCAAAAACAAGCACCCGCTTTATTTTTTCTCTGGAAATCAAGTTCAGAAACTCTGTAACCGAAAGCTTTTCCTTTTCTTCCTGTAAAATCTCCTCTGCCAGCTTCTCCAGCTCCAGAGGATCCGCCAGGGTATAGGAAATCCCCGCATACTTCAGCAGTTCCCCGCAGATAGAATGAAACGTTCCTGTCTGAATCCGGGCAAAGGCCCGCCGGTGCGGCATTTCCTTTTGCAGACGCTCTCTTAATTCCCTGGCTGCCTGATTGGTGAAAGTTACCGCAGTGATTTCTGAGGCCTTTACCCTCCGTTTTTCAATCAGACACTGGATTCTGGCTGTCAGCGTTTTCGTCTTTCCTGTTCCCGGTCCTGCAATAACCGCCAGTCTGCGGCAGGGAAGCTCTGCCGCCTTCTTCTGCTCCTCATTGAGACTGACGGTTTCTGCTTCCTTTTTGCCGTTCTTCTCCGTTTTTTCTGCCTGTGCAGATATCTTTCCTGATTTTCCTCCTGCCTTTGCCTGTTTCGTCACTGGTTTCTCCGGTGTTCCTTTTCCTGCGCCTGTCCGTTCTTCCGGCATATCCGAAGTCTCAAAAATTCCGCCAAAGCTCAGCTGCCCCTCCGGATTTTCTATTTCATCCGGTTCAAAAAGACGAATGATTCCGTATTCTCCGTCAAACCCGGGAAGCCTGGTCACTTTCCCCTCCCTCAGCCGTCGGATTCCCTCTGCAATCAAATATCCGGAATGGCGTTTAATCTCTTCAACGGGAACTTCCCGGAGAATCGAAAACTCCGTTCCCAGCCCGTCCAGCATTCTCTGATACTCCTCCTGCACCCTTTTCCCGGCTGCAGAGCGGCCGGTTGAGGCAGCAATAACCTCAGGAAGCGGCACAAGGCTTTCAAAAGGCCTTCCGGAAGAAAGAACAAAGCCCTCCTCCCGATCCGCCAGCTGATCAATCCGGTGAGAAACGCCGATGGTCATTTTCTTTCCGCACACCGGACAAATGCCCGCGCTTCTGTCTGCCTCAGAAGGACTCATGCAGATATGGCATTTTCTATGTCCGTCAAAATGATATTTTCCCTCCTCCGGGAAAAATTCAATGGTTCCTGCAAGTCCTTCTCCTGTCTCAATTGCCTTCTTCATCCCCTCATAGGAAAGACTGCCCGAAAGCAGATTGGCCTCCCTTCCCAGCTTCGCCGGAGAATGGGCGTCTGAATTGGAAATCAGCTGGAACCGGTCCAGGGCAGAAAGCCGCCAGTTCATAGGCGGATCGGAGGAAAGCCCTGTTTCTACTGCATGTATGTACGGCGTCAGTTCTCCGAAGCAGTCCTCCACTCTGTCAAACCCGGAAAATGCCCCGAACATGGAAAAATGCGGGGTCCAGATATGGGCCGGAACAAAGATCCCTT
>UQFC01000102.1 GCA_900540335.1 uncultured Clostridium sp. | reverse complement strand
TGAAAAAATTCACCCAGTTGGATGCCATGGTGCAGTACGCGACAAAGCTGGCAGAGGAAAACCACATAAAGCCTCTCCGCCAGATCTGGCTTGCGCCCCTTCCGAGTATCCTTTACCTGGACGATTTGGAGCTTTCCTGGAATGAAAGGCAGCTGCAGATTCCCATTGGCCTGGCAGATGATCCGCAAAACCAGAGACAGTTCCCTGTCTGTCTTGATTTTATGAAAGATGGCCATTTGCTGATCTGCGGTTCTGCCGGCGCGGGAAAGACCACACTGGTGCAGACCATCCTTTACGGCGCGGCGCTTCATTATACGGCAAAGCAGATCAATTTTTACATAGCGGATTTTTCCAGTCGCACGATGACCGCCTTTGCCGGACTTCCACATACAGGCTGTATCTGTATGGAGGGGGATGATGAGAAGATCCAGATGATGATGAGTTTTGCGGAGGAAGAACTGGATCGGAGAAAGAAACTGTTTTCCCAAAGGGGAATGGGCTCCTACCGAGATTACCGGGAAAGATACGAGGATGTACCGGCGGTTTTCCTGGTCATTGACAATTATCCGGCCTTTTCTGACAGTTATGAGCAGTATGAGAGTACCTTGATCCAGCTTTCCAGAGAAAGCGCAAGTTATGGGATTTACTTGATTCTGACCTGCAATAATTCCGGCGATATCCGAAGCCGTATCCTTCAGAACATTACAAAAGGAATCGGACTTCAGTTGGCAGACCGGTTTGAATATGACAGCGTGATAGGAATGCGCTCTGAGATCCTTCCGGATGACAGGACTACAGGCAGAGGTCTGATCAAAGAAGGGGTTCCTCTGGAATTTCAGACAGCCCTTCCGGTAAAAGCGTCCCAGGGGGAAAGCATGATGCTTGCTGTCCGTGAGAAGTTAAAACCGCTGACACAGCAGAGCGCATCCGGAGCAAGAAAACTGGGAACAGACCTTGAGCTCATCGATGGCCGGGAATTTCTGGAACAGGAAGATTTTAAGACATTACAGGATTCTGTTTTTGTTATGGGCGCGGAAGAGGGACGGATGCAGACCTGTGATCTGGATCGTACCCTGTGTTTTACCGTATGTGGTTCGGGAAAAACAGGTAAGACCAGCTTCTTAAAATATACTGCCTTACAGATGAAGAAAAAGGGAGCCGATGTCTACGTATTTGACGGCTGTTTGAGAGAAATAGAAGAATTTTCCAGAAAGAATGAACTGGACGGCTACATGGCAGACAAAGAGGAGCTTTACCATTTTATGGAACATATTCTGCTGCCGCAGCTTTCAGAGCGAAACGAGCTGGTATATGAGGCAAGACAGGCGGGAACCTCCGTAAAGACAGCCTTAAGCGATCATAAACGCACGATCCTTCTGATCAACAGCGCGTCAGAGTTTATGGAAGCCGTATACAGTGAAGAGTTTGACGTAAGTGAGGTTTTGGAAAACGTATTTGAAAAAGGAATGGAGCATAAACTGCATTTCTTTATGGCGCTGTCGCCAAGAGAATATGAAGAACTGTCCGGTTATCGGGCCATCCGGCAGTTTGCCGGGTGGAAGCAGGGAATCCACCTTGGAGGAGCTTTTGATGAGCAGGGGATTTTTGAATATGAAGTGACACCTTCTGAACGGAGCAGGGTTTATCCACCGGGAGCAGCCTTTGCAGAGCAGGAAGGAAGGGCAGTGCTCTTTATGACACCTTTGATAAAGGAGGAGTAGGTAAGATGACAAAGCAGAGAACAAAAAGGATACTGGCAGGTGTATTGGCAATGACACTGGCGGCGGCCGCACCCTGTACCGCTTATGCGGGGTACTGGCAGTATGACGGCGCCGGCTGGTGGTACGAGAGAGATGACGGCAGCAATCCGGCTGGTCAGTGGGAGCAGATTGACGGTATCTGGTACTATTTCTACAGAAACGGCTACATGGCGGCGGATACCCAGACGCCGGACGGCAGTTATGTGGATGAAAGCGGGGCATGGATACCGGGCTACAGCTCTTCCAGATTAACCGCCCAGGAAGTGGCGAATATACTTTACAGTACCAATGAGCCTGTGGGATCCTATGGAATCATCTCCATGGAGATCGGACAGTTCAGCGACGACGGAACCATATACGCGCGGTTCACCACAGAAGACGATGAACTTCTGTGGTATGGAGGCTATGCCGGAGAAAGAGGCTATGGGGAGGATGGCATTACGATTCAGTTCCAACTCTTCGGAGACCCGAGTTCCGTCGTGGAAGTAACCTGGTATGGCAGAGAGGCAACGGATTTTCCGGAAGTGTCAGGAACCGGCGTTTGCGTCTCTGAGATCCTGTGCGGCTATGCCTATGAATTCATGCTGTGTGGAAATTGATGGGAAGATCGCAAGCGATGGGTATACACGCTGGCTGAATGAGGAGGAGAAACATGAGTAAGATCCATTTGGAAATCGAGATACCGGGGAATGCCAAAACTTATGAGTTTATGCTGGATGACCGTATGAAGATCGGCACAGCAAAGCAGCAGATCATGAAGCAGATCGCGGAGCTAGAAGGTCATGACCTATTTGCGGGGCTGGACAACATTGTTTTTGGTTCTGTGGAGCTGGAAGGTCTGATTCAGGATCATGAAACATTCCGGGAAGTAGGAATTAAAAACGGCAGCCGGGTGGTTATGGTGTAATGTCGACAGACATTACACCGCGCCGGTTCGGTGTCACGCAAAACGGGACAAATTACCCAACCGAACCGTGCGCATCCCCCAGAGAGCACCATGTCCGAAGGACATGGACTGATGAAAAAGACAGGAGGGGAGCATGGCGGGAAATAAAATAGAAATGGATCCGCAGACATTGCGTTCTACCGCAAAAAAAGTGGAAAATTCGGCTGCTGATGTGAGAAAAGAGCTGAAACGCTTTCAGACTGTGATCGAGGGACTTGGAAGTACCTGGAGCAGTGAGGTGAAGGATCGTTTTCTGCAAAACTACCAGAAGGACCGGGCGGCTCTTGCCGAAATGGCAGACCAGTATGCAGAGACGGCAGAAGGTCTGCTCTGGATTGCAGATGAGTTAGAGCAGGCAGAAGAAGAGATCAGCAATCAGATTCAGTCGGCCGCAAAAGGATAAAAGTTTAGGAGGTGGCATATGGCAGGAGACGGGATCAACCGAGTCAACACAGAAGAGCTGTTGCGGGCGGCACAGGAGATCACTTCCATAAAAAAATCCGTTGCAGCAAATACAGACGCGACTTATGCGGTTTTCCGCAAACTGCAGGATTTTTATGCAGGAGAAAGTGCTGATGATATCTATGCAGTGGCGGGACAGTTAAAGAAAAGCTCCGGCGCGATCATTGCTATGTTTGAAAATTATGAAAAGGTTCTTAAGGAACTGGCCGGTGTATATGAGGATACAGAGAAAACAGTGAACCGGAATGCAGGAAAACTTAAGTTTGGAGGAATGCGATAATGGCGGCAATCAATTTTGATTCCAAGGCGGTGAAAAAACAGGCAAAGCTGTTAGAAGAGGCAGCAGACCAGATTCAGAACCAGACGGTAAAAGTGATGAACGCTGCCAATGAGGCTATGGCTGCATCCTGGTCCGGGAAAGCCGGTGGGATATTTGTGAAATTTATGCAGGAACAGAGTAAAGCCCTGTCCTCTGAGGTAGCTTCATTAAAGGAAATCGCCGCCTTTTTGCAGGATGCCTGCACTTCCATGGAAAAAGCAGAAGCACAAGTAAAGACAGTGGTAAGCAAGAGATAGGAGGGAGAGAAAATGGCATCACAGCAGGTAAATGCAGGAAAATTAAAATCCACGGGAACGAATCTGACCAATCTGGCATCAAAAATGAAAAGCGAGATGAATAAGTTAGATGAAAATATCCAGAAAGTGTCCTCTGTATGGAGCGGGGAAGCAAGCGCTTCCTATCTGAAACGCTATCAGGCAGATAAAGCCAATCTGGCGCAGCTGACCCAGATTTTGCAGCAGATGGGAGCGGCGTTAGGAGAGTTTTCCGACAGTTATACCAAGGCGGACAATAAGGCTATGGATCTGGTACACAAATATCTTGGAAAATAGGAAGGTGAAAAAATGGCAGATGCAAGCATTAAAGTGGATCCCAAACAGTTAAAAAACTATTCCAACAATATTAAAACAGGCTATAAAAACATGTACAGTTATCTTTCTGAAAGCAAAACAGCGGTGAAAAACTTAAAATCCACCTGGACCGGCAGTGGTTCTGCTGAGTTTTACAGCCGTTTTGATGCCATTATCGGAAAATGCGAAGAGGTATTAAATGTAGTCAATACTTATGCGCTGACTCTTTCAGAAGCAGCCGATGTATACAGCGCCAATGAGCAGAAAATCTCCAGCTCTGCAGGTAAACTGAAGATCAATCTGAAATAGGGGGGGTGCTTATGGCTTCTGTAAAAATTTCGGTAGACAATCTGAACCAGCAGAAAAGAGAATATGACAAAGCGATTAAAAATTTAGATAATGCCCTGGAGCAGATCAAAAAAGTAAACCATTCTCTTGGAAAGGATGCCATGTTAGAGGAAGTGCGAAATGGACTTGCAAGACTGTCTGCATCCCTGGAAACAAGGGCAGGAGTACTTCTTCTTATGACAAAGGCCCTGGAACAGTCCGGTGAGAAGTATATTGCGGCTCAGAAGAAGGCTGTGACAAAAAGCAATCAGTTTCGCGCCCATAACCGGGATTTTTATGGTAATCCGGTGGTTGTAACTGCGGCAACAGCGACAGCGATGGCGACAACAGCGACAGCGGCGACAACAGCGACAGCAGAGACAACCGCATCAGCACCTGCATCCGGGGCAGACAGCAGTATTCACATAGAATCCTCGCATATAGAAACTGGACCGTCTCAGACAGATTCAGGAATCCGTCCGGCTGTATATACAGAAAGAGACACAAGTACCACCATCTCACAGATTAGTGAACATGCCAGAAATACAGCGGCCCCGAAGGCAGATGCTGCCGGGGTATCGAAAACGGCTACTGGGTCAGTTTCTATGGGAAGTATGGACAACGTTCCTGTGAAAGAAGGAGTGGTTACCGGCGCCGCAGATACAGGCTCCGCCGGTTCGGGAGCAAATGTGTTTGTCGCGGGAGCCGCAGCAGCAGGGGCCGCCATTGGCGGCATCGCGGGCGGAGCAGTTGGGGCACTTGTAAAGCCAGAACAGAAAAAAACAAAAACAACACAAAAAAGACAGGAGGTGTCTGCAAACACAAAAACAAGGCCGGAATCGAAAAAAATAGAACCAAAAAAGCAGGAGCCGTCTGCAGACATAGAAGTGCAGTTAGAAGCGGCAAGAGAGCGTTTAAGACGGTTCAATGAGATGGAGGAAAGAGAAGGAATATGAAAAAAAGAAGGTACATGATAAGAAAAATGGCAGCAGTGGCAGTTGCGGCGGCAATGTGCATATCTGTTACAGGATGTGGCGGATCTTCTAAAAAAACCGTTGTGACAGAAACAAAAAAAGCAGAACCCACTCTGGAAGTACAGCCTACGGGGATCAATGACTCGGAAATGGCAGATGTTTTGGCAGGAACGATCTGGGCGGGGATCTCCAGTGATCAGGAGATCGTGGCAGCATCTTTTGATGAAAAGGAGATTTATCTTGCGATTTTAGATACAGATGGAGAGATGACCGATCTGGAAGGATACTGGAAAGCGGATATAGATACGCTTTACCTGTATTTGAATGAAGATTACTCGGATGATCCGACGGCTTTTGATTTTGACCGGTACTTCACAGAAAACGGAGAATATATCCAGATTAGTGATGTTGTTTTATCCAGTCAAGGAGACGGAAGCAATCTGGAGACTACTTTAGAAGAAATGATGACCACCACAAGCGTGATCCAGTATGTGGCCAATGGGACCTACTGGATCGGATCTGATGACGAAATGGCTCTTGTCTTCTATTTTGAAGACGACGAGGCATATATTGACCTGCTTTATGAGGATAACGGCGAAATCCAGATCGAATATATCGATGGAATATGGAGCCTTGACTATGACAACCTGTACCTGATTGATGAAGAAACCGGAGAGTCCTATGTATTTGGCTGGTATCTGACAGAAGAAGGGGATGGCTACTGTTTTGAGCTGATAGAGAATGGTACAACCTATTATCTCTACGAATCCGCGGCGGAGGATGTAGATAGTACCTTAGAGATTCTTATCAGTTATCTTACAGAAGAAGTCGATGTGGAATCCGATGATATTGACCTCAGTTATTTCTTAGAGGGATATGTGGGCCACTCTGTGATTGACGCGTTTATGCTCAGTGGTCTTTCTCCGGATTTTGAGACCAGAAAATTCTGCGCGGAGCTGTTAGGATTCCCGAATTACAGCGGTACCAGTGATGAGAACCTTGCATTAATCCAGTTAATGGGAGGCATGGTACGATAAAAGAAAAGAACCGGCTATTTTGCCGGACAGAAAGGAAAAATTATGACAGAGATTAAGAAAAGAAATGTAGCGGTCGCAATCCTTCTTTCCATCGTTACTTGCGGAATCTACGCAATTTATTGGCAGGTCTGCTTAGTGAATGATGTGAACAAAGTAAAAGAGGATGAGAACGCCAAAAGCGGCATCGTTGTATTCCTGTTAAGCCTTGTCACCTGCACGATTTACTGGCTGTACTGGGTGTTCAAAACTGGCGAGTGCATTGATTCCGCGAAAACCGCAAATGGAACTCCCACATCAAGCCGTGGGTTGGTTTATCTGCTCTTAAGCATTTTCGGGCTTGGCATCGTAGCAATGGCGATTCTGCAGAGTGACTTAAACAGTCTGGTAGTAGAAGATTATGATAATTTTGAAATGTAAATAGGGAAGGATGCTCCCGGCAGAAATGCCGGGAACTTTCATAAATGAAAAGACGTTTGATTGATTGTATAAGCCGCCTGCTTTTCTGTTTTGCAGCAGGTGTGCTTTATTGTATATGGCTTCACTGTACAGGACTTGGGATTCCGTGCCTGTTTTATCTCTGGACCGGGTTTAAATGTCCCGGATGCGGAATTACGCGGATGTGTTTGGCGTTGCTTTCTGGTTATCCGGAGGAAGCAAGGCAGTATAATCTTTTATTGTTTTATCTCTTGCCCGTGTTGGCACTTTACGGTTTCGTTCGTATGGTATGGTACATTATGAAGGGTACGAAAATGAGGGGGATTTATGCCGATCTGCCGGTGTGGGTGTCCGTTGCCTTATTGTTGATCTTCGATGTGTATCGGAATATTGTCGGCTGTTAAGGCGGTTTATGAGATAACTAAATACTTGCAGATATGAATCCGTAAAGTAGATATTCAAAAAGCCACAGCCGGAACCGGTCAAGGTGAGAACTGATAATTGAGAATCTTCTGAAGAAAGGAGAAAACAGTATGATCATGATTATCCTGATAGTCGCCTTTATTATTTTGCTTCTGGTCTGGGGCATCGCCACTTACAACCGGTTGATAACCGAGCGGTTAAAGGTTGAGACTCAGTGGAGTCAGATCGATGTGGTGCTCAAGCAGCGGTTTGATCTGATCCCCAATCTGGTGGAAACGGTCAAGGGCTATACCTCCCACGAAAAAGAGGCGCTGCAGGCTGTTACCGATGCCCGGAGCTGCTATCTCTCCGCGGCAGATACAAAGGACCAGATGAAAGCCAGCGCAGAGTTGTCCGGAGCTATGTGCCATCTCATGGCTGTGGCGGAGTTTTATCCTGAATTGAAAGCAAACCAGAATTTCCTGCATCTGCAGCAGCAGCTTTCCGTGATGGAGGAAAAACTGGCGAATTACCGCCAGTTCTACAATGACATGGTTCTGCGCTATGACAGACTGCTTGAAACGGTTCCCACTAACCTGATAGCGAAGATGTTCCATTTTAAAAAAGAGGAATTCTTCAAGGTGGAGGAAGCCGAAAAGGCTAAGGTCACCATCAAGTTCTGATAAAGATTCCCGATGAAAGGAGGTCGTGCTATGAAGCGTTCTTTACGCAAGATACTATGCTTTTTCCTTGTTATGCTGATAATTCCCCTGTTTTCGCTGACCGCATCGGCAGAAGATTACAGCGCTGTGCTGAATTCCCTGGACTTTTGTATTGTATTGATGGAGGATGGAAGCGCATATATCACGGAAACCAGGGAAGTCATGTTCAACGGTGATCATGAGTTTACCCGTTTGGGGGTGAATAATCGATTCGCCGGTCCTCGGGTGTTCAGTGATTGGGAAGTTTCGATTGACGGGACGCCTGTACCACAGCTTGACGAACCGGACAATGAAAACCGCCCCGAAAACACCTTTGCGGTGGAGGATGGCGATGGGAAAAATACCGTCTACATCTATTTCCGGCAACAAGGCAGCGGTACCCGCGTCTTCCAGATCAGCTACTGGGTGGAAAATGCCGTGAAGCTCTATTCCGATGTGGGCGAATTTTTCTGGAATTTGACCGGAGAGACCGGTATTTCCGATATTGGTACGCTCACCGCCACCTTGATCGTGCCTGAAGGTGTCCCGGATGAGGATTTCCGCATCTGGGCGCATGGACCGCTGAATGGTACATTTGAAAAGCAGCCGGATGGCTCTGCGGCCTTGCAGGTAGACAACGTCTCTCTGGGGACCATCGTTGATATCCGTACTACCCTGCCTGCGGACTGCTTCTACGGCGGATGGGAGCAGCAGGGCGAGGCACTCTACGAAATTTTGGCAGAGGAAAAAGAGCTGGCTGACAGCGCAAACGCCAAGCGGGAGGAAGAAGAGCGTAAGCAGGCTGAACTGGAGGCCTATCGTGCCGAGTGGGAGGTCTATCATGCCGAGCAGGAGGTATGGGAAGCGAATCATCCCATTTTGAATTTCATCGAGCGGCTTTTCGATGAGATTTGTTACTACTGCGATGAGATTTGTTACTCCTTTCGGAACTTCATGGATGAAATAGGCTGGAATATTTTCTGCATTTTATTATTCGGCTCGTTCTTTGGGTTTCCTGTTATACTTACAATACATAGTAAGATCGAGAACATTATACGCAAGTGCAAGCAGAAGAAGTACAGGAACAGCCCCACCCAGTCACCCCGGTATTACAGGGACCTGCCGGATGACCGGCTCGCCCCTGCTGTCGACCGGCTGGTGCATTTCTACGACAGCAAGTCCAGCATCTCCCGGCAGTTGTCTGCAACGCTGTTGGAGTTGAATTTGAAAAAACTGATCCATTTCCAGACGACCGCATCGGATGCCACGATTCTGTTGAATGAGCAGCAGGGCGAGGAGCTGTTCCCATCTGACGCGCCGCAGGAGACCGCAGAATCGGCCCAGGGTCAGGAGCATATTCCGGACTATCAGAAGGCCCTGTGGGATTTCCTGCTGAACGCAGCCGATGGAAGCGGGCGGATTTCTATAGAGGACCTTAAAAAGTATATTAAGGACAATCGGGATGCAGCCTTGAGTTTCCGCTACAGCTTCGAGGGTGCCGTGGAAAGAGAATTTACGAAAAGAGTCAAATCAAAGGACGTGGCAAGATATTCCCGCATAAGGCTGAAGCATCGCCTGATTGGCTCTGCGGCCACAGGAATCCTTGCAATACTGATCCGTATGCTCGGTACACTGCCTTATGGGGTCGAGTTTGGCGAATCCCTCGAGTTCGGCCTGGGCGTCTTTGTGGTGGTGGCGGTTATAGAAGCCATTATCCATTTTTGGAGATTTTTCTTTAAAACCTCCTGCTATGTTTTGAATCAGCAGGGTGAGGATGACCTGGCCCTCTGGCAAGCCTTCGGACGGTTTCTGGATGATTTTACTACCTTTGCGGATAAGGAACTCCCGGAATTTTCCGTATGGCGGGAGTACATGGTCTACGCCGTTGCGATGGGTAAAGGCCAAAAGGTGGCCAAGGCGCTGGCCTTAAAGTATCCGGAAGCCGTCTCCACAGGAACGGATACCTTGGATGACGATATGTACCGTTGGCTGCAGGAAATGGCCCTTTATGACGCAATGGATTCCATTGGTCGGGAGGTTGCTGAAGTCAGGGCGCCCTCTTCTTCCGGCGGCAGTGACAGCGGAAGCGACGACAACTGGAGTGACAGCGGAGGAGGAGGCGGCGGCTTCATTGATTAAAAGGATTAGGGTGTCAAAAGACACATTAACATTCATTGATTTTTGTTTGTACCTTG
>UQFC01000101.1 GCA_900540335.1 uncultured Clostridium sp. | reverse complement strand
TAGGACTGAAAATAGGCAATATAGGCGCCGGGGGAGGAGCCCATTTTCCGGCTGATGCGGGAAACGGCAAGTTCGATTTGTCTGTGAACAGACGCCTCAAGCAGACCTTCATCCGGCAAAACCGGATGGAGGTCTGCTGTTATACAGGAGGAGCCGGCAGACAAAGACCCGGTCTCTGACCCTATAACGGCGCCGTTTTGCAAAGGTACGGCGAAATCTCCGGAACCGCCGGCGCTGCAGAAGATACAGCCGCCGGTTCCGATTGTGCCGTCCCGGTTCGGACAGGTCATACCGCCCTCCAGAGCAATTTTATATACCTTGGTGCCAAAACGGCGTTTCATTTCGTAGTCGAGAGAGTGGTAGGGTTTTTTGTTCCAGTCCATAAACAGTTCTCCTTTTATCGGCTTACTGGTGTCCGCAGCCTGCGCATCCGGAATACTGGCATCCGGTCGGGGTTACAGCGCAGCCGCCCATGGCAGTTTCCCTTAATTCTCTGGGGAGAGCCCGTCCTACTGTGTACATGGATTCCAGCATTTCGTCAAAGGGAATAAGCTGGGGGACTCCGGCAAGAGCCAGTTCCGCTGCAATGAGGGCGTTGGAAACACCGGATGCATTCCGCATCTGGCAGGGGTATTCCACAAGACCGCCTACAGGATCACAGACAAGGCCAAGCATATTCATCAGGACCGTGCTGCCTGCAGAAAGACACTGGGAAGGTGTTCCGCCCATCAGCTCTGTGGCCGCAGAAGCCGCCATGGCAGAGGCGACACCGACCTCGGCCTGACAGCCGCCGACAGCGCCGGCAATTGTGGCATTGCGCATTGCAAGATAGCCGATTGCGCCTGCATGGAACATGGCATCCAGAATCTGATCCTCAGAGAAATCATACTCTTCTTTCAGGGCCAGCAGAACTCCGGGAAGGATTCCTGCAGATCCGGCAGTGGGCGCGGCTACAATCAGTCCCATAGAGGTGTTTACCTCCAACACAGCCATTGCATGCATAATACCACGGCTGACAACATTTCCGCAAATGTTTTTTCCGGCCTGAAGCTGAAGATTCAAAAGCTTTGACTCGCCGCCAATCAGTCCGCCGATGGATTTTCTGGGAGAGGCAATAGGAGCTGACGCAGATTCTTCCATAATTTCCCATGCCTTTTTCATGCGGGAATGGATTTCCTGCCGGGACAGCCCGGACTGATATACCTCTCTCTGGTACATAATGTCTGAAATTCTGCAGTTATTTTTTTCGCATAAATCCAAAAGCTCTCTGGCATTTTTAAAATCAACCGGCTTCAGGCTGTCAGAAGTCTCGGGGGAAGAGGCAGTGTCTGCATCCTCCGGAAGAACAGGCTGATCCTTGTGTACCAGCATTACGTCCTGAACAGAGGGATTTTTCCGGATCAGCTCACTGACAGAGTCAGGAAGCGCGTCATCTGATTCAACAATAGAATAAGCGGTCTGTCCCTTTTCTTCCCGGAACAGCTTCATAAATGCAATATTAATGTTTTCACTGGCAAGACAGGAGGTAATGTGTGCCACAACTCCGGGAGTATCCTTGTGAATGGCAATGACAGTGCTGTATTCTCCGGTAAAATCCACATCCACCTGATTGATTCGGGAAATACGGATTTTGCCTCCGCCCAGAGACTCTCCGCGCACGGTCATGGTCTGGCCTGCTGCGTTTGTCATAGCAATATCCACAGTATTGGGATGGCTGACCTCGGCAGTTTCATTGGGAATAAACTGGTAATCCAGGCCTCTCTCTCCGGCAATGCGGAAGGAATCGGGAATCCGGCGGTCATCGGTATTAAAACCCAGGATACCGCCTAAAAGAGCCCGATCGGTGCCGTGTCCGCGGTAGGTTTTTGCAAAAGACCCGTAAAGGGTAAATACTACCTTCTTTAAAGGTCCGCTAATCATTTTCTGTGCCAGAAATGCCAGGGAATCCGCTCCGGCTGTGTGAGAGCTGGAGGGACCGATCATATTGGGGCCAAGCACATCAAAAACACTGATACATGCCATAATCATATCTCCTTTGGTAAAACAGATTATATATTAAAGTGGAAATTCTTGTTTTCATCTGTGAAAAATAACCTTTATAAATTCTTGCTTGACGTCTTTGCACCTACAATATATCATGTACCATAGATATAATCAAATTCAAGAATTATATATCCATGTTGAATAAATTTCATAATAGGAAGGGGGGAGCAGTATGGAAATACGTCAAATCCAGTCTTTTATTATGATTACACAGGAAGGAAGCTTTTCCAAAGCGGCAGAGATTCTGGGCTATTCCCAGTCTGCGATTACCGTACAGATTCGTCTTTTGGAGAATGAGCTGGGATTTAAGCTGTTTGACCGTGTCAGCAAGCGGATTTCTCTGACATCGCAGGGAAGACAGTTTCTGGAGTGTGCAACCCAGATTTCCATGCAGGTTCGCCGGGCAGAGCAGCTGAAGGCGAATGCGTCTGAGCTGCACAATCCGCTTCATATAGGAACGCTGACATCTCTTTGTTTTTCAAAATTTCCGCCGATTTTAAATTATTTCCGTCAGAACCATTCCAAAGTCACAATGAGGATTACAACAGCTTCGCCTAAGGAGCTGATTGAAATGATGGATCGCAATCAGCTGGATTTGATTTACATACTGGATCGTTCCCGTTCCAATTCCAGCTGGGTGAAGGTGATGGAGATACCGGAGCCGATTGTGTTTGCCGCTTCCCCTGATTTTCATCTGGCAGGAAGAGATGAGATCAGTCTGGACGAGCTGCTGAAGGAGCCGTTTTTTCTGACAGAGAGAAATGAAAATTACAGAAGAGAGCTGGATCATTTTCTGGAAGCCTGCGGAAAATCCCTGACTCCGTTTCTGGAAATCAGCAGCACGGAATTTATTATTCAGATGGTAAAGGAGAACTGCGGAATTACCTATCTTCCTTATTTTGCAGTTCAGAAGGCCATACAGGACGGAAGTCTTACCACACTCAATGTCCCGGATATCCGGATTCAGATGTACAGACAGATTTTTTATCACAAAGATAAGTGGAAAACTCTGGAAATGGAGGAATTTATCCGTCTGGCAAAAGAAAACGGATAAGGGCGGATTCGCAGGTTTGCTGCGCAGAAGTCCGGGAATATGAAATTCTGCAGGAAATCAAAGAATATTGTATTGTACGGGGCATGGAAGGTGTGTTATACTTTTGACAGTTCTAAAAAATGTTAGTTTGGAGGGTGTGAATATGAAAGCAGCAGAAACATTGCAGTTGCTTGATTCTCCGCAGGCAGCAGCGCTGATGGAGAAGCTTTACGGAAAAGAGGCAGCAGAAAATACAGATCGTTACCGGGATATGATCGGTAAATTTCAGAAAACCTTCGGGGATCGTGATATTCTGATGTTCAGTTCTCCGGGACGGACAGAGATCAGCGGAAACCATACGGATCACAACCACGGAAAGGTTCTGGCCGGAAGCATTAACCTGGATTGTGTGGGAATTGCGGCAAAGAATGATTCTTCCAGGGTAAATATTATCAGTGAGACATTTCAGCAGGAATTCTCAATTGATCTGAAGGATCTGTCTCCCAGCCCGAAGAAAGCGGGAACCGTGGATCTGGTTAAAGGACTGCTGAAGGGATTCCTGGAGGCAGGCTATGAGATTGGCGGCTTTGATGCCTACATTACAAGCAATGTAATCAGCTCTGCCGGAGTCAGCTCCTCCGCTTCTTTTGAGATGCTTCTGTGTTCCATGCTGAACCGCTTCTTCAATGAGGGCAGAATGGATACGGTTGCCTATGCTCATGTAGGAAAATATGCAGAGAATGTATACTGGGATAAGGCTTCCGGCCTGTTGGATCAGATGGCCTGCGCGGTAGGCGGACTGATTACGATTGATTTTGCCAATCCGGCAGCTCCGGCAGTAGAAAAGATTGATTTTGATTTTGCATCCAGAGATCACAGCCTGATTATTGTGCAGACAGGAAAAGGCCATGCAGATCTGAGCGCAGATTACTCTGCAGTTCCGGCTGAGATGAAAAAGGTAGCAGAGTACTTCGGAAAAGAGGTATGCGCAGAAATTACAGAGGAGCAGGTTATTGACAATCTGAAGGCGGTCCGGGAATTTGCCGGTGACCGTTCTGTGATGCGCGCTCTTCATTTCTTTGAGGAAAACCGTCGGGTGGATGCTGAGGTGGCAGCATTGAAGGAAGGCCGGTTTGACGACTTCCTGAGCAATATTACAGCTTCCGGCAACTCTTCCTGGAAGTGGCTGCAGAACTGTTATACAAATACGGATTATCAGGAACAGGGAATTTCCGTTGCACTGGCTCTGACTGAGCTGTTTATTGAGAAGAAGCAGAAGGGAGCCTGCAGAATTCACGGCGGCGGCTTTGCCGGTGTAATTATGGCAATGCTTCCCAATGAGATTGTGGATGAGTATATTACATATATGGAAAAGGCGCTGGGAGAAGGATGCGCTTACCGTATGAGTATTCGTCCTTACGGGGCAATCTGTGTAAATGATACAGTCGGATGACGGCGACGATCTTTTGATGAGAGAAAAGAACAGAATGTATGGGGCAGACATGGGAAATGTGATTGCCCTGTACATTCTTTCTTTTTTTTCTGATTTGTGGTATGATCTCCCGGTTAATGAAAAAATGGAGCATAAGACAGAACGATGAGACAGAAAAGATTGATGATCCTGTTTTTTTATCTGGCACTCCTGGCGGCCTGCGCCGGGATTGTATGGCTGCTGGGAAGATTAAACAGCCCTGTGGAGCCGAAAACCCCATCTGTGCAGGAATCTGAGTATCCGGGACAGACGGAGCCTTCTGAGGAGGAAACTCCGGCCGGGGAGACAGAAGGGGAGGAGTCTCTGGAAACAGAACCTGAAACAGAAATAGAAGAAATGGAGGTTTCCGGCAGACCGGAGGGAACAGATAAGCCCCGGGGACAGACGGAAGAAACACCGCCGTATGAACCTCCGAGACTGATGCTGGTGTCTGACCTTCACTATATGAGCGGATCCACTCATGATGAGGGAAAGGCCTTCTGGAATTTGGTGAAGTCAGATGACGGAAAGGCCCATCAGTACAGTGAGCAGCTTCTGGAGGCTCTGGCAGCCAGGGCTCTGGAGGAAAAGCCTTCTGCCCTGGTGCTTTCCGGTGACATTACTCTGAATGGAGAAAAGGAAAATCATCTGGAGCTTGCAAAAAAGCTGAAGGAGATTCAGGATGGAGGAGTTCCTGTGGTAGTGATTCCGGGAAATCACGATATTCAGAATCACAATGCGGCTGTTTATTTTGGCGATAAAAAAGAGGCGGCTGAGTATCTTGAGTCAGGAGAGGAATTTTATGAAATTTATCATTCTTTCGGATATGATCAGTCTCCCAACCGGGATCCTGCTTCCCTGAGTTATGTATATCCGGTCGATCCCTGGCACTGGCTTCTGATGTTGGATACCTGCCAGTATGAGGATGGCAATCATGTAAACGGCCGCCTGAAGCCGGAAACTCTTCAGTGGCTGGAGGTCCATCTGCAGGTGGCTAAGGAGAACGGAATTCAGGTTCTCCCTGTGGGACACCATAATCTGCTTTGGGAAAGCCGCCTGTACACCGATGACTGTACGATGGAGAATTATCAGGAGATAACGGCGCTTCTGGAGAAATATCAGGTTCCTCTCTATGTCAGCGGCCATCTTCATGTCCAGAGAGTGAAAAAGCATCAGCCGGAGCCGGGAAAACAGCAGAAAAATGGAATTTCCGAGATTGTTCTCGGGGCAGTTTCCCTGTCGCCCAATCATTTTGGAATGCTGTCCTGGGACGAAGAGGGAGGAATGAATTTTGAAACAGAGAGGCTGAATCCGGGACCGTGGATTCCTGAAATAGAAGATTATGAAGAATGGTCTGAGTCCTTTTTCAAAGAGGTGATTCAGACGCAGACAGAGAAAAAGATTGTTCTTGTTCCGGATGATTTAAAAAAGGTCATGGCAGGTCTTTATGCAGAGGTGTATTATGATTACTGCGCCGGAAACAAAGTGGAAAAGGACGAGATCATCCGGAGAAAGGCATATACTCTCTGGATGAGGGCGGAGCCGGACAATTCCTGCGTGGATCAGATCCGGCAGATGATAAAGGACGGGGGAGACGAGACAAAAGCCTGGCATTGGGAGCCGGAGGAACCTGTTACGAGAAAAGAGTTTCAGGAAGAGGGCGGAAGTCAGAAGGCGGAAATCAAAGCCGGAGATTAGAACCGGAGACTGGAATTATAGGTGAGGAAGGAATAGAGATGGGAATGACAGAACAGAATGAAAGTATGGCACAGCAGACGGCAGAAGAGAAAAAAAGAGGAAAACGTCCGGTGATTGGACTGGTTCCTCTGTATGATGAATTTAAGGACAGTTACTGGATGCTTCCCGGCTATATGATTGCTCTGGAAGAGTCCGGGGCCATTCCGGTGATGATGCCTCTCACAGCAGATGAGGAGGCAGTGAGACAGCTGGCAGAGCAGCTGGACGGATTTGTACTTACCGGAGGACATGATGTGGATCCGGCTGTTTACGGAGAAGAAAAGCGGGAGGTGTGCGGAACTCTTTGCCGGCAGAGGGATGAGATGGAAAAGCTTCTGCTTCAGGAGGTTTTAAGACTGGATAAACCGGTTTTCGGCATTTGCCGGGGACTGCAGTTTCTCAATGGATATCTGGGAGGAACCCTCTATCAGGATCTGGAAGCGGAATATCCGGCAGCCGGTTCTGGAGAGGAAAAACAGGTCAGTCACCGGATGAAGCCGCCTTACGACGGGGAAGCTCATAAGGTAACCATTCTTCCGGATTCCTTCCTGGAAAAGCTTCTTCACCAGAAGGAGATGGGAGTAAACAGCTGTCATCACCAGGGAATCAGGAAGCTTGCCCCGGTGCTTCAGGCTGCGGCTGTGGGACCGGATGGTCTGATTGAAGCTGCAGAGATGCCGGGAAAACGGTTTGCTGCGGCTGTTCAGTGGCATCCGGAATTTTCCTTCCGGAAAAGTGAGGAAAGCAGGAGAATTCTTGCAAAATTTGTAGAAGCCTGCTGTGGAAATGCCGGGAAATGCCTGTGATTCTGTGCGAAAGCCATATTGACGGATGGATTCATCTGCGATTACAATAGGTATGGTGAAAAACAGACAAGGAAAAAACCAGAAAAAGATAGAAATGCAAAAGGAGGATGAAAGATGAACTTATCCGAAAAACTTCTTTCTGCCTGTGGAAAGCCTGTTGAGAGCTGTACAAACAGAGAGCTTTACGAGGCGCTTTTGACTATGGTGCAGCAGGAGGCATGTTCCCGCACATCAGAGGCAGGAAAGAAAAAAGTATATTATATTTCAGCAGAATTTCTGATTGGAAAGCTGCTGTCAAACAACCTGATTAATCTGGGCTGGTATGATGAGATCCGGGAGATCCTGGCAGCGGCAGGAAAGGATATCTGCCAGATTGAGGAAGAGGAGCCGGAGCCGTCTCTCGGAAACGGCGGACTGGGCCGTCTGGCTGCCTGTTTTCTGGATTCCATGGCAAGTCTTGGCTTAAACGGCGATGGCATTGGCCTGAATTATCATCTGGGACTGTTTCGCCAGGAATTTGAAAAGGAGCTGCAGAAGGCGGTTCCCAATCCCTGGATAGAGGAGAAAACCTGGCTGTTAAAGCGGGAGACCACTTATCCGGTTTCCTTCGGCGGATTTACGGTTCAGTCACGGCTTTACGATATTGCTGTAACCGGCTACAAAAACCGCACCAACATGCTTCATCTGTTTGATCTGGACACGGTAGATGAAAGCCTGGTTGAGGACGGAATTGATTTTGACAAGCAGAATATTGCAAAGAATCTGACACTGTTTTTATATCCTGATGACAGTGACGAGGATGGCCGCAAGCTGCGGATTTACCAGCAGTATTTTATGGTCAGCAGCGGCGCGCAGTATATTCTGGATGAGTGCGAAAGAAAAGGAAGCAATCTCCACGATCTGCCGGATTATGCAGTGATTCAGATCAATGATACCCATCCGTCCATGGTTATTCCGGAGCTGATCCGTCTTCTGACAGGACGGGGCATTGACTTTGGCGAGGCTGTGGAGATCGTGAAGAAAACCTGTGCCTATACCAATCACACGATTCTGGCAGAGGCGCTGGAAAAATGGCCGATTTCTTATCTGAAGGAAGTAGTTCCTCAGCTGGTTCCGATTATTGAGATTTTAGATGACCGGATCCGCAGAAAATACCAGGATGAGGCTGTGGCGATTATTGATAAAAATGATGTTGTGCATATGGCCCATATGGACATCCATTATGGTTTTTCTGTCAATGGAGTGGCATACCTGCACACAGAGATTTTAAAGAACAGTGAGCTGAATGCGTTTTATCAGCTGTATCCGGAGAAATTCAACAATAAGACAAACGGAATTACCTTCCGCCGGTGGCTGCTCCACTGCAACCATCCTCTGGCAGATCTGATTACAGATCGTATCGGCAATGAGTACAAAAAGGATGCGGCTCTTCTGGAGCTTTTGACAGCCTGCTCTGATCAGGAAACCTTAAAGCAGCTGCTGGAAATCAAGCATCAGAATAAGCTTGCTTTAAAAGCATATTTAAAAGAAACCCAGAATGTGGACATTGACGAGAATTCCATTTACGATATTCAGATTAAGCGGCTTCACGAGTACAAGCGTCAGCAGATGAATGCGCTGTATGTGATTCACAAATATCTGGAGATCAAGCGGGGCAAAAAGCCGGCAAGACCGATTACTGTGATTTTCGGCGCCAAGGCGGCTCCGGCCTATGTGATTGCAAAGGATATTATTCACCTGATTCTCTGTCTGCAGAAGCTGGTGAACGAGGATCCGAAGGTCAGCCCGTGGCTGAAGGTGGTTATGATTGAAAACTACAATGTAACCAAGGCAGAGAAGCTGATTCCGGCCTGCGATATTTCCGAGCAGATTTCTCTGGCATCCAAGGAGGCCAGCGGAACCGGAAACATGAAGTTTATGTTAAACGGCGCTGTTACCCTGGGAACCATGGACGGGGCAAATGTGGAAATTGCAGAGCTGGTGGGCAAGGACAATATTTATATTTTCGGTGAGTCCAGTGAGACGGTAATCGACCATTATGCAAAGGCTGATTACGTTTCCAGAGAGTATTACGAAGAGGATGCGGATATCAAAGAGGCCGTAGACTTTATCGTAGGCAAGGAAATGATGAAGATTGGCCACAAGGAGAACCTGGAGCGTCTCTACAAGGAACTGCTGAATAAAGACTGGTTTATGACACTTCTGGATTACAGAAGCTACGCTGAGGCAAGAGAAAAAGCCTATGCCGATTATGAGGATCGGATGAGCTGGGCCAAGAAGATGCTGGTGAATATCAGCAAGGCCGGATTCTTCTCCTCTGACCGGACGATTGCCGAGTACAATCGGGATATCTGGAAGCTGGGCAAGTAAGAGGCATAGATGTAAACAGAAAAGATCAAATAACAATATATGATTGCCATTCGTGATTCGAAAATGACAAGTCAAAAGGGGGCCGCAAATGCGGCCCCCTGACTTTTTACAGAGAAACCGTGGAGGTACATTCCGCCGGTTCTGCCGTTACCAGATCGTAGCGGTAGGCAGATAGAATAAAGCCAATTAAAACCATGTTAAATACCATACTGATTCTTCCTTCGGAAAGAAGAGGAAGATTGGGAAATGCGCAGTACTGGAAACCAAAATTTCCAAGAGTATAGAAGATGGTCTGCCATAAAAGAATCTGTCCGCAGGCAAAGGCTGTGCATGAGGCCAGATTTCCCCGGATTTTCAGAATACACCGAAAAAGCAGCAGGTAGAACAGGGCAATGGCTGCCAGCAAAAGGAAGCCTCCGATCCAGCCGGAGAGAAATATCACCACTGCAATAATATAGTTATTGTAGTAGTGCTGAGGGAGGATATCCCAGAGGGTGACAGTTTCTTCTGTTTCATATACGATTCCGGGAGAAAAGCCCTGACTGTTCAGCTCCTCATATTTTTTCCGAAGCTCCTCTTTTTCCTGGGGTGTCTGGCTGTCATTGATTGCAATGGAAATATTTCTCGGTTCTCGGGATGCAAAATACCAGGCGCCTGTCCGATAATCCATTAGCTCTTCCGGAGAGAGAGACAGCCCTCCTGCAAAAGGAGTCCGGCTCAGTAATTCCTGGATGAGCACACTATTGTAGGTATCGTCCCAGCGATCGTACACTTGTGTCTGAGGCGCTGTAAACGCCTTGAAAAAAGGCTACCGCAATCCCACTGGCTTTAGACGGTGGGTTAAGGTAGCT
>UQFC01000100.1 GCA_900540335.1 uncultured Clostridium sp. | reverse complement strand
TGATGATGCATGCTGTTTACCTTCAGAGTCTCACACCGGGAAATTTCTGCCAGAAGGGTTCCCGGTGTAACCGTTACCGTATGAGAGGGAATCTCATATCCAAAGGGCTGGGTATGGGCTACAGGGAATTGCTGGGGAAACTGACTGGGGATATCCTGGTAAATGTCGCCGCCCAGGCCGATATTTAAAACCTGTGCGCCGCGGCATACGCCAAGAACCGGTTTCCGGGCAGCCATAGCCAGCTTCAAAAGGGAAAACTCCATTTCATCCCGCCGGAGGCAGACATTTCCGCAGTGATACTGGGTCTCTTCTCCAAAGAAAAAGGGGTGAACATCCGGGCCGCCGGTAAACAAAACGCCGTCGGCAGTTTCCAGAAGAAGCGCCAGATCCTCTTCCGCCAGATCCAGAGGGAGGATGACAGGGATGGCGCCGGCATGGCGGACTGCTTTTAAAAATGCCGGACGCATGTAGGGTTCGTCACGTTCTGTATTAAAATAGGGAGTCAGAAGGATAACAGGTTTCTTTGATGTCATTGCAATAATCTCCTAATATTAAATTTCCATATGACAGAAAAACAAATACCCCCTCCGCATATACGGAAGGGGTATCTGGTGTCTTTTAATTATTCCTCGCTGATAGCGCCGGTCGGGCAAACGCCTGCACAGGTTCCGCAGGAAATGCAAGCATCAGCATCGATAACGTACTGGCTGTCACCCTGAGAAATAGCGCCTACCGGGCACTCGCCCTCGCAGGTTCCGCAGCTAACGCAAGAATCAGAAATTACATATGCCATGATTTTATCCTCCTTGAGTATTCTATAACATTTCGTTGTTCTTACATTCTATACTATATCAGCAAAATATTCAAGTGGAAATTCATGTCTCCATGGATAAAATCAGGAACAAAGGCGGGAGTTATTCCCGGGCAGGATTGCCCAAACCGGACATTCTGGTTTCGCGGATGGCCTTTAAAATCAATTGTCTGGCAGCCAGAGCCTGCGTTTTTTCCAGCGGAGGTGTATCCTTTAAAACGTAATCCATGCCCAGTTTTTCGTATTTTGCCTTTCCCATATCGTGGTAGGGAAGCACGTCCAGAGCCTTTACATTGTTCAGGCTGGCAATAAACTGGCCCAGGCGGTACAGCTCCGTCTGATCAAAGGTAATATCCGGCACGACCACATGGCGGATCCAGACAGGAATATGATGCTCATCCAGATAGCGGGCAAATGCAAGAATCGGCTCCAGGGGCTGTCCTGTCAGCTTTTTGTGACCCTCCGGATCGATGTGCTTAATGTCCAGCATGACCAGATCTGTAACAGAAGTCAGCTGTTCAAACAGCTTCATCCGGTTTTCATTTTCCGGCTGAAAGGTAATGCCGGAGGTATCCAGACAGGTATGGATTCCCCGTCTTTTTGCCTCGGAAAACAGCTCTGTTACAAATTCAATCTGAACCAGCGGATCACCGCCGGTTGCTGTGATACCGCCCTTCCGGTAAAAGGAACGATTTTTTTCGTATTGTTCCATAATCTGCGGCACTGTCATTTCTGTGCCGCCGCCTGTTTTCCAGGTGTCCGGATTGTGACAGTACTGACACCGCATGGGACAGCCTTGGAAAAAGACAACGAGACGGACACCTGGTCCGTCTACAGTGCCGAAGCTTTCAATGGAATGGATATGTCCAACCATAGAATTCGCCTCCTGATAAATTGGAATCAAACGGCTTTTATTAAATATTGCCGTGGAAGGTACGGGAAATAACCTCGTCCTGCTGTTCCTTGGTCAGTTTGTTAAAGTTTACTGCGTAACCGGATACACGAACGGTCAGCTGAGGATATTTTTCCGGATGAGCCTGTGCGTCCAGCAGAGTTTCTTTGGTAAATACATTTACATTCAGGTGATGTCCGCCCTTGACTGCGTAGCCGTCTAACAGGGATACCAGGTTATCAATCTGTGCGTCGCTTGCATGTGTCATAAGAATAGTCCTCCTTTTATCTGATTATCTGAAATATTATCAGGCAGTTATGATGGATTGTCAGTAAGAACAGGGATTAGTCTCTGTCGCCGATTCCGTCCATCAGGTTGGGAATGGAGCAGGCAGTATCAATGCCGCATTCCAGATCCACATCAATATCGCCCATAAACAGCTGATCCTCTTTTCCAAGTGCGCCGGGAATAATAGAGAAGGTATTGGAAATACCGTCCTGTGCGTCCTTGAAGGGCAGCTTGGCTACAGAAGCAAGGGAAGCAACTGCGCCGTGGGT
Source organism: uncultured Clostridium sp. (assembly GCA_900540335.1). Classification (GTDB taxonomy): domain Bacteria; phylum Bacillota; class Clostridia; order Lachnospirales; family Lachnospiraceae; genus Brotaphodocola. The sequence goes on along the minus strand of UQFC01000100.1, from coordinate 8,282 downwards.
ATCCCGGTGATGCATGGGATTTGCGCCGGGAGCGAAGGGCTGTCCGCCTTTTCTTCCGTCCGGTGTGGAGCCGGTTGCCTTTCCGTAAACAACGTTGGAAGTAATGGTCAGGATGGAAGTAGTGGGGATACCGCCGCGGTAGCAGTGATTCCGTTTTACATAGTTCATAAAGTCATGGACAATGTCAACGGCAATCTGGTCTACCCGGTCATCATCATTGCCGTATTTGGGGAAGTCTCCCTCTACTTCGTAGTCAACTACGATGCCGTTTTCATCACGAACGGTCTTTACTTTGGCATATTTGATGGCAGACAGGGAATCTGCAACAACAGACAGGCCGGCAATACCGGTTGCAAACCAGCGGGTTACCTTGTGATCGTGAAGAGCCATCTGCAGACGTTCGTAGCAGTATTTGTCATGCATATAGTGGATGATGTTCAGGCTGTTTACATAAACACCTGCCAGCCACTGCATCATATCGTGGTAACGCTCCATAACCTCATCATAATCCAGATACTCAGAGGTAATCGGGCGGTATTTCGGTCCTACCTGCTTTTTGCTGACCTCGTCTACGCCGCCGTTGATTGCATACAGAAGACACTTGGCCAGGTTGGCGCGGGCGCCGAAGAACTGCATTTCTTTTCCGATTCTCATGGAAGATACGCAGCAGGCAATGGCGTAGTCATCGCCGTGGGTGACACGCATCAGGTCATCATTTTCATACTGGATGGAAGATGACTCAATGGAGGTCTTGGCGCAGAAACGCTTGAAGTTTTCCGGAAGGCGTACAGACCAGAGTACAGTCAGGTTGGGCTCCGGAGCAGTGCCCAGGTTCTGCAGGGTGTGCAGATAACGGAAGGACATTTTTGTTACCATGTGGCGTCCGTCAATACCTACTCCGCCTACGGATTCGGTTACCCAGGTAGGATCGCCGGAGAACAGCTCGTTGTATTCCGGAGTACGGGCAAATTTTACAAGGCGCAGCTTCATGATAAAATGATCTACAAATTCCTGAATCTGTTCCTCTGTGTAGCGTCCCTCTGCCAGATCGCGCTCTGCATAAATATCAATAAAGGTGGAGGTACGTCCCAGGGACATGGCGGCTCCGTTCTGCTCCTTAACAGCAGCCAGATAGCCGAAATAGGTCCACTGGATAGCTTCTTTTACGTCGGTTGCCGGCTTGGAAATATCAAAGCCGTAAATGCGTCCCAGCTCCTTCAGTTCCTTTAAAGCCCGGATCTGCTCGGACAGCTCCTCGCGGTCGCGGATAATAGCGGAATACATGGTGCTGCGGGTGGTGGATTTCTGTTCCTCTTTATCTTCAATCAGGCGGTCTACACCATACAGGGCAATCCGGCGGTAGTCGCCGATAATCCGTCCGCGTCCGTATGCATCGGGAAGTCCGGTGATAATATGACTGGAACGGCATGCGCGCATTTCGGGAGTGTAGGCATCAAATACGCCTGCGTTATGGGTTTTTCTGTGTTTGGTGAAGAAGTCAACGATCTCCGGATCAACTTCATAGCCGTTGTCAGCGCAGGCCTTTACAGCCATGCGGATACCACCATAGGGCTGAAGAGAACGTTTGAACGGCTTGTCTGTCTGGAATCCCACAATCGTTTCTTTTTCCTTGTCCAGATATCCGGGACCATGGGAAGTGATGGTGGAAATAATTTTGGTATCCATATCCAGAACGCCGCCGGCTTCCCGCTCTTTCTGGTTCAGCTCCATAACCTGATCCCACAGCTTTTTGGTGTTCTCAGTCGGGCCTGCCAGGAAGGAATCGTCGCCGTCGTAAGGTGTGTAGTTTGCCTGAATAAAGTTGCGGACATTGATCTCGCGCATCCATACACCAGGCTGGAATGTTCTCCACTGCTCTTTCATATCAGTTACCTCCTGCGTAGATTAAAATTATGTGTAACTGTTCAGGACGGCGGAAAATCTCCGGTGCCTCTTATCCGGCAAAGCCGGGCAGGAAGCCGTTCCTCCCTTGCAGTTACAGTTATATGGAATATAAATAGATAAAAACAACTACATGTTGCAGATTTTTCTCTGCACTGGCATTATATCTTGTGGTATAGGCTGCCGTCAAGAATATTAAGGAGAATAATTCTCATGTTTGTAATTTTGTACAGGGAGCATATTCCATTTTCGGAATTCCTGTACAGTTTGGAGAAAAGAAAAAAGAGATATCTTGCCAATTTACAGGAAAAGTATTATAGTAATAATAAGTATGTCCAACAAGGAGGAAAATAATATGCAGATTAGCAAAGATATGTTGATTGGCGAGCTGATTCAGATGGATGAACTGATTGCTCCCATGCTGATGCGCGCAGGAATGCACTGCCTGGGCTGTCCGTCTTCTCAGGGCGAGAGTCTGGAAGAGGCATGCATGGTTCACGGAATTGACTGTGACACCCTGGTTGCAGGCATCAACGAAGTTCTGGCAAGCCGTTAATTGGGAAATATAGAAAGCCGCAGGCAGCTGCAGATTCTGTTTTGAAATCTGCGCAGCCTGCGGCTTTATTTCATTTGTTTCAGCCATCGACCAGAGCCAGTTTCTGAAGAGCCTGGTTTCTGATAATGGTTTCATAATGTTCCTGATAGTATGCCTCCGTGGCAGCTTCCGGCCTAACCTTTTCTCCATACTCGGCAAGAATATTGCAGAGACGGCTGAAAGCCAGGGGATCGCAGCCCTCGCTGGAGAGAACCAGATAATAGCTGGAGGTCTGCGGGCGTTTGTAAAGAGAATTTTTCCCTTCACAGATGCCGTTTACGATTCGCGCAGCATCGGTGACCTGATCCAGGCTGCCGAAACGGTAAATCCGAATCTGTACTGCCGGCGCTTCTGAAGCAGTCTGTCCGTCAGCGGAAGCAGCAGCGCCGCCTTCCTTAGCCGGGGCAGAATCTGTCTGACCGGAGGAAAGGCCAAGAAGGTCATTTTTTAAAAATTCCATCAAACCGTCCGCGCCTTCCAGAAATTCGCTGGTAAGACCACTGTAAAGTCCTTCCTGTTCGTCCTCTGAGAGAGGAGAAAATTTGGAAAAACGGGTATCCAGCTCTTCCGGATCTTCTATTTTTGTGATGACCAGCATCACGCTTTCATTGGAAAGCGGAATTGCCTCGACCATCAGCGGAATATCCTCTGCATCAAAACCAACTTCATTGGAGGCCTTCTGAATCATTTCACGAAACAGACTGCGGGCTTTTTCACTGCCATAGGCCAGCTCTCCCAGATTCATATTGCGGACACTTAAGTCAAAGCTGGTCAGCGTACATCGTATCTGGTTTTCATTAATCCGTTCTATCTTCATAAGACCACTCCTTCCGTATTTTCCTGAGAAGCCGGGAAAAAGTCCTGCTTCCCTAATATAATTATAGTATATGATACAGGGAAAAAGCAATTCCTATGTAACATTTTTTTATAAAATTTTCTCGAGGCCTTTCGACTTTTTGATGTTTTTCCTTCTGCCTGGTTTTTTTCCTGAGTTTTTGTCGCGGGAGTATTGCGGTCCTGATTAATTTCCCGGGAGGGGTGTCGAAATTAGTCGATGGATTTTGCCGGCAGGCTACTTGTAAAACGGAAGAAGATGTATTAGAATATGCCTACAGAGATGAAGGAAAGAAAGGAGGAGTGAAAAGGCGGACGAAACTCTGTTTGGAAAGTATCAGCTGTGCCGGATTTTAGGGCGGGGACGAAGCGGAACCGTATATCTGGCAAGACATATGGAACTGGAGGAGTATCGTGCAATCAAGCAGGTTGCCAAGACCTGTACGGATTACAGTCAGTTCCGAAAGGAAGCATTGATTTTAAAAACCATTCGCCATCCGGGGATACCCATTGTGTATGATCTGGAGGAGGATGAGGATTACAGTTATTTGATTGAAGAATATCTGGAGGGAGACTCTCTGTATGCCCTTATTTCTGAGACAGGGCATTTTTCAAAGGCAATGACGATTCGTTACGGAATTCAGATTTGCCATCTGGTAAATATCTTGCATTCAGCAAGACCAACCCCTATTTTATATCTGGATTTACAGCCAAAGAACCTTATAATTTGCCATGACACGGTAAAACTGATTGATTTTGATCATGCAGTTCACTTAAGTGATGCAAAAAATCTGACACAGCGTTACGGAACTGTGGGCTGCGCGGCACCGGAACAGTATACGGGAGATGTTTTGGATGAAAGGACTGATATCTATGCCATTGGTGCTGTCCTCTATTACATGCTGACCGGACATTATCCCGGGGAAAGTGACGGAAAACCGATGCAGGCGCCTGACAGTACAGACCGGAATCTTATGCGGATTATTCGCAGATGCCTCAGTGAGGACAGGGAAAAGCGGTATGAGACGGCAGACCAGCTCTGCAGAGCCATGGAAAAGGCAGAGGCGCAGTTTCAGAAACAGGAAAAACGAAGACAGGGTATTTGGAGAAGCAATCCTGCATCATCTCTGACCATTGCTGTGGCAGGAAGCCGGCCGGGCGCCGGGACAACACATCTGGCAATGGGACTTGCAGCTTATTTAAGGCGGCAGGGAATTTCTGCTGTATATGAGGAACACAATGAGACAGGTGCCATAAGACAGCTTGCTGACTGGTTTGGCGCCGGACACGACCGCCGGGGAATTTTTGTGATACGGGGATTGCCGGTACGGCCCTGGTATGGGGCCTGTGTTCACCTTGAGAAGTCACCATATCCGGTGAGGATTCTGGATTATGGATGCAGCAGAAAAAAGTTTTTTAACGAACAGGCAGATCTGGAGATTCTTGTCTGTGGAGCAAAGCCCTGGGAGCAGGAATCTGCGTATGAGGCCTACGGAGAATTGAAGGGATGCCCGGGCCTGGTTCTTCTGATGAATCATTTCAGCAGGCAGACTATAGGAGGAAGAACAGGAGAAAGATACAGAAAATCTGTTTGGGCACAGGAGAAACCGATCTGTTTTCTTATGCCGGATTTCTCCGATCCCTTTTCTGGCGACAGAGCGGCCGATCGGGTATATCAGGCAATGATGAACAGAATGACAGCGGAAAGAAGAAAGGAAAGAGCAGGAGGAGTCATACGAAAACTGTACGGGAAAGGAAGAAATCTGTTTTTTCTTATTCTTCGGCAGCTGACTGGAAAACTTTAGGGATTATCAGTGCCGGAGGAAGAACCGGGGCAACGCATCTGGCAGTATGGACTGCCAATTATCTGACCGGAGTTCGGGGAGAAAAAACAGCAGTTCTGGAATGGAACAGTCACGGCGATTTTAAATCCATGGAGAGATTCTGCAGAGGAGAATTTACAGACAGGAAGAATCCGTTTCATAAAATCCGCCTGTGGGGCGGGAATAAGAATGCCGGAAGTGGAAAAAAGGCTGGAAACAGAGGAAATTTATCTTTCTGCCGGATTCTGGATGCAGATTATTATGAGCAGGCAGGTGCTGAAATCATGGCAGCTTGTCTCAATGGAAAATACAGGAGGATTATCGCTGATTACGGGGAACTGACAGGAGAAAGCTTTTGTGAATGTACCCGGTGTGATAAAAAAGTGCTGGTAGGCTCATTCAGTGAGTGGCAGACAGAGGCATTTCTGGAAGCGGTCAGAATGATACCGGAGCGTGATGAGAGCTGGCAGTGTGCGGCTGTTTTTGGCAGCGAAGAGACCAGAAAAGAATGGGAAAAACAGCTTCGGATACCATGTATGCGCATTCCGGTTTCGGAAGATGCCTTTGCGGTGACTGCTTCAGACATGAAGTTTTTTGAGCGGCTGTTGTTTTAACGGCAGCTGAAATAAATACATAGAAAACGGCCGGCAGAGGCGGCGAAGGAGATTTGTGTCACGGCTTATACCTTCCGGAACAGGGCTGCCTCTCCGGCTTTTGCGGAGGAAGAGAGTGGAAAGGAAAAAAAGGCTGAATCCGGAGAGCCGCAGAGCTTATATGGATGGCTTGAGAAAGTACCGGGAAAAGGGTGTGCCGATACTGATAGATGGAAAAGAGGCAGATGAAAGTCAGTGGGATAAAATTTTTGAAATTCATGAAGACGGAAGCTTCTATATGGGAGATTATGTGCTGGAGGAGGTGACAGACTGCCGGGAGCAGACGGCGGCAGATGCAGAAGAACAGGAGCTTTTAGGAGAGTCTTCTGCCGGTTACGGGAAAAGAAAGCGTTTGAAGGAAATCAGATTTGATCTGGTTTACTATCGTTAAGGAGGAAGATTAAGGGGCAGTGCTTTGTGCACAGATACGGGGCGGGGCTTCAGGAGAGAATTCCAATTCAGCCTGGAAACTGAAGTCGGGGAGGGAAAATATCAGAAAAATTTAAGAGAAGACATCAGGGTTTTGTGGTATACTTTTTCCATAGGAAATAAGACGGAAAAGAGAATTTTATTCTCTGGAAGATGAACAGAACTAGGAGGAAGTACCACAGATGAAAAAATTTATGGTCACAAGTTTGACAGTACTGGCGACTGTTTTTCTTATCGGGGCGGCAGCAGCAGGTGTTTTTCTGTATCAGAAATTTTCTCCTTCTAAGGATAGGGCAGATCAGAGCCTGTGGTATGGAGTCAGCGGTGATGAGATCGCGGTGATTCTGGATAATGAGCAGGCAGAAGGAGTTACCGGGCGTGATATTAATGGTCAGGCATATTTTCCGCTGACCTGGGTGAATGATACGCTGAATGAACGGTTTTACTGGGATCAGGAGAATCATCAGCTGATTTATGCCCTGCCGGACTCCATTGTTTACGCAGATGCATCAACTCTGGGCAGCAGCGGAAAACCGCTGCTTGTGGAGCAGGAGAATGAGGTATGGCTGACAGCAGGCCTGGTATCGGCCTATACGGATATCAGAACCTCTTTTTTTGAAGGAGGGGATGCAAAGAGAGTATTTGTGGATACCAGCTGGGAACCGGAGCAGATTGCGGCAGTAAAAAAAGACGGAAGCGTCCGTGTACGCGGCGGAGTGAAAAGTGATATTCTTACGGAAGTGGAAAAGGGCTGTACGGTTGTGGTGCTGGAAACACTGGAAAAGTGGAGCAAAGTACGGACGGAGGACGGTCAGGTCGGGTATATTCAGAACCGGAACTTAGGTGAGCCGGAGACCAGGAATCTGCTCAGTACGTTTCAGGCTCCGGTGTATACATCCATTTCCATGGATGAGCCGGTTGTGATGGTGTGGCATCAGGTAACCCAGCCGGCAGCCAATAAGACGATGGAAGCACTGATTGCGAACACCAAAGGTGTCAACGTGATTGCGCCAACATGGTTTATGCTGACAGAGAATGACGGAACCTATGAATCTCTTGCAAATCAGGACTATGTAAATAAAGCGCACAGCCTTGGAATCCAGGTGTGGGCTGTTCTGGACAATTTTAACAGAGGTGCGAACGTACAGTCAGAGATTTTATTTGCCAGTACAGCGGCACGGAAAAAGATAATTTCCAATCTGACTGCTGAGGTGGAGAAATACGGCATTGACGGAATCAATCTGGATATTGAGGGGATCAAGCCAGAGGCGGGACCGCATTATGTCCAGTTTATCAGAGAGCTGTCTGTAGAATGCAGAAATAAAGGAATTGTTCTCTCTGTAGATTCCTATGTGCCTTCTGCTTATACTTCATTTTATAACAGGGCAGAGCAGGGACAGGTGGCTGATTATGTAGTAATGATGGGATATGACGAACATTACGCCGGAGGAGATCCTGGATCTGTAGCATCTCTGGGATATGAGAAAAAGGGAATTGAAGATACGCTGAAAGAGGTACCCAAAGAAAAACTGATCGGCGCTGTTCCATTTTACACCAGAATCTGGAAAGAGGAAGGAGAAAAGGTCACCTCCGATGCTATGGGAATTGCCAGAGCACAGCAGTGGATTGCAGATAATAACGTGGAACTTTACTGGCAGGAAGAACTTGGACAGTACTACGGAGAAACTGTACGGGATGGAATCAAATATACATTATGGATGGAAGAGGCACGTTCTCTCGGGCTGAAAATGGATCTGATCCGGGATTACAATCTGGCGGGTGTCGCCTGTTGGAAGCTGGGGTTTGAACCGGCGGAAATCTGGGATGTGATCAAGCTGCCGTAAATAAAGGGGGCGGTTGTATGAAAAGAAAACAGTGGAAGAACTTTTTGATCTTTGCAGGGACGGCAGTTCTTTTGACCTGCGGCGGCTGCAGCCATACAGCAGAAGTCGATTCTTCCGGTACAGGGCCGGAAGAGTCCCGGACAGAAGTTTCGCTGCCGGAGGAAGAAACAGGCACTGGTGAAAGCACAGGAGAAATCTCCGG
>UQFC01000099.1 GCA_900540335.1 uncultured Clostridium sp. | reverse complement strand
GCCCTGGGCTGCTCCGCCGTAATTTTTCATCTTTATTTATTTTCCTCTAACAGGTTTCTTGCCACATAAATTCCGCTGGCAGAAGCATGGGACAGAGAGTGGGTAATTCCGCTTCCGTCTCCGATAATGTAAAGTCCCTTATGGCAGGATTCCAGCTTCTCATTGACCTGCACCTCCATATTATAGAACTTCACCTCAACGCCGTAAAGAAGAGTATCGTCATTGGCCGTACCCGGCGCAATCTTATCCAGGGCATAAATCATCTCCATGATGCCGTCCAGAATCCGCTTCGGCAGCACCAGACTCAGATCTCCCGGCGTAGCCTTTAAGGTCGGCGTAATAAATGCCTCCTCAATTCTTGCCGGAGTGGAACGCCGTCCGCGAATTAGATCCCCGAAACGCTGAACAATCACTCCGCCTCCCAGCATATTGCTTAAACGGGCAATGGATTCACCATATCCATTGGAATCCTTAAACGGCTCGGAGAAATGCTTTGCAACCAGAAGAGCAAAGTTTGTATTCTCCGTATGCTTGGAAGGATCCTCATAGCTGTGTCCGTTTACCGTAATAATACCGTTGGTATTTTCCGTAACAACCGCGCCCTTGGGGTTCATACAGAAGGTGCGCACCTGATCCCCGTATTTCTGTGTCCGGTATACAATTTTACTCTCGTACAGTTCATCTGTCAGGTGAGAAAATACCTCTGCCGGAAGCTCTACACGGACTCCAATATCCACACGGTTGGAGCTGGTAGGAATCTTCATATCCCGGCAAATCCGCTCCATCCATTTGCTTCCGCTTCTACCCACAGAAATAATACATTTTTCGCAGCTATACGTCTGTCCATTGGAGGAAATCTCATAGCCGCCGTCCACTGCAGCAACAGAATCCACAGGAGAATCAAAATAAAAATCAACCTTTTCCTTCAGCTCTGCATACAGATTTTCCAGAACCTGGTAGTTAATATCCGTACCCAGATGACGCACTGATGCATTCAGAAGATGAAGGTCATGCTGAATACATTCCTTCTTAAACTTGGAACCTGCTGTGGAATAAAGCTTCGTTCCCTCGCCGCCGTAGCGCAGGTTAATATCGTCTACATAATACATCAAATCAAGAGCCTGCTTCTTGCCGATATACTTGTACAAAGTCCCTCCGAAATCATTGGTAATATTGTACTTTCCATCTGAAAATGCTCCGGCTCCGCCAAATCCGCTCATAATAGAACAGCTCTTGCAGCCGATACAGGATTTGATCTTTTCCCCGTCAATGGGACATTTGCGCCGGCTCAAGGCATGGCCTGCCTCAAACACGCCGACCTTTAAATCAGGGCTCTTCTGACTTAATTCATATGCCGAAAAAATTCCGCCCGGTCCTGCTCCAATAATAATAACATCATATCTCATAAAATCTCCTCCTAAAAAATAAGGTCAACTACAAAGACATTGTAGTCAACCATTTCCGGCGGTTGGTAGAAACACCCATCCGTATTATGGGCTTATACACATGCATATCACCTTATTTAATTGTATCATGGATATCCTATTAATTCAACTTATAATCAGCCGTCTTTGCCTGCATAATCGCCCTTTTTTACCTGAACAGCTGCTGAATCTGCACATGGAATCGTGATCATTGTCACATAGTCCTCCTGACTCCGAATGGCCATTTCATTTAAGCCCTCCTCATAGGCATACCCTGTAAGCGCCAGGTTCCTCTCCTCTGCATAATCCAGAATTTTCTGATAAACCTCCGGAAGCCGGTTCCACGCACCTACACAGTAGGCTCTCAGAAATGCTCCCTCCGGCAAAACCTCATCATAAATCTCGGAATTGCCAGGGCAGTAAGCAAAAAAAGAATCGTAGCTGTTCCATTCTCCGCTGCGCACCGCATCCATGGAAATCCGGCTTCCAAAGCTGTCATAAAGATGAAACAGCTTTTTTAGGCGAAGGGAAAATTCTGCTGCAACGGAAAAATCCTCTTCATCGTACTTTCCGGAAATCGGAGCGGAACAGATAATCTTTCTCTCCGGAAGGGTACACAGCTCAATCTCTCCATGCCGCGCCTCAAAGCCTGCCTGCAGCCGCTGTGATTTCTGTTCCAAAAAGGCCTGAACAGATAACAGCTGACGGATGGACGCATCAATAAGCTGCTTCTTCTTTTCCATCATCCGGGAAAAAGACTCATCCGACGGCCCTGTCACATATTCCCGTATTTCCTCAATCGACAGACCGATTTTTCTCAATGTAAGAATCAGTTCCAGCTGTGCAAACTGAAAACAGGAATAATAATGGTAGCCGTTTTCCCCAATGATTTCCGGACAAAAAAGGCCGATATCATTATAATAGTGAAGCGTCCGCTTATTTACCCCTGCCAATCTGGCAAATTCTCCAGATGGATACAAATAATCATTTCTTTTCATAAAAATACCTCTTGACCGTACAGTTACTGTACATAGTATGATACCTTACGACAACAAATAATTCAATTCAGAGAGGAAAACTTTTATGGAATTTACCTATGCAGACAAAAATCAGTGGCCGGAAATTAAAAAAATCTATCTGGAAGCCTTTCCCAAGGCGGAACGAAAGCCGTATTTATCGCTCCGTCATTCTGTCAAAAAAGGAAAAGCGCTTCTTATGACAGCCTCCGAAAACAATCAGCTCCTGGGCTTTACCGTCCTCATTCCTTATCAGGATATGGTAATGGTCGATTATCTGGCTGTATCCTCCCAAATTCGGAGCCGGGGAACCGGAAGCTATATGATGGAACAGGTTTGTAAGCATTTTTCAGACAAAAAAATTGTTCTTCTGATTGAGCGCCTGGATGACACTGCAGATAACAGCAGCCAGCGGATCGCCCGCCGGAAATTCTATCTGAAAAACGGATTTTCCTCCTCGGATCTCTTTATCACAGGCACAAGCGGCGAGATGGAAATCCTGAATTACGGCGGCAGGGTTTCCCAAGAGGAATATCTGAGTCTTCAGAAATATGCCCTTGGAAGCCTGTTTTTCAAGCTGTCCCATATCCGCATTATCCCCGAGGCCGCTTCCAAATGCTGACCATTTACTACGCGGACAGGAGGTCTTTCACAACTTTATGAAAACTATATTTTCAAATGTAAAATTGAAAAAAGCCTCTCTTGCAGGACTTCTGGTTCTGGTTCTTGCATCTTCCCTGTGTCAGATGCTTCTGCCGGCTTTTCTCTCTCAAATGATCAGCCGCGGAGTTGCCGCAGGCGCTGACTCTGTCATCCTGATTTACGGAACTGTTATGGCAGGAATTACTGTACTTTCCTGTATTATCAGCTTTCTTTCTGTCAAAACAGCCTCGTCTGTTTCCACGGATTTCGCAGCACAGCTTAGGGCAAAGGTCTTTTCCTCTGTCCTGGAATTTTCCGCCGCAGAGATGGATCACTTCGGCACTGCCAGCCTGATTACCCGCAGTACCTCTGATATTGCCAATGTGCAGAATTTTTTGACAATGCTGCTTCGCATAGGTCTTATGGCTCCGATGATGGCCGCTGCCGGACTGGTGTTTTCTGCATCTACAGGCGGAAAAGTCAGCTCTGTTCTTCTGACCGCCATTCCTGTTTTGCTGGCTGTGCTGACCCTTCTCATTACCCTTGCATCCCGCTGTTCTGTCCGTCTGCGGAAAAAGCTGGATCACATGAACCGCCTGTTTCTGGAGTCTTTAGAAGGAGTCCGCGTCATCCGCGCCTTCAACAAGCAGGACGCAGAATGCAGACGCTTTGAAAAGGCCAATGAAGACTACGCACTTACGGCCATAGCCTCCGGACACATTACCAGTCTTCTGATGCCTGCCATTAGTGTTATTTTCGGTGTGACAACTGCCGCTGTTCTTGGAATCGGCGCCCGCTATGTAGAATCCGGAGCAATGGAAATTGGCTCTCTGGTAGCAAACAGTCAGTATATCAGTATGGTTCTCACTGCTGTTATGATGCTTTCTCTTGTGATTATGATGTTTCCTTCTACCTATGCCTGCGCCCGCCGGATTGCTGAGGTTCTGGACACGAAGCCCTCTATCAAAGATGGAAATTTTCCGCTGAAAAACCGTCCCCTGCGTTCCACTGTTGAATTTTCCCATGTGACTTTTTCCTATCCCGGAGCCGATGAGCCAGTTTTAAAGGACGTAAGCTTTACTGCCCGCCCTGGCGAAGTTACTGCCATAATTGGAGGAACAGGACGCGGAAAATCCACCATTTTAAAATTAATTTCAAGACTCTATGATCCCCTGTCCGGACAGGTTTTGATTGACGGAATCAATGCCAGGGAATACCGTATAGAGGATCTGCGTTCTCTGATTGGATATGTCCCGCAGAAAAACGTTCTGTTTTCCGGAGATATTGCAGAAAACCTGAATTTTGGAAAAGAAAATGGCCGGGAAGAGGATTGGAATATTGCTGCAAAAATCGCCTGCGCCGATGAATTTATTACAAAAAAAGAACAGGGCTTCCATGAACCAGTAGCCCAGGGCGGCGCCAATTTATCCGGCGGCCAGCGTCAGCGTTTAGCCATTGCCCGGGCTCTTATGAAAAAGCCGGAAATCTATGTTTTTGATGACAGTTTCTCTGCTTTAGACATGAAAACAGACCACAAACTCCGCCAAAATCTGAAAGAATATACGGGAAATGCTGCTGTCATTCTTGTTGCTCAGCGAATCAGCAGTATTCAGGATGCAGATCAGATTTTAGTTGTAGACGACGGCAAAATTATCGGAAATGGGACGCATCAGGAACTGTTAAGCTCCTGTCCGCTCTATCGGGAAATTGCAGAATTACAGTTGGGAGGTTCTCTGATATGAAACATACAGAAGTATGCAGACGGCTGCTGGGTTATCTGAAATTTCACTGGGCAAAGCTGATTTTTGTGATTGTGTCTGCTGTTATCAGTACCGGTTTTATGGTATTTGCCCCCTTCCTTATAGGAAAGGTAACAACAACTCTTTTTTCCAGTATAAAGGACGGTATTTTTTACTGGGATACTATTATAAAGCTGCTTTCTTCCCTTGTTTTTCTGTATCTGGTTTCCCAGTTTTTTTCGTTATTACAAGGCTTTTTGATGGCAAAAATCACGGCCCAGGTTATGCAGAAGCTTCGTCAGGATATCAGCGAAAAAATGCACCGTATGAAACTCAGCTATTACGATAGTCATACCCGCGGCGAGCTGCTCAGTGTTCTTACCAATGACGTGGATACCATCAACAATGCCATCAGTCAGAATCTGACCTCCCTGGTAACTCAGGTAACTACCGCTGTCGGTGTTCTCCTTATGATGCTTGCAATCAGCCCTGCCCTTTCCCTGATTCCATTCATTATGGTTCCCCTCTCCCTCTTCAGCGCGGCGGGTGTAATGAAAGCCAGTGAAAAACATTATGTGAAACAGCAGGAGCTTTTAGGACAGCTGGGCGGCTATATCGAAGAAATGTATCAGGGGCAAACTGTTGTCCAGTCTTTTCACTATCAGGAACGGGCTAAAAAAGCTTTTGAAACATATAATGAAGCCCTGAAAATCAGTTCCCAGAAAGCAGAAATAACTGCTGGCGCCGTCAGTCCGATTACAACGCTCGTCAATGATCTGGGATACGTCCTCTGCGCTGCTGTTGGCTGTTTTGGAGCAATCTCAGGTAAAATAACAGTAGGAAATGTACAGGCAATGCTGGAATATACCTGGCGTTTTGCGGATCCTTTTTCCGCTATTGCCGGAATGTCTGGAAGCTTCAGCGCTGCTGCAGCCGCTGGAAACCGGATCTTTTCTCTGTTGGATGCAGAAGAAGAAATCCCGGATTCTTTACCTGGTATTATCCCTCAAAAGCGCCTTGGATCTGTCGTTTTTCAGGACGCTTCCTTTGGATATTCTCCGGATCATCTGTTAATGAAACGAATTAATTTGCGCGTAGAACCGGGAGAGAAAATTGCGATTGTAGGCCCGACTGGAGCTGGAAAAACCACGCTGATTAACCTGCTAATGCGCTTTTATGAACGAAATAGCGGATCGATTCTCGTAGACGGAATAGATATTCAAAAGATGCCTCGAAAAGAACTTAGAAGCCGTTTTGGAATGGTGCTTCAGGATACCTGGCTTTTTGAAGGTACTATTGCTGAAAATATCGGATATGCCAAAGAAAATATGACAGAAAAAGGCATTCGATCTGCCGCGGAATCAGCCTGTGCCCACAGCTTTATTAAGACTCTTCCCGGCGGATATCATATGATTCTCAACAAAGGCGCTGAGAATATTTCTCAGGGAGAACGACAGCTTTTAACCATTGCCCGAGCCATTGCATCTGATCCGGAAATCATGATTCTGGATGAAGCGACCAGCAATGTAGATACCCATACAGAAGTCCTGATTCAGAAGGCAATGGCCGAGCTTATGAAGGGCCGTACCAGCTTTGTAATTGCCCACCGGCTGTCCACGATCCGCGATGCAGACAAGATTCTTTACATGGAAGATGGGGATATCAAAGAGGTGGGAACCCACAACGAGCTTATGGAAAAAGACGGGAAATATGCCTCTCTTTATCGAAGCCAATTTTCTTAAATCAGGGCATTTGCTGCCTGCATTTCTGTCTTTTTGTGCAGACAGAAATGCCCCGTTTTTATGATTTTAAATAGCCTGTTTTAACACATACTGCTCCACAAACTGGGCTACTCCATCCTCGTAGTGGCAGCCAGTCACATAATCTGCACACTTCTTTACCGCCTCTCCTGCATTGTCCATGGCGACGCCGATGCCTGCTTTCTTCAGCAGCACGGCGTCATTGCTGCCATCGCCAAATGCCATCACATGGCTCATATCCAGGTTCAGATAGCTGCAAAGCCATTTCATTGCGCTTCCCTTGCTTACTCCCTTTTTTGTCAGCTCCAGACCATATCCGTCTGAGGTTATAGTAAACATACCATATGCTTCCAGCTCCTTTGCAGCGCCCTGCCAGGCCTCTGCCTCCTGGCAGATAATATTGATTTTTGTAACCTGGAATTTGCGGAAAATTTCCTCTCCATCCTGGTTTTCCTGCACTTTGCTGCAATATTTTTCAAAGGAATCTATCATAAGATATCGTTTTTCTCTTAGAAATTCTTCCTGAATTTTAGTCAGACGAAGCTGTCCGGCCTGTCTTAAAAGCTGCTCCTCTATCAGGATTCTGCCATCTGAAACAAGCTCCACAAAGGCATGGTACTTTTTCCCAATTCTGATCGCCTCCCGAAGCTGATCGGCAGAAATTGCCTGACGATACAGCACCCGCTCTGTGCCGCCCCGGTAAATGACAGCGCCGTTTTCTGCAATCAGATAATCCATAACCGGAAGATTTGAAATCGGCACAATAGAGCGGCATCTTCCAGTGGCAACTACATAGAGCATTCCTTCATTTACCGCATTTTCGATTGCGCTGTAATTTCTTACGGAAACCTCATTATCATGATGAAGCATGGTTCCATCCAGATCGGTTGCTATGATTCTGATTGTTTTATGCATGTTTTTCCCTCACAAATTCATCAATTGGTGTCCCATCAGTATCCGGCAGAGCTACGCCCAAAAGCTTTGCATAGGTCGGGGCCTGGTCAATCAGACGTCCCTTCTCCAGCACTGCAGACTCTGCAAAATCCGGTCCCTTGGCCATGAAAACCGGCTGTGGGCCTTTCCGGGGATAATATCCATGGGAAGCTCTTCCATACCGGTAGTCCCTGTCTCCAAAGCTTTCTACCAGCGGACCAGATGTATTTTCTCCAAAAGAAGTATAATCATCAGACTCAATTACAAAAGAGAATGGCCCGTTCAGTCTGTATTTTTCATCTGCCTCCTCTGCGGTAAGAACCTCACTGATTCCATAGATTCCTTCCTCTCTCATCCAGCGCAGCAGCTGAAATACTCTCTGATATAGCTTTTCATCCAAAGGCTCCTTAAGGTATACGACTGCAGAAAGTCCGTTAGACAGGCAGTAAGCTCTCCAGTCTGTAACATATCCGTCTTTCCTTACATCCAGAAAGCCATAATCTGCCAGCATTACATTCAAATTCATAATCCGCTGAACCTCCATCTGGCCATGATCACTGGTCACTACCAGATTTGTCTGCTCTGCAAGCCCCAGCTCCTCCTGTACTCCCATCAGCTGCTGAACAAACCGATCGGTATCCACTACAGCCCGATCCACCATTTCATGAAATACCCCATACTGATGTCTGGCTCCGTCAATATTGGCCGGGTGAATCAAAAGCACATCCGGCTGCTTCTCCCGCAGAATATCACAGGCGCAGGCAATGATAAATTCATCAATATAGGGATGTCCCCAATGTTTCAGAATCGAACTGTTTTTCTCAACAATCCGAATCATATCCTCATCACAGCCCATCTTTTGAAAGGCTTCTTCTATCGTTTCACCATTTTCCGGAACATACTCCGGAATCTTATAATCAATATCCTTATGACATCCCGTTACCGGCCAGAACACCGCAGCTGTGGTCAGGCCTTTTTCCTTGCATGCCGTAAAAATATCCCGTGAACAGATCACGTCTGCATAACGATTCCAAGGTGTTGGTTTCTGGTTCAAAGCCAGCACAAAATTGCTGGTGACTCCATGACGATTGGGATAATTCCCTGTCATCATTGTTGTGTGGCAGGGGTAAGTAACCGTTGGATAAATCGACTCCACACGGTTGATTCTGCATCCTCCGTCCAAATATTTCTGATATCCTGGCAAAGTGGAAAACAGTTCTAAATCCTCTGTTACCATGGCATCCGCTGAAAGTATAATCAACTTATTTTTCATTCTTTTCTCCTTATGATTACCTACTGATTTAAAATCTTATTTACCTTTGTTTCCATATCAGCCAGGGTTGTATCTATATCACTATTATTGATATAAATAGCATCCAAAGCGCTCTTAATTGCCTCTGTCGCTTCTGTATAATTCGGATTGGAATATGCTGCACGGTTTGCATAAGCCAGCTGATCTAATGCTACTCGAGCCATAGGCATTTCTTCAAAATAAGCCTTCATTGTATCCGATTCTCCGGCACTCTTTCTGGCTGGTAAATAACCAGTTTTAATCGAAGATTTCACTGTCTGCTCTGTGTCAGTCATAAAGTTAATAAACTCCCAGGCTGCTTCCTTTTTCTTGTCGGGAATCTTGCTCATCATAACCAGATTGCAGCCGCCGGTAGGGGTTCCGTAGCACTGATCCATAGGAATAAATCCTACTCCCAGTTCAAAGCCCAGCTCATTAGCGATAGATGCAAATTTCGTTAAATCACCGGTAGAACTAAACCAGATAGCTGTGTCTTCATTCTGCACATCTGCAGTTACTTTATCAGATTCATTACTATTAAAAGCATGTACCACACCCTGATCAATCAAATCACGATAAAACCCAATTACTTCTTTTCCTGCCTCTGAATTCAGATTGGTAGCTGTCTCATCGTCATTTAAAATAGAGCTTCCATGTTCAATCATAAAGGCATCCAAAGTCCAGGTATAACTGTACTGAGAAATCCCGTATTTTCCAGTTTTTTCATGCACACCCGTTGCCATTTCCTTCAAATCATCCCAGGTCTTTAAATTTGCACCGTCGTATCCAGCTTCCTTCAGTAAAGAATTATTGTAGTACATAATCGGAGTGCTTCTTAAATAGGGAAGACCATAACAGGAACCATCTACCTCTCCGTTTAACAGCAGAGCATCGTAAAAATCTGTCATATCCACTCCAGATGCCGCAATATAGGAATCTAATGGTTCAATCACCCCATTTTCAGCAAATCTGCGAATCGAGCTAATCTCCATAACGGAGACATCCGGCATCTCATTGGCAACAAATGCTGCCTGAAGCTTCTGATGACACTCGTCGTAGGTTCCCTGGTATTCTGCTGTAACATGAATGCCCTTTTCCTTGCCTACTGTCTCATTAAATAACTCTGTCATCTCCAGATTATTTTCCTGAATTTTGTCTGTCCAGCAATACCAGTAGGTTAATTCCGTTACATTTCCGTCTGCCGCAGACTCCTCCTTTTTTCCTGCCTCACTGGACACAACAGCGCTGCTTTCTGCCTTATCTGTCCCGGAATTTCCGCATCCTGCCAAAGCTCCTGCAGCGATACATGCCATTGCTGCTGCGCCTAAAATTCTCTTTTGATTTTTCATTTTCTTCTCCTCTTTATTTGTTCTTTTCGCTCTTTTAGCTGTTTTATATTAACCCTGTTTTGGGAAAATTTTTATGATTTTTACTTTACTCCCATATAAGTAAAACCTTTGATAATCTGCTTCTGGGCAATCGTATAAACAAAAATAATCGGCGCCATCAGCAGTACATTTCCAGCCATTAAAATGTGCTGGTATACTCCATTTTCTACACTCCGCAGCATAGTCAATCCAACCGGAAGTGTCCGTACTGCATCCGTTGTCGTCAAAACCATCGGCCAGAAATAGTCATTCCAGGTTCCAACAAATGTCAGCATTCCCAGCATAATAACCGTTGGTTTTGCAATGGGCAGCATAATATGCGTGATGATTTTCAATTCTCCGGCTTTATCCAGCCGCGCCGCCTCAATCAGCTCTTCCGGAATCTGCTT
>UQFC01000098.1 GCA_900540335.1 uncultured Clostridium sp. | reverse complement strand
CCCGCCGCAGGCGAAGAAGCTCGAGATCGAGCTTCTTTTTCATGGAAAATTATTTCTTATTTATGCTGCTCCGTATACCAGGTTCGGAAGCAGAAGAATCAAATCCGGGAAGAAAATAGCGATTGCCAGGGTTGCAAAGATAGCTATATACAGGGGAATCGCATATTTCGTGGTTTCCTCCACAGAACAGTTCATAATATTCGAACAGGTATACAGGGCCACTCCTACCGGCGGTGTGGAGCATCCCATGGTTACAACTGTCATCATAATGATTCCGAAATGTACCGGATCGATCCCGTACTGGGTGATAACAGGAATCAGAATCGGGGTAACAATCAGGGTAATTACAGTTGTTTCCATAAACATGCCAAATACCGTCAGCATAATGATAATCAGGAAAATCAGCACATATTTATTGCTGGTCAGACCAATCAGCATAGTTGCCAGCGTTTTCGGCAGCTGATCAAATACAACACCATAGCTGAAAATTCCGGAAAATGCCAGAATCATGGTAATTACAGACAGATCCTTAACACTGTCAATAACACATTTTTTGAAGCTTTCCAGTGTCAGCTCCTTATAAATAAACGCGCCTACAATCAAAGCGTAAAATACTGCAAACGCACCGGATTCGGAAGGTGTCATAACGCCAAAACGGATCAGTACAATCAGGAGAATCGGGAACAGAAGAGCCCAGATACTTTCCACACAGCATTTCACGATCTCGTGGAGGGAGGAGGGCTTCTCGTGATCCGGCTGATAGCCCAGGTGTCTTGCTGACCAGGAGGTGGCAATCATCATTAATACGCACATGATAATGCCCGGTACAAAACCTGCCACAAACAGACGGCCGATGGATACCTCGCCTACTGTTCCATAAAGAATCAGTCCCATAGACGGGGGAATGGTTGCTACAATCAGTCCGGTCAGACAGTTTACTGCTGCTGCCCATCCGGGAGCATATCCTCTCTTGGTCATCTCCGGTCCCAGAATGCGGCACTCCATTGCAGCGTCTGCAACAGCAGATCCGGATACACCGCCCATCAGAGTAGAGAGGACAACGGATACCTGACCGATGGAACCATACATATGTCCGGTCAGAACGTTGGCCAGCTTAATCAGGCGGGAAGTAATTCCTGTGTTGTTCATCAGGTTTCCTGCAAAAATAAACAGAGGAATTGCCAGCATGGTAAAGGACTGGGTGGTAGACAGAGATTTCTGCACCAGAATCGTCCACGGAATCTCAGGGCGCATCAGGAAAAATGCAAAACCTGAAACTGCAATGGCAAATGCCACCGGCATTCCCAAAAACAGAAGAATCAAGAAAAATCCAATCGCACTTAACATTTATTTATTCCTCCATTCTCCAACCGGTCTGCGAAGATCTCCAATCAGCTTTCCGATAATGGTAAAAATCATCAGCAGAGAACCAATGGGAACTGCCAGAGTACACCAGGCATAGCTCATTTTCAAAGTATTAAAGGTTCTGTTCCAGCTCTGGGATACCAGGATAAACCCGTACACAATAAGAATCAGAAGAAACAGCACCATCATTACGTCAAAAATCAGGGTCAGAATTTTCTGCACAGCAGCCGGAAGCTTATCTGCCAGCATATCAATCCGGATCAGACTTCCGCTTTTTGCAATAATATCGGAACCGATAAAGGTCAGCCATGCAAAGGCAAGAAGAGACACATCCTGCGCCCAGTTGACCGGCATTCCAATGGTTCTTGCCACTGCGGATAAAAATACCAGAACAGAAATCAGAATCAGCATGCCTCCTGCCAGTATCTCCTCAATTTTTAATATTTTCTCAGAAATCTTTTTCATATCATTTCCTCATTCCAAAGTCTTTCAAAACCATTTTTCTGTCGCTGCAGCCGGTTACTTGGTTTTTCCGATCTCCTTGTACAGCTGCTCTCTTAACTCTGTGTAGCCCAGCTTGTCGTAAATCGGGTCTACCGCAGCCTTAAAGGGCGCCGGATCCGGCTCCGTTACCGTAACGCCTGCCTCAATCATTTTCTTTTCTGCTTCTTCTACCTCAGTCATAACATTGGCTGCTGTTTCCTTGCCGATTTCGTTGGATGTCTCAACCAGAAGGGTCTGCAGATCCTCCGGCAGACTTTCAAACCAGTTCTGTCCGCATACCAGACCCTGCATCAGCTGGAAATGGTTGGTCTTTGTCTGATATTTGCAGACCTCATAAATTCTGGAAGGATAGCTGGAAGTATTCTGAACCTCGCAGCCCTCTAAAGCCTTGGACTGAATTCCGTTGTAAACCTCACCCCAGGACATGGAAATCGGAGTTGCTCCCATTGCCTGAATGGTTTCTGTACATACCTCCTGACCGATGGTACGGATTCTCATTCCTTCTAAATCCTCAGGAGTCTTGATTTCCTTATTGGTCATAAACTGGCGTGGTCCGTCATAAAAAGCAAAGGAAAGAATCTTAATGCCGTGATCCTTGGACAGGGTATCGCACCAGCCTTTAAAGGTATCGGTCTGAGTTACCTTGTAGCACTCGTCGTAATTATCTGCAAAATATCCCATCATCAGAATGGAAAAATCTTTTACATACTGTCCCATACGTGATGCATCCGTATTTACTGCCACATTGGCGCCCTGAATGGCCTGCTCCAGCACATCCTCATCGCTTCCCAGCTGTCCTGCCGGAAATACGGTTACTTTCAGTCTGCCGCCAGACCGTTCATTCAGCTCATCTGCCAGTTTCTGATAGTTTCTGGTAATCAGAGACTGTTCTGTCTGTGAGGTGGAAATCTTCAGCTCATATACCTGTCCATCTCCGGAACCGCTTCCCGCATCTGCTGCCGGCTGTGCATTTCCCATTCCCGGCATGCTGCTGCATGCGCTGAGCACTGTCATTGCTGCTGCAAGAACCCCTGCTAAAACATGTTTTCTTTTCATAAGAATACCTCTCCTTTTCTAAAAGTTTGCAACGGTTCAGGGCAGGCTGTCTTCTTGTCCGGCAAAGCTCCCTCCGTCCTGAATCGTTACGAAAATTTTGATGCTACACAAAATATAAACGTTTACATATTGAGAGTCAAGAAAAGAGAGACAGTCTTAGCGTATTTTTAGCGTTTTAAAAACACTTTCTTAACACCATTCTCTGCTCTCTTTACTTGTTCTTTCTATTTTGTATTTTCAGCTATTTTTCCATATCCTTTCCCGGATATACGATAACAAGCTCTGTCTCCTCCTCCGGAAGAATGCTCCACCGCTCTGCTGCTGCTGCAATAGCAAAGCTGTCCCCCTGCTTCAGGTGAATCTGCTGCCCCTCCTGCTCCAGAATACAGGAACCGCTGCACACTACCCCCAGTGTGAATTTTCCGTTGTGGACAATCTCACACGGCTTCCACGCCTCTATCTTTTCAACAAAAAAGCAGGGAGTTAACGCCTCTCCAACCAGACGCTGGCGCTGGCAGGAATCTGTTTTTTCCAGGATTTCCGGTTTAATCCGGCAGCGTTCAATAATTTCTTCTTTGGAATACTCGGTATAATCAAAAATATCGAGACAGAAATCCAGACCGCGGCCCATAAACCGGGCCTCCTCCGGAACTACAATTCCCTCCCGGGAAAATTCACAGCGAACCACCAGATCAGACGGCTCCATGATTTCCAGCATCGTAATTCCCTCTCCGATTGCATGAGGCATTCCTCCCGGAATATACCATACCTCTCCCGGCTTTACAGGAATCTTTTCAAAGCAGGCGTCCATTTTTTCCATATCCTGCGCTTCTACAATGGCCTTCCATTCTTCCCTGGACGGTGAATGCTGGAATCCCAGGCGGATATAGGGATCAATTCCCTCCCTCACCTTTAAAATATAATAACATTCCAGTTTTCCATAAGGCTTTCCCATTACTTCATTGGCAAATCCTGTTGTGGGATGAACCTGCACATGAAGGCGCATGGCTGAGTCCAGAATTTTCAGAAGGAAGCTCAGCTGCCAGGTTCCGTCTTTATGAATGCTGTCTCCCAGATAATAGGTTCTTGCCCCGTCTACCAGATCCCGAAGAAAAAATACGCCTTCCTCTGTCTCGACTTTTGCCAGTCCCTCTTTTTCCACCGGATCCATTCCCGGATTCACTGCCTCTACCATGGAACCAATCCACTCCTCCGGCTGGTTATTATCGCGGCATTCTGTTTCCCCGTGAAGGCGGTCAATTCCCGCTCCTCCCAGATAATTGCGGCGTACCCTGTTTCTCGGCAGCTTCATCAGTCCGTAATTCATCGTATCTTCTCCTTTGTCTGTCATTATATCGTGCTGCATCTGCAGTCATCGTTGCCTTCTGTACCTTTCGTTTCCTGACCTGCCCGCTTTCCTTTCAGTCTTCTTATTCCATAGCCTCCACTCTCTGGATAACACGCCAGAATCTGGAACCATATTTTTCATAAACCGGTTTCATGGCCTCTCTCCACGCCTCCGGATCCTCCACTTCTGTAATCTCTACTCCCATCCACTCCAGATTTTTGTAGGCCTGCTCGTCTGCCTGTTCAATCTCTCTTTTATTGTATTCCTGGGTAAGCTCTGCCGCCTTTAAAAGCACCTGTCTCTGCTCTTGTGTCAAATTCTTCCAGGTTACCTGACTGGCCAGAATCACCCCTGGCGCATAGGTATGGCAGTCCTTGACATAATAGGGAGCCACCTCATAAAACCGGTTGCAGTAATAGCTGACCGGTGGATTTTCCGCCCCTTCCACGCTTCCGGATTCCAAAGCCGTATACAGCTCTGCATAGGAAATGGGAACTGCCTTTGCTCCAAGAGCAGACACGGTATCCTCCATCAGATCCGAAATCTGCATTCTGATCTTCCGGTTCTTCATATCCTCCAGTCTTCTTACAGGGGAATCTGTCGTGAAAAAATTCCTTGCCCCTTCATCCAGATATGCAAGTCCAATCATACCGGTATCATGGTTCTGAATATCCTCCAGGATTTCCCTTCCAAGGTCACTTTTACACACTTTCCAGAAATGCTCCCGATCCCGGAAAAGATAAGGCAGGGCCAGAGCAGAAATCATCAGTTCCCCGCACTCTGCCAGAGAAGCGCTGTTTCCCCGGTACAGATCCAGAGCGCCCATTTTCATTGCGTCATAGCACTGAGCATCATCTCCCATCTGGCCTGACGGATAAATTTCCACGACCATCCGTCCGCCGCTCAGCTCCTCCACCCGCCCTGCAAAATACTTGGCGGACTCTGTCATAATATGACCTTCCTGATTTACCTCTCCATAACAAAGAACCAGCTCAGGCTCTGTTACCCTCTGATTTTCCTCCCGCTTCCCCTGTAATGCCGCCCCGCAGCCTGTCAGCCCGGACACTCCTGCCAGGGAAACCGCTGCCGCAAACAGGACAAGCCGCAGATTTTCTCTCATCCGCTTCTCCTCCGCTTTTCGATCAAACCTTCTGGATTTTCATTTCTGAAAAATAGTCTGTATGGTATTTCAGGTTGTCACCGCTGAAATTCAGCTGTCCCAGCTTTTCAAATCTGGCTACAGCCTCTGTGGTTTTCACCCGGATTCCCGGCATCTGATTAATATTCCGGATAATCGTCATCAGACTTCTCCCGAAATTCAGTTTCACAGCCAGATCCTGATACATCAGATGTCTTTCCAGCTCTTCTATCAGCTCCGTTAACAGCTCTTCCCCGTCCTCCCGCTCTTCTGCAGCAAGAGCCGCGCTGATTTGTTCCTCAAGCTGACAAATCCGTTTCATTCCTTCCGTCCTCTCCACAAAGGAGCGGCGTATCTCATCTCCGTAATAATCACGAATATAGGAGGCGGCCTCCTCGTAAGCCTTCCAAAGCTCCTCCGGCCGTCTGCAGGTTCCGCTGACTCCGCAGGCTACCGGAATCCTGCTTTCTCCTGCCAGATAATCCCTTGCTCTCCTGATACAGCCTGTCAGCTCTGTAAAAGCATCCTCCTGCTCCGAATACAGAAGAATCGCCATCTGATCCATCCAGATGCTGTTAAGCACCTTTACCCCGGTCATGTGGAAATAATTCTTCAAAACCTCCTGGGAAAATCCTCCCATAGATACAAAGGCCGGACTGGAAATCAATACCACCTTCATCCAGCCCTCTCCAATCTCCCACAAAGACAGCCTCCGTTCCATCGTTTCCTCTTCCATTCTCCGGAAAAACAGATTCCACAGCAGGTCTTTTTCCAGATCCCGGTAAAAATCAAAACCATTGGAATCCTGTTCCGTTCCGGAATAAGACAGAAGATCCAGGGAATCCTCCCGCTCTCTGGAACGGGAAATTACTTTATCCAGAGTTTCACGAAGCTCCGAGTCCATATACGGCTTCAGCAGATAATCTGTCACTCCCAGCTTCAAGGCCTGCTTGGCAAATGCAAAATCACTGTAGGCAGAAATTACCACCGTCTGAATATCCGGATACTTCTTTCGAATCTGATCTGCCGCCTCCAGCCCGTTCATTCTGGGCATTTTAATATCCAGAAGAACGATGTGAGGCTTGCATCTTTCCAGCTTTTCCATCAGATCGACTCCGTCTACCGCCATATCTACAATTTCCAGAAGGCCCGGATAGCTTTCCCTGATTATCCGCTCCAGATATTCCCGCTCATATTGTTCATCATCCGCCAGTATCACTCGCAGCATACGTTTTCCTCCTGTCTCTTTTGCCTGTCGTCCTCAGTTTTATAAAGCTTCAGGGTTATTTTTGTGATTCCGTCTATCCGTTCAATCTGAAGAACATCCTCTTTCCTGTAAAACAGCTCCAGACGTTCTCTCACATTATTCAGCCCGATGGAAGTTCTGGTAATCACCGTCTGCCCGCGGCCCTCTCTGCTGTTCTGCTTCTGCAGTCCGTCCTCATGCTCCGGCTCCCTCTCGCCGTGTTCCGGAAATCCTACTCCGTTATCTGCTACCACAACCTCCATATAATCCGGCTTTTCTGTAATCAGAATATCCACCTTTCCTCCGCTTACCCGATCCTTCAAACCGTGCTGGATGCTGTTTTCCACCAGCGGCTGAATGGTCAGGGGCGGAATCTGAAAGGCGTTCTCCAGAAAAGATTTTCTTACGTCCAGACAAAACGTGATTCTTCCCTTCAAATGCAGCTTCTGAATGTACAGATATGCCTGCAGAAGTTCAATTTCATCATCTAATGGAATTGAGGTTGTTTTAATTTCAATACTGCTGCGCAGAATTTTAGAAATAGCCTTGACCAGCTGAATGGAGGTGTCTCTCTCTCCCAGCTGAATACTCCGGATCACAAGACTCAGTGTATTAAAGAGAAAATGGGGATTCATCTGCATCTGCAGTTCCCGAATCTTTGCCTCTGCCAGTCTTTCCTTCATCTGGTGGGTTTCATTCAGCTCTGTAATCATGTTCCGGATTGTGTGCTTCATCTGATCGAAGGCACCGGAAACCTGATTCAGCTCCTCAAAACTCGTTTTCCTAATATCCTCGGCCTCAAAGTTCTTGCTGGTGATCTCCTGGGCGGCTCTGGTCAGATCTTCAATGGAAAACAGCACCCGCCGGTTCATGTAGTAATTCAGCAGAAGACTGAACAGGCATCCTCCTATCAATGCCAGATTCAGCACAATATTCACAGAATTCATATGGCGGCTGAAATCACCAAAGCTGGTGTTTAAATACTCCAGATACCGGCTTACCAGCTGATTCAGACACCGGTCTGTCGTCAGATCTACCTCATCCAGCTCCTCCAATATTCCCGGATTGTATGCTTTCCCCGGCTGAATGTAGGATTCCGCCATTTCAAACCGGTAATCCATCACCTGACAGAGAATCCGGTACAGCATTTTGCATTCCAGATCTCCCTGCATCTGTCCTTCCAGCTTTTCCAGCCCCTTTTCCAGCCGCGCACTGGAATCATAATACTGCTGCAAAGCTCCGTCATCATGGCTCTTGCTGTAGAGAGTAAAGCTGGTCTTTCTGTCATTGTTAATGGTAAACAGCTCGTTTATTTCCTGATAATCACGAAGAAGCTTCTGGTAGGTACTGTAGGTTGCAGTATATACTAGTATATTAACTACAATAAACATACTGGTCAGCAGCATAACAACCAGATGGTTCTGCCGGATTACTCTGCGAATGGATTTCATATGGCGATTCCTTTCCCCCCTGAGTTCTGCGAATACTCTATGATTCACAGCTTATCGTCCTTCCTTTTCACAGCAATTGACTGATTTCTATTATACATGATTTTGATCCCATGTACAACTGCAACCTTTTTCCCGTTTTCCGTTTTCCGGATACCGCTGTTTATTTCACCCTTTTTTCCAGCCACCCGATTCCCTTATACAAAACCGTGGAGAACAGACACAGCAGGACAATAGATGTCATAACCAGATCCAGCTGAAAAACCTGGCTTCCATAAATAATCAGATATCCAAGTCCTTTTTGCGCTGCCAGGAACTCTCCGATAATAACCCCGACCAGGCAGAGCCCGATGTTGACCTTCATATTGCTGATCAGCAGGGGAACTGAGCCGGGCAGAAGCACCTTTGAAAGCACATCCCGGCGGCTTCCCCCAAGAGAATAAATCAGCTTGATTTTTTCCGGATCTACACTTTGAAATCCTGTGTGAAGCGTCAGAATGGATCCAAACAGCGCCACGGAAACGGCTGCTGCCACAATGGTATACACATGATTGCCCAGCCAGACAATCAGCATGGGAGCCAGGGCCGACTTGGGAAGGCTGTTCAGCATGACCAGATACGGCTCCAGAATCTCCGATGCGCTCCGGCTGGACCAGAGCCCAACCGCTGCCGCCGTTCCTGCTGCCGTCACAATCAGAAAGCTTACCAGGGTTTCCATCAGCGTAATTCCAATATGTCCAAAGATACTTCTATCCCGTACCATTCTCCAGAAACACAAGAGAACTCTGGACGGTGAACTGAAAATGAAAGCATCCATCATTCCCAGTCTCGTACAGAGTTCCCACAGGGCAAGCAGGAGTACCAGCAGCATCGTGCGCCAGACCGCTACTTTTTTCTTATGCATTTGTTCCTGTTCAATAAATTCCCTCTGGGCCTTTGTTGCCCCGGGCATTTCCTGATATTCCATAGGGTTCCTCCTCATAAAGCAGATGCATCACTGATACTTCTACTATATGCGGACGCTTCCCCTTTGGTCCGGCAGACTCCGGCCGGTCTAGTTGCTTAAAAATCCCTTTCCGATAATCTCACTGGAATTGGAAATCAGAATAAATGCAGTCGGCTCTGTCTTCCGGATAAAGTTTCTCAGCCGGACTGCCTGTCCCCTCTTCATGGTTGTCATAACCACCGTCTTGCTGTGGTGGGAAAATGCTCCCTCTGCCTTGTAAACCGTAGCGCTTCTGTGAAGCTCATGAATAATAAAATGGCAGATGGGATCCGGATCGTCGCAAATAATATTAAAGCATTTGCACTGATTAATATTCTCGATTACACCGTCAATTGCCAGAGATTTGGCCATCAGTCCCAGGGTGGAATACAGTCCCGTTGTCGGACCGATTACAAAAAATGCCATCAGCACCGATGCCACATCTACTAAAAACAGCGCGCTTCCGATATTCAAGCTGGAATGACTTTTCAGTATCATGGCAATAATATCAGTTCCGCCGCTGGATGCTCCGATATTAAACAGAATCGCAGATCCTACCGCCGGCAGGAATACAGCGAATACCAGTTCCAGCATCGGCTCATAGGTTAACGGAGAGTGCATGGGGTAAATTCTCTCCAGCATAGAAAGGCTGACTGACATCAGCATACTGGCATATACGGTCTTAATCCCCACATCCCGTCCCAGAAACAGAAAACCTACTACCAGAAGCCCGGTATTTACAATGAATGTGAAATCACTGGCTGACCAGTGGGTAATCTTGCTGATTACCGTAGAAAAACCAGTCACGCCTCCAAATGCAAAATTGTTGGGAAATTTGAAAAAATAAATTCCCACTACCATGATCCAGATACTGATTGTAATCAGTCCATACTCCGCCAGCTTCCTCGCAACCGGATTTTCAATTTGCTTGATAGCCATACCTTCCCCTTTGCAGCCCCTTTGCTGCTGTCTTTTATTCTTTTTTTCAGGTTCATCATTCCTGTATAAAATGCCAGCCAAAAGACCGGCGGGCAGACGCCCGGTCTGCCAGACACGACTATACCGCGTTCCGTCTGAAATATCAAACATCTATCTGGTTGGAAAAGGTACAGTTATTTTATTGTAGCTGATCGATTTTCTTGACATATATAGGTAATCTAGGTATAATTTTTATATACCTAGATTACCTATATATAAAAAGGAGGATGCATGCCTATGGATAAACGATACATGACGATTGGTACTTCCATGCTGATATTAAAGCTGTTGGAGGAAGAACCCCTGTATGGCTATCAGATGATCCGGCTGATGGAACAGCGCAGCCAGAATGTTTTTCAGCTAAAAGAAGGAACCCTCTATCCCATTCTTCACACCCTGGAACAACAGGGCGCTGTCACCAGCTTTCAGCAGACTGCAGACACCGGCAAGGTTCGCAAATACTATGCCATTACCCCGCATGGAAAAAAGCTTCTGAAAGAAAAGACTCAGGAGTGGAAAACTTATGAAGCTGCTGTCAATCAGGTTCTGGAGCATGTAGTGATAGGGGGTGTGTGATTTGGAAAAGAAA
>UQFC01000097.1 GCA_900540335.1 uncultured Clostridium sp. | reverse complement strand
GGGGATTCCTCCGATGTGAGAACTGGAAGAAAGACCCGCTTACAAACAAGCTTGACACGGATTTTTCTTCCAGTTCTCCCGCCGTTCTGAATAGTTACGAGAAAATAAAGAAAGCTGCAGCCGGGGAAACCGGGACTGCAGAAATAAGATATTGGAGGACGTCATGCTGACATTAGAGAATGTTTCTTTTGAGGTACAGGCGGAGAAGGGCCAGAAAGAAATTATCAGAAACATGAATCTGACGATTGATGATCGGAAGTTTGTTGTTATTACAGGCCCCAACGGAGGCGGAAAATCCACCCTGGCCAAGCTGATTGCAGGTATTGAAAAGCCGACTGCGGGAAAGATTTATTTTAACGGAACGGATATTACGGAGATGTCCATTACCGAGCGGGCAAATATGGGAATCAGCTTTGCATTTCAGCAGCCCGTCCGGTTTAAGGGAATTCAGGTGCTGGATCTGATTCGTCTGGCAGCAAAGAAGAATCTGTCTGCAGCAGATGCCTGTCAGTATCTGTCTGAAGTTGGATTATGTGCAAGAGATTACATTAACCGTGAGGTGAACGGCAGCCTTTCCGGCGGTGAGCTGAAGCGGATTGAGATTGCCACGGTTCTGGCAAGAGGCACGAAGATGTCTGTATTTGACGAGCCGGAGGCAGGAATTGACCTGTGGAGCTTCCAGAATCTGATTCAGGTGTTTGAGCGGATGCGGGAGAAAACAGACGGTTCTATTCTGATTATTTCCCATCAGGAGCGGATTCTCAATATTGCAGATGAGATTGTGGTAATTGCTGATGGTTCTATTACCAGTCAGGGGCCGAAGGATGAGATTCTTCCGAAGCTTCTTGGAACGGCTTCCGCAGTGGATGCCTGTGAAAGATTTTATCAGGGAGGAGTGCAGAAATGATGGATCAGATTCAGAAGAGAATCCTGGAGGAGGTTGCTGATTTGCACACAGTTCCGGAAGGAGCTTACAACATCCGTGCCAACGGGGCTTCTGCAGGACGCAATACGACAGCAAATATTGATATTGTTTCCAAGACAGATGTAAGCGGAATTGATATCCGCATTAAGCCGGGTACCAAGCATGAAAGCGTTCACATCCCTGTTGTATTAAGTGAGAGCGGCATTAAGGAAACGGTTTACAATGATTTTTATATCGGGGAAGACAGTGATATTGTGATTGTGGCAGGCTGCGGCATTCACAACTGCGGCAATCAGGATTCCGAGCACGATGGTATTCACCGGTTCTATGTGGGAAAAAATGCCAAAGTCAAATATGTAGAAAAGCATTACGGCGAGGGAGACGGAAACGGAAAGCGGATCTTAAATCCCGGCACAGAGGTATACATGGAAGAAGGCAGCTCCATGGAAATGGAGATGGTGCAGATCAAAGGCGTGGATTCCACGATCCGGACAACGGTGGCAGAGCTGGCAGCAGGAGCCAGACTGGTGGTGCGGGAACGTCTTCTGACTCACGGAAGCCAGCAGGCGGTCAGCGACTATGTGGTTCGGCTGAATGGCGAGGATGCCAGTGCAGACGTGGTTTCCCGGTCTGTGGCAAAGGATGACTCCTACCAGAAGTTTGACTCTCAGATTGTGGGAAATGCAAAGTGCAGCGGCCATACGGAATGTGACGCCATTATCATGGGAAATGCGAAGATTGTTGCAGTTCCCCAGCTGGAGGCCAACAACATCGATGCGGCTCTGATTCACGAGGCGGCGATTGGAAAGATTGCCGGCGAGCAGATTATCAAGCTGATGACTCTGGGACTGACAGAGGAAGAGGCGGAAGCGCAGATTGTAAACGGATTTTTAAAGTAAGACAGATACGAATGAGGGAGGATCAAAGGAGATCTTCCCTTTCTTCATTTCTTCGGGGCAATTTGTCTCCAGTTTTCAAAAAGCGCGAAAAACAGTGTTAAAAATTCAGAATTTATGATATACTATTACATAACTTTGGATCATTTGCATACGATATTTTTCGCTGCGGGAAGTCAGATTCTGCGGCAGAGGCTTGTTCTTATTTAAAATCAGACAGACGGAGAAAGGGAGTGGTGGGATGAACATCAGAGAAACACGGGAAGCGTGGGAAGAAAAATATCTGAGCCCTTATGCAGCCCTGTCCGGCCGGACCCAGGGGAGGGATCGCTGGGAAGAGCCCTGTGATATCCGGACGGAATATCAGCGGGATCGGGACAGGATCCTTCACTGCAAGGCTTTCCGGCGTCTGAAGCACAAAACCCAGGTATTTCTGGCTCCTGAGGGAGATCATTACAGAACCCGTCTGACCCATACGCTGGAGGTGGCTCAGATTGCCAGAACGATTGCCCGTTCTCTCCGCTTAAATGAGGATTTGACGGAGGCGATTGCTCTGGGCCACGATCTGGGACATACGCCCTTTGGCCATTCCGGCGAGCAGATTTTGAACGAGCTTTGCCCCTATGGCTTTGCCCACTACAGACAGAGTGTGCGGGTGGTAGAGGTTCTGGAAAAGGACGGAAAAGGGCTGAATCTGACAAAGGAGGTCCGGGACGGGATTCTGAATCACAGGACCAGCGGTCATCCTTCTACATTAGAGGGCGGAGTTGTGCGTTTGTCGGACAAGATTGCGTACATAAATCATGATATTGACGATGCCATCCGGGGGCGGATTTTCACAGAGGAGGAGATTCCGTCAGAATACACGGAGGTTTTGGGGCACAGCGTAAGAGAGAGACTGAATACGATGATCCATGACATTATTTATCAGAGTATGGAGCAGCCGGAGATCCTGATGTCTCCGGGAATGGAGGAGGCCATGCAGGGCCTGCGGTCATGGCTGTTCCAGCATGTATACAAGAATGAGATTCCCAAGGCTGAGGAGGGACGGGCCCAGCAGCTGATAGTGTCCCTTTATCAGTATTATATGGAGCATATTATCGAGCTTCCTGAGGAGTATCTGCTGATGATGGTTCAGCAGAAGGAGCCCAGGGAGAGGGTAGTCTGTGATTATATTGCAGGCATGAGCGACAGCTATGCGATTGACCGGTTTGAGCAGCTGTTTGTGCCAAAGGCATGGAAGGTGTACTAGGAAAGAGGAGGAAACAAGATGTATTATCCGGAAGAAATTGTGGAAGAGGTACGTTCCAGAAATGACATTGTAGATGTGATTTCCGGATATGTAAAGCTTCAGAAGAAAGGAAGCAATTATTTTGGCCTCTGTCCGTTCCATAATGAAAAATCCCCGTCTTTCTCCGTATCTCCCCAGAAGCAGATGTATTACTGCTTTGGCTGCGGAGCCGGAGGCAATGTGATTACTTTTCTGATGGAGTATGAAAGCTATACGTTTCCGGAGGCTCTGAAGGTTCTGGCAGACAGGGCGGGAGTGAAGCTTCCCGAGGTGGAGTATTCCAAAGAAGAGCGGGCAAAGGCGGACAGGCGTTCTGTTCTTCTGGAGATCAACAAGCTGGCGGCTAATTATTTTTATTATCAGCTTCACCAGCCCCAGGGAAAAATAGGATATGAGTATTTTCAAAGCCGTCAGCTGTCTGATGATACGATAAGAAGATTCGGGCTGGGCTTTGCCAATAAGACCAGCAGCGATCTTTACCAGTATCTCCGGTCAAAGGGCTACGGGGACGATATTTTAAAGGATACCGGTCTTGTTACGGTGGAGGAGAGGGGAACTCACGACAAGTTCTGGAACCGGGTAATGTTTCCCATTATGGATGTGAACAACCGGGTGACTGGATTTGGAGGACGGGTTATGGGAGAAGGCACTCCCAAGTATCTGAACTCGCCGGAGACGCTGATTTTTGATAAAAGCAGAAATCTGTATGGACTGAATTATGCCAGAACCAGCAGAGAAAAATATATTCTGGCCTGTGAGGGATATATGGATGTGATTGCCATGCACCAGGCCGGTTTTACCAATGCGGTGGCATCTCTGGGAACTGCGTTTACCTCCCAGCAGGCGGCTTTGCTGAAGCGTTACACAGATACGGTGATTCTGACTTATGACAGCGACGGGGCAGGGATCCGGGCGGCTCTCAGAGCGATTCCCATCTTAAAGGAGGTAGGAATTTCCGCCCGCGTACTCAGTCTGAAGCCTTATAAGGATCCGGACGAATTTATCAAAAATATGGGCGCGGATGCGTTCCGGGAAAGAATCCGGGAGGCCCAGAACAGTTTCCTGTTTGAGGTTGATGTTCTGAAACGTGATTTTCACCTGGAGGATCCGGAGGAGAAAACAAGATTTCACAATGCAGTGGCAAGAAAGCTTCTGGAATTTTCGGAGGCCCTGGAGCGGGACAACTACATCCGGGCGGTATCTCAGGCCCAGTTTATTCCCTATGAGGATTTGAAGCGTCTGGTGAACCGGCTGGGCATGCAGGCAGGAATGCAGCCGTCACGGACACCGAAGACTTCCGGGGAGGGCTACGGCAGAGAGGCTGACACCAGAAAGAAAAAAGAAAAGGATGACGGAATCCGTCGTTCCCAGCGGCTTTTGCTGACCTGGCTGATTGAGAGGCCGGAGCTGTTTGAGAAAATCAAGGGCGTTGTGGATGCGGAGGATTTTAAGGAGCCGCTTTACCATCAGGTGGCGCAGATGGTATTCGAGGGCCACGAAAAAGGAAATTTAAATCCGGCGGCTATTTTGAATCATTTTATTAACGATGAAGAGCAATACAAAGAGGCAGCGGCACTTTTTAATGCCAGTCTTCAGGAATCCCTGAACAATGAGGAGCAGAAAAAGGCATTTCTGGAAACTGTTTTGAAGGTAAGGAAGAACAGTCTGGATGAGGCGAGCCGGAAGGCAACTGATATCGGACAGCTTCAG
This sequence comes from uncultured Clostridium sp., assembly GCA_900540335.1. Taxonomy (GTDB): domain Bacteria; phylum Bacillota; class Clostridia; order Lachnospirales; family Lachnospiraceae; genus Brotaphodocola. The sequence goes on along the minus strand of UQFC01000097.1, from coordinate 5,960 downwards.
CAGATTATCCGGGAGCAGGCGGCATTAAAAACCCTGAAAATAACCATTGACTGAGAACATGCATGGAAAGGGCAGGCGGATGGATATGGAACAACAGGTACAGATGACCTTTGAGGAAAAGCTTCAGAAGCTGGCAGAGCTGGCAAAAACCAAGAAAAACGTACTGGAAAACCGGGAAATCCTGGATTTTTTCCGCGGAGAAATTCTGGATCCGGAAAAGCTGGACAGGATTTATGATTTTCTGGACAGTCAGCATGTGGATGTGCTGCGTCTGGACGAGGAGGAGATAGAGCCGGATCTGTTTCTGGATGAGGAAATGGATGAGGAGGAAGAGATTGCCGTTGATCCCATGGATTTATCTGTGCCGGACGGGGTTTCTCTGGCAGATCCCATCCGCATGTATTTAAAGGAAATCGGAAAGATTCCTCTGCTGTCAACAGACGAGGAGATTGAGCTGGCAAAGCGGATGGAGAATGGCGATGAGGAGGCCAGAAAAAGACTGGCAGAAGCCAATCTCCGTCTGGTGGTCAGTATTGCCAAGCGGTATGTGGGGCGGGGAATGCAGTTTCTGGATTTGATTCAGGAGGGAAATCTGGGACTGATTAAGGCAGTAGAGAAATTTGATTACCGGAAGGGATACAAATTCAGCACATATGCCACCTGGTGGATCCGTCAGGCGATTACCAGAGCGATTGCCGATCAGGCCAGAACGATCCGGATTCCCGTTCATATGGTAGAGACGATCAATCGCCTGATTCGCGCTTCCCGGCAGATGGTTCAGGAGCTGGGGCGGGAACCGACACCGGAGGAGCTGGCCAGGAAGCTGGACATGCCTGTAGAGCGGGTGCGGGAAATCAAAAAGATTTCTCAGGATCCGGTTTCTCTGGAAACGCCGATCGGGGAAGAGGAGGACAGTCATCTGGGGGACTTTATCCAGGATGACAATGTGATGGTTCCGGCGGATCAGGCTGCCTTCACACTGCTTCACGAGCAGCTGATGGAGAGCCTGGAGACTCTCTCGGAACGGGAGCAGCAGGTTCTTCGCCTCCGGTTTGGTCTGGATGACGGACGGCCCAGAACACTGGAAGAGGTGGGAAGGGTATTTCACGTTACCAGAGAGCGGATCCGCCAGATTGAGGCAAAGGCCCTCAGAAAACTCCGGCATCCCAGCCGGAGCAAAAAATTAAAAGATTATCTTGATTAAAGGAGCTGTAACGGCAGATGAAGTTGTCAAAGCGACTGGAGACGATTGTAGAGCAGGCCGCCCTGGTGTGCGGGGGAGAAACGGCTGCAGATGTAGGAACGGATCACGGATTTGTTCCGATCCGCCTGATTGAAGAGGGGGCGGCTGACCGGGTGATTGCCATGGATGTGCGAAAAGGGCCTCTGATGAGAGCCCAGGAGCATGTGATACAGTTTGGCATGGAAGAGCAGATTGAAACCCGTTTAAGCGACGGACTGGAAAAACTGATGCCCGGAGAGGCGAAGACCGTAATCATTGCAGGTATGGGAGGAGAGCTGATGCTTCGGATTCTCCGGGATGGAGAACATGTGAGAAAGGAAATCCGTCACTGGATTCTGTCGCCCCAGTCAGAGCTCTCCCAGTTCCGTCACGGACTGGAGGAGCTGGGGCTTGCGATTATCCGCGAGGAGATGGTGGAGGAAGACGGCAAATATTATACGATTCTCACTGCAGAGCCGGGACAGATGCATTATGAAAAGGAATCAGATTACCGGTACGGAGCTCTTTTGATTCAGGAGAAATCTCCTGTTCTGGCAGAACTTCTGGAACGGGAGCTGACGCAGTACCGGCAGATTCTGGAGCATCTGGAACAGCAGAAGGGCGAGGGACCGCGGCTTCGGGCAGTGCAGATTCAGGAAGAAATCAGACAGATGGAGGAAGCAAGGAATGCAATGCAGACAGTGGATTGAAGAATTAAATAAGCTGGCGCCGGAGGTCTATGCCTGTGAATGGGACAACCCGGGCTTTCAGGCCGGGCGCAGCGAAAAGGAGATCCGCAGGGTTTTGGTTGCACTGGATGCAACGGATCAGGTTGTAGAACAGGCGGTTTCGGAGCAGGTGGATCTTCTGGTAACCCATCATCCTCTGATTTTTAAGCCATTAAAGAGGGTGAATGATCAGAATTTTATCAGCAGCAGGATCGTAAAATTGATCCAGGCGGACATCTGTTATTTTGCCATGCATACGAATTTTGATGCAGCTCCCGGGTGTATGGCAGATCTGGCGGCAGAACGGCTGGGGATGAATCCGGAGGCCCCTCTGGAGATAACAGGAGAGGCGGGAGGAAATCCTGTCGGAATCGGAAAGGTAGGAACCCTTCCTGAGCCCCTTGATCTGGAGGAGCTGGCCGGGCGTGTGAAGGAGGCTTTTTCCCTTCCTTTTGCAGCTGTCTATGGCAGCAGGCAGGTGACAGAGCCTGTGACAAGAATTGCAGTATCTCCGGGAGCCGGAGGCAGTATGATTGAGGCAGCCTTATCAGCCGGAGCCCAGGTTCTGATAACCGGAGACATCGGTCATCATGCAGGTATTGACGCGGCCGCCAGAGGGATGGCTGTGATTGATGCGGGTCATTATGGACTGGAACATATTTTTATTCCTTTTGTGGCTGATTATATCCGCCGTCAATCAGGAGGAACCGTTCAGGTACTTACGGCAGAGCCGGATTTCCCGGTTCAGATTTATTAAAAGCAGGGTTTGGGGCAGCAAGGACAGAATGTGCGCAAATGCATCAAAAACGGACAGGAGGACTCAAATATGGTTCGTGTGACAATCGGGGGAATTACGAGAGAGTATGAGGAAGGCACACAGCTGAAAACAGCGGCAGAGGAATTTCAGAATCAGTATGAAAATGATATTTTGCTGGCAACGGTCAACGGGAAGCTGCAGGAGCTGCACAAGACGATACCCGATGATGCGGAGGTTGGATTTTTAACGGCTGCCGACAAGCCCGGTATGCTGACTTACCGCAGAAGCGCCCTGCTGATGATGCTGAAGGCATTTTATGATGTGGCGGGACGGGATAACGTCAGGAAGCTGTCTGTAGAATTTGCAGTGGGGAACGGACTTTATATTGATGCAGAGGGAGATTTTGAACGGAATGAGGAGCTTCTTTCCCGGGTAAAGGCGAAGATGCGGGAATACTGTGAAGCGAGGATTCCCATTAAGAAGCGCAGTGTCAATACAGACGAGGCGATGGAGCTGTTTCACCGCCACAAAATGTACGATAAGGAAAGACTGTTTTATTACCGGCGGGTATCCCGGGTCAATATATACAGCATTGGCGGTTTTGAGGATTATTATTACGGCTATATGGTTCCGGATACGGGATATATCCGTTATTTTGATTTGGAGCTGTACCAGGGCGGCATTATGCTGATGCTTCCGGATTCGTCTGATCCCAAGACGGTGCAGAAATTTGAGCCGAAGGATAAGCTGTTTCAGGTGATGAAGGAGGCTGATGTCTGGGGAAGAAAGCTCCAGGTTCCCAATGTAGGAGCTTTAAATCAGTGTATCAGCTCCGGCGGCATGAATGAGCTGATTCTGGTGCAGGAGGCGCTGATGGAAAAGAAGATCGGAGATATTGCCGAGATGATTGCCTCCAGACCGGACAAAAAATTTGTTATGATTGCAGGTCCCTCCTCTTCCGGAAAAACCACATTTTCCCATCGTCTTTCCATTCAGCTGAGAGCCAAGGGACTGACACCTCATCCGATTGCAGTAGACAATTATTTTGTAAATCGTGTAGACAGTCCCAGAGATGAAAACGGAAACTACAATTATGAGGCGCTGGAGTGCCTGGATATTAAGCTGTTTAATGAGAATATGTCTGATCTTCTGGCAGGAAAACGGGTTCAGCTTCCTGTATACAATTTTATTTCCGGAGAACGGGAATACCGGGGGGATTACCTGCAGCTGGGAGCGGAGGATATTCTGGTGATTGAGGGAATCCACTGTCTTAATGAGAAGCTGTCCTACAGTCTTCCCAGGGAAAATAAATTCAAGATTTATATCAGCGCTCTGACACAGCTGAATATTGACGAGCACAACAGGATTCCGACGACAGACGGCCGCCTGATTCGCCGTATGGTGCGGGATGCAAGAACGCGGGGGGCTTCTGCCCAGGATACAATCCGCATGTGGCCTTCTGTACGGAAGGGGGAAAAGGAAAATATCTTCCCCTATCAGGAGGACGCAGATGTTATGTTTAATTCAGCTCTGGTGTATGAGCTTTCTGTTCTGAAGCAGTATGCAGAGCCCATCCTCTTTTCTGTTCCCCGGGACAGCGCAGAGTATGTGGAAGCAAAGCGTCTGCTGAAATTCCTGGATTATTTCCTGGGAGTCAGCAGTGAGGACATTCCCAGAAACTCCATTGTGCGGGAGTTTATCGGGGGAAGCTGCTTTAAGGTGTGACAGGGAAAATCGCAAGTTGACACACCGGCAGAAGAATGGTATAGTAAATACCGAGTAAGACAGATGGTCGCTGCCGCAGAGCCGAAAGGCTGCGGGAGAGGAAAGTCCGGGCTTCACAGGGCAGGGTGCCAGATAACGTCTGGCGGAGGCGACTCCAGGGACAGTGCAACAGAAATATACCGCCGGTCTTTGACCGGTAAGGGTGGAAGGGCAGTGTAAGAGACTACCGCCCGGCTGGTAACAGGCGGGGCATATGTAAACCCCATCCGAAGCAAGACCGAACAGAAAGCATAAGGCGGCCCGTCTGCTTTCGGGTAGGTCGCTTGAGCCAGGTGGTGACATCTGGCCTAGATAGATGACCATCCAACGACATAACCCGGCTTACCGTCTTGCTCATTTACAGAAGACAAAGCTCTCCGCCGAAACGCGGGGAGCTGTTTTTCAATTACAGAAAAGAATCCTGTTAAAGGAACCTGTACGGAAGAAATGCGCGCTGCGCCGCAGAGAGGAAGATTCAGAAATGAGTAAAATAGAAAAAACAAAAGGTGTTCTGGCAGCGGCAGCTCTGACTGTTTTCTCTCTGGCAGGAAGCAGTCAGGTATTTGCCATGGATGCGCCGGGAAGCGGGGATCCCCGATGGGAGTACCGGGAGGATCATCACTGGTATTACCAGAGGGAAGATGGTTCTGTTCATACAGGTTGGCTTTCCTTTGAGGATGAATGGTACTGGTTTGATTCCCAGGGAAGGATGGCGGAGAGCGGTTTTCACGGAATCGACGGGAAACGGTATTATTTTTTCAGCAACGGACATATGGCATGGAATCAGTATCTGGATCTGTCGTATCTGAATGAAGACGGGCAGCCGGATGAAGCCCATGATATCCGGATTGCAGGTTCCGTTACGCCTGAGGGAGAGGCGAAGGATCTGCTGACAGATTATCTGTATCAGATTCCCCGATCCTGGCTGTCGCGGTTTGCAGAGGAAGACTGGCAGTTTCTGTTTTATCCGAATAAAAAGTTCTTTGAGGCGCCGGATACCAGTCAGGGAATTTATTATGTATATCACAGTACAGATACCTATTATAAAAAAGTGAAGTTTACCAGGCCGGAAGCGGTGCTCCGGGCCTTTGGAGAATATGTGGGGTTTGCATCAGGGTGCTATCAGAAAGACAGCCGGCGGATGGAGGCACTCTGGAAGGAGTCAAAACAGCTGCAGCCTCTTCTTAAAATTCCGGATATTTATTCCGGAGATGCACAGGTTTATTTCGGCAGCCTGTTTGCTGCCTATGTGGATGAGGAAACCAGGGATGAGGTGCTAAAGCATTCGCCCGAGGCCGGCCGGATTCTCGATGAGATCCTGGCTTCTGCCGAAACAGAGGAGGCCGGACAGCGGATGAAGGAACGGCTTGAGAAAAGGCGTCAGGAGGATCTGGAACGGCTCTGGTGGGAAAACACAGAAAAAGGATATGGCCCCGGGGTTCCCGGAAAACAAAAAAAGGAAAATGCTTCGTCAGAGGCAGCAAAAGAG
>UQFC01000096.1 GCA_900540335.1 uncultured Clostridium sp. | reverse complement strand
CTGTGGTGATCACTTCTGTGGCGTTCACCACCTGGATCTGTTCTTTATTGTAAGTATATTTTGAAAGTTCTGCATTTACTACAGTTTCCTGACCTACCAAAAGCACCTGGATCCCTGGTTTTGCCTGTACCGCCTCTATGGCTCCTGCAACCATTTCAACTGGTGCCAGATCTCCGCCCATAGCGTCTACAGCGATTTTGATCATAAAAGACTCTCCTTTCGGTTTCGCAATACAGTTATTAATATACTAGATGTCGTATCATAAATCAATACGTTTTTCTGTGAATTTCACCCCATCTGTGAAAGGGTAAGGCGCAAGTCCTTTTGGCAATAATAAAAGAGGATTCTGAAATCACTCTCAGAATCCTCTAATCTTTGTTTTTACAGATTATTAATCCTGAGCAATGATTTCTTTTTTGTTGTATGAACCACAAGCCTTGCATACTCTGTGAGGCATCATTAATTCGCCACACTTGCTGCATTTTACCAGGTTTGGTGCGCTCATTTTCCAGTTTGCTCTTCTTTTGTCTCTTCTTGCTTTAGAAGATTTATTCTTTGGACAAATAGACATGGTTTACACCTCCTTCAACTGTTTAAAAATATCCTGGATAACTGACATTCTTGGGTCCAGTGACCTGTTGTCGCAGTCACAAGTCCCTCGGTTGAGATTTGTGCCACATCTATTGCAAATTCCCTTACAGTTATCACTGCAGAGAACTCTCATAGGCAGGTTCAGGGTTAACTCATTACCAACCAGCTGGTCGACATCCAGATTATAACCATTAATATAGAACTGCTCATCCAAAGCTTCTATGCGGTCTTCCTTCGTCTGATTCATATCCAGCTCCTGGTCGATCTCCAGTTCAAAAGGAACTATTACCGGATCTAAGCATCTGGCACATGGCATTTCAAGACTTAAAACAGCCTTTCCTGTCACAGTCAATACCCGCTCTCCCTGGTTAGTGACAACCAGAGTCACCGGCTCTTTTTCCACAATTTTATAAGAACAGTCAGATCCTTTAAAATGTGTCATTTCCAATGGAACAGTATAGGTTTTGGATTTCCCTTCAACAGGGAACAGCTCTGATAAATTAATCAGCATATCATAACTCCTTGATATGCACCTATGCTATTATACATAGGTGCACCGGGTTTGTCAACAAATTTTTCTGAAAAAATTGTAACATTTGTTGCAGTTCATTCATAACATCTTCTTATTTCCATATTCAGCTAAAGAGAAAGTATGGATAAACTATTACAAAGTATTATTTTACCAGTCTTAAAGTTTCTCTTGCGATCGCAAGCTCTTCGTTGGTTGGAATCAGCATAACTTTTACCTTGGAATCCGGAGCAGAAATGATTCTTCTCTCTCCTCTTACGTTGTTAGCTTCATCATCGATCTTAACGCCTAAGTAACCTAAGTATTCGCAAACATTCTTTCTGGTAACCTTATCATTCTCACCAACTCCAGCAGTGAATGCAATAGCATCTACGCCGTTCATAGCTGCTGTGTAAGCACCTACATATTTAGCAATACGGTATACAAATGCATCCAGAGCTACTGCTGCCAGATGATTTCCGCTTTCCTTTGCCTTCTCAATATCACGGAAGTCGCTGGAGATGCCACCGCTCATACCTAATACGCCAGACTTCTTATTTAAGATGTTCAGAACTTCATTTACATCTTTTCCTTCCTTGTTGCAGATGAACTGAACAACAGCAGGATCAACGTCACCACTTCTGGTACCCATGATCAGGCCTTCAAGAGGAGTAAGTCCCATACTGGTATCTACGCACTTGCCACCAATAGAAGCAGATACGCTGGCACCATTTCCTAAGTGGCAAACAATAACTTTTGCCTTCTCTGGATCTAAGTTGCCGAACTTGATAGCCTCTCCGGATACAAACATATGGCTTGTTCCGTGGAATCCGTAACGGCGGATACTGTATTTCTCATAGTATTCATGAGGAATAGCGTACATATAAGCCTTCTCTGGCATGGACATACCGAATCCGGTATCCCATACTGCTACGTTGGGCTTTCCAGGCATAGCCTCTTCACATGCTTCAATACCCATCAGGTTTGCCGGGTTATGCAGCGGTCCCAGATCGAAGCACTCGCGGATTACGCGCTTTACATCCTCGTCTACTACGATAGAATCGCTGTAAACTCTTCCGCCGTGCAGTACGCGGTGTCCGATAGCGGAAATCTCATCGGTGCTCTTGATTACTCCGTGCTCCGGATCCTGCAGAGCATCCATAACCATCTCGATGGCTACCTTATGGCTGGGCATGGGATTCTCTACCACATATTTGTCCTTACCGGCAGGCTGATGGGTCAGCTTGGATCCCTCAATGCCGATTCTCTCACAGAGACCTTTTGCAATTACGCTCTCATCCTCCATATCAATCAGCTGATATTTCAGAGAGGAGCTTCCGCAGTTAATAACTAAAATCTTCATAATCCGAATTTCTCCTATATCTACATTCTATCTGTATTTTCTGTGAATCCGTTTCAGAATTTCTCACAGGGATATCCCTGCGGCATAAAATTACTCAGCGTTCTGACACTGAACAGCAGTAATTGCTACAACGCCTACGATATCGTCAGCAGAGCAGCCTCTGGACAGATCGTTAACCGGCTTTGCAATACCCTGGCACATGGGGCCGTAAGCCTCAGCCTTGCCCAGTCTCTGAACCAGCTTGTAACCAATGTTTCCTGCATCCAGATCCGGGAATACCAGAACGTTTGCCTGTCCTGCAACCTTGCTGTCCGGAGCCTTGGAAGCGCCGATTTCCGGAACGATTGCTGCGTCAAGCTGCAGCTCTCCGTCTAATGCCAGCTCCGGAGCCATCTCCTTGGCAATTCTGGTTGCCTCTACAACCTTGTCTACGTCTGCATGAGCTGCGCTTCCCTTGGAGGAATGAGACAGCATAGCTACCTTCGGCTCCTTGCCGGTCAGCATACGGAAGCTCTCTGCAGAGGAAACAGCGATTGCTGCCAGCTCTTCCGGTGTCGGATCCTGATTCAGACCGCAGTCTGCAAATACGAAGGTTCCGTTGTTGCCGAACTGACAGTCCGGAACTTCCATCAGGAAGAATGCGGAAACCAGCTTGGTGCCCGGTTTGGTCTTGATAACCTGCAGGCAGGGACGCAGAGTGTTTGCAGTAGAGTGGCATGCACCGGATACCATACCGTCAGCATCGCCCTTTTTGATCATCAGGCAGCCATAGTATGCATAATCGCTTAAAATGGTTTCTCTTGCTTTCTCAGGGGTCATGCCTTTTGCTTTTCTCAGTTCAACGAAAAGGTCAATGTACTCCTGTGTCTTCTCATAGGTCTGCGGATTGATAATGGTAGCGCCGGAAACATCCAGTCCCTCGCTGTGTGCACCGATATCCTCCGGTGTTCCGATAATGATCAGGTTGGCCAGTCCTTCTTTCAGGATCTTTTCAGCTGCAACCCATGTTCTGCGGTCCATGGACTCCGGCAGTACAATCGTCTTTTTGTCAGCTTTCGCTTTTGCTTTGATTACATCAATAAATCCCATGATAATACCCCTTTCATTATTTTGTTGCATATAGTTCCATTATAAACGGTGTAAAAATAGGAAACAAGCTATATTTTTCTTTTTTTTGCATTTTTTATCAAACAATGGTTTTTTTCTCCCTTTACGGACAGTTCAAATGACGTTATAATGGAAAATCATCAGACTTTTAGACCAAAGGAGCTGGAAATTTTATGAGAACAGTAGGAATCGTCGCAGAATACAACCCCTTTCACCGGGGACATGAATATCAGATCCGGCAGGCCAGGGAGACCCTGGGCGCTGACTGGGTTGTAGCGGCCGTCAGCGGAGATTTTGTGCAGCGGGGGGAACCGGCTGTTTTTGACAAATATACCCGCACCGCCATGGCTTTAAGCTGCGGCGCTGATCTGGTCATCGAGCTGCCCAGCGCCTTTGCCACAGGAAGCGCGGAGGATTTTGCCGCCTGCGGCGTCTCCCTTCTGGATCATACAGGAATTACCGATGTCCTGTGCTTTGGCAGCGAATCCGGAGATCTGCCGTCTCTGCAGGCCACGGCAGAGTTTCTCTGCCGGGAATCCTCAGACTTTCAGGACATTCTCCGGAGCCGGTTAAAGCAGGGCCTTTCCTTCCCTGCCGCCAGGGAAGCAGCTTTAAGAGAGGCTCTTGCAGAGAAAAAACAGACACCCGGCCTTCCCCACCTCCGGGAAGCACCCCCTCAAAAGCCGTCAGAGGCCGATCCCTCCCTTCTCTCCGCTCCCAACAATATTCTTGCCATTGAATATTTAAAGGCCCTGAAGCGAAGGAAAAGCGCCATCCTTCCGGCGGCAATCCGGCGCAAAGGCCAAGGCTACCATGATACCTCCGTACCTCTGGATTCTTCCTTTGCCTCAGCCTCCTTCCTCAGGAAATCCTTTCGGGAGCTTTCTTCCCTGGACGGCACTTTTATTCCGTCCCGGGACAGCTTCCTTTCCCAGATTCCGGAACCGGCCCTTTCTGCCTGTATTCAGGAGGGTGCCCTTTTCACCCCGGTTTTTCCGGACGATCTTTCCGCCCAGCTTCAGTACCGCCTTCTGCAGGCAGTCCGGGGACATGAGGATCTCAGCCGTTATGCTGATGTTTCTCCGGAGCTTGCCGACCGGCTGTTGAAGCTTGTTCTTTCACCAGCGGATTTTTCCCGGCGGATTGAGCAGCTGAAAACAAAGCAGTACACCTATACCCGCATCAGCCGGGCCCTGATTCACCTGCTTTTAAATCTTACCAGAGAAGCCCAGCAGCAGCAAAAGGAGGCTGATTATGTCTCCTATATCCGGATCCTGGGCTTCCGAAAATCAGCCGGACCGCTTTTAAACGCCATGAAGAAAAATGCCTCTCTTCCCATTATCACCAAGACAGCCAACGCCGGAAAGCTTCTCTCCCCCCAGGCTTTGAACTGGTTTGAACAGGATCTTTTCTCCTCCCATTTCTACCAGTCCATTGCTGCCCAGAAGGGCCGGACCATGAAAAATGAATACACCCGCTCTGTGATACTCTATCCCTGAAAAAGCGCACAAACAGAAAAATCCGGAAAAAATCTCCCAGTTTGAAGATTCTTTCCGGATTTTTATCTCATGCTCCGCTTAACTTTCTTCCAGCAAAGCGGCCAGAGTAGGCTTTACAGAAAGGAAATCCATGATTTCCTGAAGTTCTTTTTCATTCTGTTTTTTTCTTCCATCCCAGACTGCCCGAATCAGGATATTTTTCGGAGTATGCTCCATATCGATAAATTCCAGAATCTGGGTGCGGTAACCCTGCCCTTCCAGCAGCTGGGCCCGCAGTGCGTCTGTATAAAGCGCCGCCATTCTCTCCTTAATCAGACCGTACTGAAAAACAGGCTTCATCTGTTCATTCTTCATCTGCCGGTTCAGCTCATGCTGACAACAGGGAACAGAGAGAATCACCCTAGCGCCCCATCGAACCGCTTTCGCAAGGGCGTAATCCGTCGCCGTATCACAGGCATGAAGAGTTACAACCATATCTACATGATCTACGCCCTCATAGCTGGCAATATCTCCGTGATAAAAACGAAGCTTTTCATATCCGTACTGCTCTGCCAGAAGATTGCAGCGGGTAATTACGTCTTTTTTCAAATCAAGGCCGATAATCCGCACCGGATACCCCTTCAGGCAGTGAAGGTAGTGATACATGGCAAAGGTCAGATAGGACTTTCCGCAGCCGAAATCGATGATGGTCGTCTCCCGTCCCGGATCCAGATTCGGCAGAATATCTTCGATAAATTCCAGAAAGCGGTTGATCTGCCGGAACTTGTCATACCTTGTCCTGACAATCTTCCCTTCTCTCGTCATAACCCCAAGATCCACCAGAAATTCTACCGGCTTTCCTTCTTCCAGCACATACCGTTTTTTCCGGTTATGCGCCAAAACCACATCTGCTGCCGGGCCATCCTCCCGGTTTTCCTCCTGCTTTGGACAGGCTGCCCGTTTGATCTTCACAGTCACAGCCCCCTTCTTGCTGACAAGAACGACAGCGCTTCCCAGGCCGGAAATCACTTCGCCGTTGCGCAGGCCTCCGGACAGAAGCCCGGTCACATAGCCGCAGACCTCTTCAGGAAGCAGATTCTTATGAAAAGCCTGAGTTCCCACCAGCTCCTCCGCCTGAAACAACAGCTTTCCCCGCAGACTGACCGGCCGGATCCTCACCTTCAAAATCCCGTCCTTTCGGGCCGGATTGCTGAAAATCATCTGCTGAAGCTGCTCGTTGGCAAAAAACTCCACCATAGATTCCACGGTTTCTTTTTTCATAGTCTTACTGCTCCTTTAAGATAATTTTCTTAGTTTTTAAAGCTGTGAATCGGCGCAGGGATCCGTCCTCCGCGGCTTACAAACTTCTCGCAGGAGTAGGAATTCACCGGCATGACCGGAGCATAGCCCAGAAGACCTCCAAACTCCACGGTATCGCCTACGGTCTTTCCAATAACAGGAATCACGCGGACTGCCGTTGTTTTCTGATTGATCATGCCAATAGCCGCCTCATCTGCAATCATTCCTGCAATGGTCGTATCCGGAGTATCTCCGGGAATGGCAATCATATCAAGACCAACGGAGCAGACACAGGTCATGGCCTCTAACTTCTCCAGAGTCAGAGCGCCCAGAGATACTGCGTCAATCATTCCCTGATCCTCGCTGACCGGAATAAACGCGCCGCTTAATCCGCCTACATAAGAGGATGCCATTACGCCGCCCTTTTTCACCTGGTCATTCAGCATGGCAAGGGCTGCCGTTGTGCCCGGTGCGCCAACCCGCTCCAGACCGATCTCCTCAAGAATCTCTGCCACACTGTCTCCCACTGCCGGAGTCGGAGCCAGAGACAGGTCAATAATACCAAAGGGAACGCCCAGACGCTTAGAAGCCTCCTGAGCCACCAGCTGGCCGACACGGGTAATCTTAAAGGCTGTCTTCTTGATTGTTTCGCAAAGCACCTCAAAATTCTCTCCTCTTGCCTTTTCCAGAGCCACCTTTACTACTCCCGGGCCGCTGACGCCTACGTTAATAATGGCATCAGCCTCAGTCACACCATGGAAAGCGCCTGCCATGAACGGATTATCATCCGGAGCATTGCAGAATACCACCAGCTTTGCGCAGCCCAGAGAATCATTTTCCTTTGTTGCCTCTGCCGTCTTTTTGACAATCTCACCCATCAGCCGCACAGCATCCATATTCAGTCCCGTTTTGGTAGAGCCTACATTGACAGAGCTGCAGACACGCTCCGTCTCCGCCAGCGCCTGGGGAATGGAACGAATCAGATTCTCCTCTGCCGGTGTCATTCCCTTGGAAACCAGGGCAGAATAGCCGCCGATAAAGTTTACTCCCACTTCCTTTGCAGCCCGATCCAGGGTTCTGGCCAGAGTCACAAAATCCTCCGGAGTTTTGCAGGCGCAGCCGCCTACCAGGGCAATCGGAGTAACAGAAATCCGCTTGTTTACAATCGGCACACCGAAATCGCGGGCAATGGCCTCTCCTGTAGAAACCAGCTCCCTTGCGTAGGTGGTGATTTTTCTGTAAATTTTTTCATTGAGCGCGTCCAGATCACTGTCACAGCAGTCCAGAAGGCTGATGCCCATCGTAATGGTGCGCACATCCAGCTTCTCATGCTCAATCATATTATTTGTTTCATTTACCTCAAACATATTCAACATAGACAGTTCCACCTTTTCCTTTTACTTTTCGCACACTGCTTCCGTCCGGCGCAAAGCTTAACCCGCACCGGATTTCCATCAGATTCGATGCATTTTTGTAAAAATTTCTTCTCTCTGGCACTTAATGGTTACGCCGATTTCCTCGCCCACCTTCTCCAGTTCAGTGGCAACCTCTTCAAAAGAACCGGTGGCCTTCTCCATGTCCACAATCATCATCATGTTAAAATACTCCTGTACAATCGTCTGGGAAATATCCAGAACATTGACATGCTTTTCTGCCAGGTAAGTACATACCTTTGCAATAATGCCCACCGTGTCTCTTCCTACTACAGTAATAATCACCTTACTCATATCTGTTCCACCTCTCTGCTTTTCATTTATGATATCCGTCCCTTTTTCACAAAAACATGTGTCAGGAAGGCTCATTTCTATGTATGAATGCTGCTTACAAATTCACAATCTCTGACATCTGATCCCGTCTGGCTACATCAATCGGAAAATCTCCTGCCCGGTAGGGACAGTCTCCCTGATCAATCTCCAGACGAACCGTTTCATAGGCCAGCTCCTCGTAATTATTCTCCTTGCTTAAATGTCCCAGAAGAATATGCTTCATCTGATCATGAAGAATATAATTCAGCAGACGTCCTGCATTTTCATTGGAAAGATGACCGTGATCTCCCAGAATTCTCCGTTTCAGGTAATACGGGTACGGTCCTGTCTGAAGCATATTGACGTCATGGTTTGATTCCAGCAGCAGGGCATCAAGTCCCTGCAGATGTTCAATAATATAGGAATCATAATGACCCATATCTGTCGCCACGGCAACGGACTTCCGTCCGTCTTTTACCCGGTAGGCCACCGGATTTGCCGCATCGTGATCAATGGAAAACGGAGAAATCTCCAAATCTCCAATGGAAAAATCCACATCAGGAGAAATGGGATGAAGGAGCTCCTTCGGATATTCTCCAAGAGAAGACTTTGCTGCAATTTCCTCCAGAGTTTCTCTGGTTCCGTAAATGGGAACCCCGTGCTTTCTGGCCAGAACTCCAATCCCCTTAATATGATCCGAGTGTTCATGGGTAATCACAACACCATTTAAATCGCTTCCCTTTAAGCCAATGGAGTTCAGCCCCTGCTCAATTCTTTTATTGCTGATTCCCGCATCCACCAGAATGTGGGTGCGCTCTGAACCGATATAAATACAGTTGCCGCTGCTGCCGCTGGCAATGCTAACGAATCTCATTGGTAACTTCCTCCATCATCCGGCGAACCTGGCTGCGGACTGCCTCCAGGCTGCCGTTGTTGTCAATCACATAATCAGACAGCTGCAGAAAATATGCTCTGTCCGGCTGATTTTTCATAATATCCAGGCATTTTTCCCGGGAATACCCCCGCCCTTCCATCAGGCGGAGAATCCTGTTTTCCTCACTGGTGTCAATAAACACCAGATGACGGCACAGGCTCCTGCTCTCTTCATTAAAAAGAGCCGCTTCCACTGCTGTTACAGGACAAGGCTCCTGCTCAAGCATTTCCTGAATTTTCTTCCATGTCATGGGATGAATCACCTGGTTTACCATATCCAGAGCCTTCTCGTCTGTAAAAATCCGCCGGGCAAAGGCTTTTCTGTCCAGGCTTCCATCCCGGTCAAGAATTTCTGTTCCAAAAAGCTCTGTCAAAGCCAGAAGACCAGGCTCGCCAGGCGCCTCAAGAGCTGCTGCCACCTGATCCGCCTGAATAATTCTGGCGCCGTATTCCTGCTTCAGAATCTCAAGAATCCGGCTTTTTCCGGCTCCGACACCTCCGGTTATGCCAAGCACAAGCTCCATTAATTCATACCTTCTGCGTTGCGCTTTGCTTCCTGCTGCTTTAACAGAGATAACAGAAGTCCCTTGGAAATACTTACATTCTCACCGTAAGGGTTGATTACAAAGCCCTTTAAATCATTGATCTGACGAATCAGAATATTTCCGAAATCTTCCATTGTCATAATCAGAGCCTGATCATGGGTTCCGTCCTCATTCCATTTTTCATACTCGTCCATATCGGTAAATGCCAGGTAATAATGCTCGCCCTCTGTATTGGCAATGTCTTCAAATTTGATTCTGGTGCTGGGACCGGCTTTTTCTGTCAGAACGGTCTCCTTCAGAATCGGAGAAAGCATTCTGGATTCCATAAGAGCCTCTGCCATAACGCTGCGGGTATGGGCATTGTCATGCTTTAGCATATCCTGCATTGCCTGAACCAGTTTTGGATTCTTTATTTCTTCTGATGACTGATTATTCATATTATCTGAACCTCTCTTTTCTTGCTTTGATTCTAGCACATACTATATCACAGTTTTTTCATATCTTCTATAAGAACTTTTATTTTTCTTGCTCTTCCCCTGTTTTACACGCTTTCAGAAATTCCAGGCACCGGCCGCAGGAAGTCTCTCCAAAAACTGGAATCTGCTCCTGCTCCAGAAGCCGGGCTGTAACTCCGTCTCCCGGAATCAGCCTTCTGGTATAGGTTCCATCATAAATCTGCCCCCGCCCGCAGGAGGGGCTTCTTTCTTTTAGAACAGCTGCCCTGCAGCCATACAACCTGGCCAGGCGAAGGGCCTCCTCAGCCCCTTTTTTGTACTGCTCTGTCACATCTGCTCCTGCTGCTGTCATAACCTTTTCCCCCTGCCGTTCTGCCGGATCCCGCGGCGTGGCAAGACCTCCGTATATTTCCGGACAAAAGGGAATCAAAACCGCATCCCTGGAAAGTGCGAGAACCTGACTGTTTAACTCTCCCTTCCCGTTGTAGCGGCAGTTCATTCCCAGCAGGCAGGCACTTACTAAAATACAAGGTTTTTCCATTTTTATCTCCTGTTTTCCCGTAAATTTCTAATGGTTCCTCTGTTTTCTTTTCTGATTTTCTGTTGAAATTCTCTTGACAAACGAAAGAAAAACTGGCAAGCTTTCCTATCGTACAGGATGGCTTCTTCCTGTGAAAATCATACGAGATACGAGGTAATTTCCATGAAATATGAACATATGATACCTGCGGTATTCCAGTCCCGCCCCAACCGCTTTATCGCCCATGTGGAACTGGACGGCAGCGTGGAGACTGTTCATGTGAAGAATACGGGCCGGTGCC
>UQFC01000095.1 GCA_900540335.1 uncultured Clostridium sp. | reverse complement strand
CCGCCGTTTCCCACTCCCGCAGAGAAAGGCTTCCCCGATCCAGCTGATTTAACAGATACTCCTTCAGGAAGTTTTCTGTTCTTGCTCTTACATCATTGCGGCTTTGCTCTTCTTCCTCCGGATTTTCCAGATACTGATCCCGGAACGAGGTTCCCTTCTCATACATCTTTTCCATATCCGTGAACATTTCATTTTCTTTATCTCCGGAATTCTCCAGCATGGGATTCTCCAGATATTCATTCATCAGAAAATCCTCCAGCTCCTGATTGTTCAGCGCCAGAATATTCAATGACTGCACCTGCCCCACTGACAAGGTCTGTTTTTGTTCCACCAGCAGTCCGCTGCCCATCTCCATTTCCCTTCCTCCTGTGTATCACTGTGGTTTTGTGGTGCAAAACCCGTTCATTCTTTCTCAACAGTATAACACAAAATCAGAGATATGGTCAAAAAAATATGTGCATAATAGACAAAAAACTGCGGCAGTTTTATTTTCCGGGAACATATATCCCGTCCGGCCCTACCCAGTAATGATCCGGAGTCCGGCAATTCACATACAGATCTCCATTTTCCCGATCCAGGTAATACCAGAGGCCGTCCAGACAGAGCCAGCCTGTAACCATGTACCCCTGGTCATCAAAATAATACCAGCGGCCGCCCTGCTCCATCCACTGTGAGACAGGACGGGTTCCGTCTTCATTTCTCCACCACCAGTGAAGTCCGTCCTTCGTCTTCTGCCATCCGGCTCCTTCATAAGTCTTCGCCACCACAAAGCTTCCATCCGTTTTTACAGTCAACACATCTGACATGGTCCACTCACTTTTTCTGTGACTGGCTTCGCTCACCGTCCGCACCTGAAACTGGTACGCACCCGGCTCTGTCACCTGTTTCGAAAAATCATAGTAATTCTGGTAAACCGAGCGGACAATTCCCACTGCTCCTCCATTATGGATCAGCTGTACCTGGTAATACCGGGCAGATGCCTCCGGATTCCAGACCGCCCGTCCCTTTTCCCCGGAATCCCAGCCAAAACCGGATGCCGGTGACTGAGAAACCGCCGGTGACTTTCTGGTATCTGCATCTTTATCAAAAAGAAGCTGAACCCGCAATGTCAAAACACTGTTGTCCTCCTGCCTTTTCGCGCTGACAAATTTTACCTTTTCATACCGGTTCTTCGATGTTTCTGCCAGCTTCAGACGGAAATCTGATGATGCGGAGGAAGAAAAATACCACAGATCCTCATCCCCGGAAACCAGGGTGATTTCCAGCTCCGGCGGGTTTGCATTGGAAAACTCCCATTCTTCGTTAACCACCTGCGTATCTTCGATAGAATAGCGCTCTCTGCTGCTTCCCTCCGCCGTTACCGAAATCTGTTTCCCGTTATTTCCAATTCCCAGATCCGCGTCAAAAACAAGGTTGATTTTACCTATCTTTCTGCGCTGCCCTGTTTCCTTCTGTCCCTCGTCCTGAACCTCTGACTGATATGGCCAGTTTACTGTTTCTCCTGCCGCTGTCCCCATGGATGCCAGGGACAGGGCTGCAGAAGCTGCCAGAACCAACACGGTTGTTTCAATTTTCACGCTTCCATTTCCTTTCTGTGCCGTCTTCCGGCTTAAACCATCTTTGCCTCTCCTCCTGCATAGATCCGGCAAATCAAATCCACACATTTCTCCAGTCCCAGCCTTGCTGTATTCAGTGTCACATCATAGCTGTCTCTGGTGCCCCACCGCTTTCCGGTATAGCACTCATAATAATTGCGCCGCGCCTTGTCTGTCTTTTTGATCAGGCTGATAGCCTGGTTTTTTTCCACGCCCCGTCTCTCCGCAACCCGCCGGATCCTGCTTTCCATATCTCCATGAAGGAAAATGGAGGTGACTCCCGGAATGTCCCTCAGCACATAATCTGCGCACCGTCCGATGATCACACAGGATTCCCTTGCTGCCAGCCGTCTGATAACCTCTGACTGCAGATTAAACATCATGTCATTTACCGCAATTCCCCGGCCGGTTTTCTCATTCTGAATCTCTCTCGGAACAGAGTAGAGAAATGGATTCGGCATTTTTTCATCAACAGCCCGCATCCGTTCCATGTCCACCTCCCCATAGCTGCAGGCCATTTCAATCAGCCGTTTGTCATAACATTCCAGCCCCAGACGCCTGGCGGCCTCATGTCCAATCTGACTGCCTCCGCAGCCTAACTGCCGCCCAATTGTAATAATTCTGAATTTTTCTTCTTTCATGGAAACTCACCCCATTATCTGTTTTTAAAAATTTCTGCAATTGCTTTGCACATTTTTACCAGCACATTCCACATTCTCCGAAGAGGACTTTCTGTGTTTTGCCCCGCTGCCGCTTCTGCATCCATCAGCTCATCGTCATCATCCAGGCTGATTTCTTCTGTTCTCAGAACAATCTGCAGGGATTCCGGCTCCTGATTTTTCTCTGATGTAAAGGACACCTTCTCTGCATTAGGATCCATATTTAAGAACCGGGTATCCTCCTCCAGATCCTCCCACTCTCTGTCCAGAGTATCCTTCATGGTCCGTCCCGCCTGCCTCATGGCTGTTGTGCTGTCCAGCACACTCAGACTTTTATCCAGCATATCCATGGCGCCGCTAATACTGTCCCTGGCTGCGGCATCCATGTGATCGCTGCTGTCCTTCAAGGTCTGCTGAAGAACCGCTGCTGTATTGATTCCATTATTTAATGCCTCTGTCGTTCTGTTTACCAGCTCCTCTGTGTCGTCCAGAGCAGCCTGCAGATCCGGATAATACATATCAAGAGAATCGTAAAGCGCTGTTCCGTCCTCTATCAGGAAATCCATGCATTCTGTCAGCTCTGCCATATACCGGGAGGCATCTGCCCCGTCCTCCAGAAGCTCCTTCATCTGAGAAGCCAGCTTACTGCTTGCTGCTGAAAGCTTCTCCAGAGCGGCCTTTTTCTGCATCAGAGTCTCAATCAGCTCTGAAGTATCCATGGTAACTCCCACACCTACCCGCGGCGCCTCGTGGGAAGAAATTCCGAGTCCTGTTCTGACAGCTGCGTTTGACGGCGTTGCAGTCTGCGGAAGATCATTTTCCAGCTCCACATCCTCTGCATCCGTCTCCGGCATCTGATAATCCTTTCCAATCTGCTCCAGACTTCCTGCCAGCTGGCCCAGCTCTGTTATATAGGCCTGCTCACTGGCCTGCAGAGCGGCATCCAGGGCAATCAGCTGCTGCATCAGAGCGTTCAGCCCGGGAACATTTCCGGACAAGTCCTCAGCTCCGCTCTGAATTCCCTTCAAAGCATGATTCAGCTTCTGCAAAGGATCCTGCATTTCCCTCATGGAATTTACAATATCCTCCATGCTGTCATGAACCACATCTGCCGCTTCCTTCGCCGTCTCAATATGAGGAATCATGACCTCCATCTGTCTGGAAACCTGAGTCAGGGATTCCAGCACCTGATCATTTCCTGCCAGAATACTGTCTTTGGAACCGCTCCAGACCTTTCTTGCCTCCTCAGCAGAGCTTAACCCCTGCTGAAGCTCTTGAACACTGTCCCGCATGGCCTCTACAGAAAGAGCCATCTGCTCCATACTGTCATAAAACTGATCTCCGGACTCCTTCCAGGTGTCCTTCGCATCCTTCAAATCCACCACATGCTCCAGAGACTCCGTTGTTCCGGGAACCATTGCCATAAATACTCCGCCCATTTCAAAGCTGTCTGAGCCGATTCGTATGGTGTAGTCTCCGTCCTCACCGGGAAGAGCCGTAAAGACAGCCGCGGTCTGACTTCCCATGTTCTGAATCTGTGCACCCTCTGCATCCAGGCTGTAGCAGTCATTCAAATCCACCATAACGCCGGCTGCCAGCATCATATTATTGCGGTAATACTCCAGCGCCCGGTCGTTCGCCCTGGCATCTATGTGAATTTCCACCAGTCCCGACGCTCCGGCCAGCTGATCTCCGTTCATGGGAACCCCGTTTAATTTATAAGAAATATCAAAATTCCAGGGCAGCTCCACCTGCTCTGCATCCAGCCTGCATTTATAATAAAAACGGTTTGCCTCCGGCTCCGGGAAATTCCAGGTTACAGATCCCTTCTCCATCTGAGGCTCTGTATAATCCGTCATATTGGTTACATCCAGATAATTTCCGTAATCTGTAAAGGTCTTCTGTCCGTTCAGACTGCAGCTTTTTACCACATTGACCGTTTCCATTCTGCCATAATAATCCAGATTTACGTACATGGCCTCATCCACCGCCACAGAGGCCTCTTTGCCGTATGCCGGAATATGAATTCCGGTACAGAGCATCACCGCCGCCATGGCTCCGGCTCCGATTCTTTTATATTTATATTTCATGTCCTTACCTCCTGTCCTTTAAACATCCCGCTCATTTTTCCGCCGGGTACCCAGTTCCCGAATCCGTTCCGCCCGTTCATGGAACTGATGGCGGCGCACTCCGTAATGCTCTCTGATTTTTCTTCCCGGCTTCTTCCAGTCCTTTTCAATAATCAGCCGGTCGCAAAGCACCAGAAG
Source organism: uncultured Clostridium sp. (assembly GCA_900540335.1). Lineage (GTDB taxonomy): Bacteria > Bacillota > Clostridia > Lachnospirales > Lachnospiraceae > Brotaphodocola. The sequence goes on along the minus strand of UQFC01000095.1, from coordinate 6,347 downwards.
GGCAGGAAGAAGAGTCAGCACCAGAATCACACTGAGCAGACCGCCGCGGCCAATGAGGTGTCCCAGATCGCCAATGGCTGCTGTTGTAGAAATAAAATGCACGATGTAGCCTGCCAGAGTAATAATTGTTCCCGAAGTAAAAATAGAAGAGCAGGAACGGGTAACTGCTTCTATGCAGGCCTCCTTTTTCGGAAGGATTTTACGCTTTGCAATATAGTTGTTCGTCAGCAGAATAGAATAGTCCACCGTAGCGCCCAGCTGAATACTGCTGACAATGATATAACCCATGTACACCATATCCACACCCTGAATATACGGAATCGCCATATTCAGGAAAATCGCCACCTCAATGGGAATCATAACCACAAGAGGAATCAAAACGGAATGGAAGCTGAACATAACAACCAGGAACACGCCCAGAAGCGACAGCACATTTACTCTGGTATTGTCCTCCGTAATCGTCGCCTTAATATCCTGAGTGGACGGAGTCTCTCCCACTACATAGGAGTCTTCCGGATAATACTTCTTCATAATATTCCGGATCTGATCCGTACACTGGAAAGCAATGTCGCTTTCCCCCTTCGTTCTTATGTATATCAGCATACGGGCGGTATCGTTCTTGTGAAGAAGACTCGTCGCTGATTCCGGAAGGAATTCCTCCGGAACACCCTCCGGGAGAGTGTTGGCCATAGACGTTACGCTTTTTACATAAGGCAGATCCTCCAGCTCATCGGAAAGCCGCCGTTCCGCCACCATATCGTTATTGGGATAAATCAAAAGCAGCATATTACTGCGTCCGAACCGCTCTGTGATTTCCTGATCATCCTCATAAACCTGAGTTCCCTTTGCCCCTCCAACTGCACTGTTTCCATAAAGGAAATTGTTCATGCCCTGAGCCACATAAGCCGGAGGCGTAATCAGAAGAACACCAATCAGAACAGCATACCGGATTTTAAATACACCCTTTCCCATCTTTGTAAAATCCGGGAAAAAGGAACGGTGTTTTGTTCTGTCATTCCATTTCGTAAATTTTAAAATCATGGCCGGCATGAAAAATGCCACCGACAAAAGGCTGAACACAATTCCCTTTGCCAGCACCAGTCCCATATCAAAGCCGATATTGAACTTCATGGTAACCAGCGCCAGGAATCCGACTACCGTTGTCAGGCTGCTGGCAAAAATCGAATTAATCGCCTCCTCAACTGCCTTTACAATCGCCTCTTCCTCAGACAGCCCCGTATCCCTCCAGCTCATAAACGCGTCCAGAAGGAAAATAGAATAATCCATGGAAGTCGCCAGCTGAAGAATAATCGCCACGTTATCTGTCAGAAAAGAAATAGTTCCCAGGAAAATATTGGTTCCCTTATTCAGCAGAACCGCCACACCCATCACCAGCATAAACAGAATCGGCTCTGTCCAGGCTGTAGTGGCAAGGCAGAGAACTGCCAGAATCATAATTACTGCAACAACAAGGATTCTTCCCATCTCCTTGGCTGTTGTTTCAATCAGAGACTTGTTCTGTACTGCCATTCCCACATAGCAGCCCTTGTCTCCGGTAATGGCCTTCATCTCGTCAATGGCACGCTCCGTTCTGGGAGAATCCGACTCCTCTTCAAACGTAATATCCATAACAGCGCAGCCGTCTTTATAATAATCCTTAATATCATCCAGATTAACAAAGTCTTCTCCTGCGTAGACATTGACCTTGGTGTCACACCAGAGAATCTGATCCACTCCGTCTACTGCCGCCAGCTGATCCTTATATTTTTTCGCCTCATAAAGACTGACATCCTTTATCATCAGACGGGCTGTTCCCGGATACCCGAATTCCTCCTTCATCTTATCCAGTCCCTGACTGGACTGCGTATAAGAAGGAACATATTTTGTCAGATCATAATTAACATTTACAAAGCACATGGCAACTATGGAAAAAATACAGCCTGCCACAAAAACACTTTCTATCAGCGCCCGCTTCTCTATAATAAATCTGGCAAGAACCTCTGCAGGAGTTCTGCTCTTTTTTTCCTGTCCGTCTCCTGCTTCCTGAGCATTTTCCGTTTTATCCTTCTTTTTCCAATGCAGCTTTTCCCTCAGGCTGTCTGCCCATTTTCTGTCCATAAGCTTCACTCCTCACTCTATCTCATCAGAATCACCATAAAATACTGTTCCCCGTCTTTCTCAGCATGGGCCATGCCTATCCGCCGGTAATATCCCAGAGAATACCTCCGCTTCTCCGTAGAATCATACCGCTCCTGCGTTTTTGCCATGATTCTGGAAAAGGCGTCCTCTGCATCCTCTCTTCCGCGGATATACAGCTCCTGGGCAGATGCATTTTTCCTGTAAGAAACTGCTGTCAGATAATCCTTCAGCGTTCCCTCTCCCGGTATGGAATCCCCGGAATATCCGTTTTCCAGGGCCATCTCCAGCCTGTGGGATGCAGCCTCATTCAGCCTGGCATCCATAAGAAAGCCTGCATATCTGTCATACCGGATCTTCTCATCTCCATCCCAGCTGTCCTCCCGATCCGGATGCTCCTCAAAAAAGAGCTCCCTCTTCTCTTCGTTCAGCTGATCAAACAGCTCCTGCGTTTCTTCATCATAGCAAAATACAGGATATGCGCCTCCGCCTGTATTGGGTATCCACTGAGCTGACTTTAAAGAGCCGTCATAATAAAACTCATACAGCGCATTCTGCCAGATCACATCCTCCCTGTTTTTTGTTCCGTCAGGAAGAATAAAATACCAGGCGCCTTCCTCCTTCTGCCAGCTGCCGCGGGCTGACTCCCGCCCCGGCTCCTCATCCTCTTCCCGGACCTCCAGATAATTGTCAGGCTCTGCTGCCTGCTCCTCCATCTCAGCCCATGCCTCTTTCGGAAAACCGGCGCCGATTCCCATCAAAACTGAGACACTTAACAGCAGCCGCAGCTGCATCTGTTTCCATCTATTCCGTAAAATTTCCATAAAAACCTCCGGCAACACTCTTGTTTTATTGCATTATTATCCATTCTTATGCTAAAATACTCAAGTATCACTTTTATTTCAGCCGTTTCAAATGAAACACTATTTATGTTTTTGTCCAGATTAAAACATTTAAGGGGGATTTGTAATGGGACGTTTTACCGAACAGAAGGGACACATTACCGCACGACGCACCTATGCCCTGTTAAAAGGAGCACTGCTGACACAGCTTTCCGCTCTGCCCTTTGAACAGGTGACCCTGACAGATATCTGCAGCACCTCTCTGATTTCGCGCTCCACCTTTTACCGTTATTTTGAGGATAAATATGAACTTCTCAACTACTGTCTGAAACTGCTTCTCGATGAGATCGGACTGTCTGAAGATGTGATTTACTTTATGGACAGCAATTCCATGCAGGAGGTTCTGACCATTTTGCTCCGGCACATTGAAGAAAACCGTGTTCTGTATCAGAAAATCTATAATGCCAACAAGGAGGGGGAACTGATCCCCATTATCCGCAAGGGGCTGATTCAGATTCTTCAGGACAAGGTTCTGGCGGCTGAAGAGCAGGGCTACCGGCTGAAAATTCCGGCAGAGATTTTCACCACTCTGACTGCTGATCTCTACTTTGATATTGTCACCTGCTATCTGGAGTACGCCGACCAGTTCAGCGCCGAAGTCTTTATTGACAGTGTCTGTCAGTTTACAAAAAGAGACTTCTTTTTCGTACCGGATCAGAACACGCCGGCAAAGCCGTAAGGAGGAAATGATATGGAAACCCTGGAGCTGCTAAACAAGTAGATAAATTTGCCCTGTCAAATGCATTTATAACATGGATGCAGCATATCATAAATTTTTTTAAATATGCCGAATATCTAAAGTGCATAGTGATTTCAGCAGACAGATAAAGTCTGCCACTGTATCGCAAATGCCAAGTGGAAGATATTATGTATCTATTTTAGTAGAAACAGAGCCAGAAAAATTGCCGCACACAAAGCAGAAGATCGGACTGAATTTAAAGATATCAATGCCGCAAAGAATATTTTATCAAAGGGATTACGGCAAATAGCATAAAAACATATATAGGACAGCGACTTTCCAATTTACGCCTGTGGAAATAGTAGATTACGAGATCGATAGGGGTAGTAAATCCACTGGCTTTAGACCATGGGTTTGAAATATCTCCGGAAACATCCTGATACACTGAGAAATTAAAGAAGAATGAAACAAAAACAAGTTTGCCGAATGAGAAAATGAGACCGCCGAAGAACATTTGCATGGCATACAAATATTCTCCGGCTATGTAGAATAAAACTTATCTATAAAATTGAATTTTAAGGGAGTAGCTCATCTATTTTTTGCAAAGCTTTAATATAAATAGACAATGCATTTTCTAGTACTTCTAATTTTACGCACTCATCCGGCTGATGTCCACCTCCATGACCTTCCGGTCCCGGTTTTTTTTGCCCTCGAATACCTGGTCCAAATGCAACTGCATTGGGAAGTTTTCTTGCATAAGTTCCACCCCCCATGCAATAAGGCTCAAAGGAAGGATCCAGTTCTTCCTGACAAAGTTCATTTAAGGCCTTTATTACCGTTTTTTCCGGATCAATATAGGATGGAGGATCATCTCGTATTGTTTTCACATTCCATCCATATCTAGCCGCCTTTTCATCAATTTTCTCAATCATTTTTTTTGAATTTACTTGAGCTGGATAACGGATATTAATATTTAACTTTAATTTTTTATTTTCCGTTCGTACCATACCACAAATAGCAGTTAGTCTTCCTAATTTTCCACCATCATATTCAATTCCTAATCCTTCTCCATAATGCTGGTTAAAACACTCCGATAAAAATGATAAAATAGTCTTAGCTTCTTTGTTAATTAAATTGTTTTCACAAAGATATGCAGCAAGTACCGCACCTGCATTCACAGCTCCCTCTGGAAAAGCTGCGTGTGCCGATCTTCCCGTTGCCTCAACTCTCAATCGAATACCATCTTGAAAAACAGAAATTTCTGGCCACAGTTCAGAATCTACTAGTGGAATCTCTCCGGATATATTTTCAATCACTGTACTTGCACTAGCCGAGACAGAATTAGAAGCAACGCCTGATGTAAAAGATACAATTCCTTCTGGAAGCGGTATTTCAAAATCTCCTTCTATAATTCCTTTTTCTGAATAACATACCGAAAACGATGCATCTGGTATAAATGAAAAATCTGGCGCTGGAAAATGAGCCAAATAATATTCCATATCTTCCATTCCATTTTCCTCACTGCAGCCTAAAAACAGTCGAATTTGGTGGCGTAACTGTATCCCATTTTCCTTTAAATATCGCATTGCATATAAAGCTGTTACCGCTGCCCCCTTATTATCAGCACTTCCTCTTCCGTATAACCAACCATCTCTAACATAAGGAGTGTACGGATCATGAAGCCACCCATCACCTTCTGGAACTACATCTAAATGTGAAAATATACCTATTTCTCCATTTTCTGTTCCAGGCATAAGAATACTTCCACAATAATACTCATGATTTTCTGTTTCAAATCCTAATTCTTTTGCTTTTGCCAAAGCAATATCAAGAACCCGCGCACATTCCTTACCAAATGGGTATTCTCCGTATTTATCTGGTTTACTGACACTTGGAATGCGAATCAGATTTTGAATATCTTCTAAAAACTCGACCCGGTATCTTTCCAGAAACCGGGCTACAGTCATTTCATTCATTCTCAATTTCCTCATCTTTCACATAAATGACAAGCAACCATATGACCTCCTCCGAGATCTCTTAACTCTGGCTCACACTGACTGCACTCTGGTCTTGCATAAGCACAGCGTGTATGGAAACGACATCCACTTGGTGGATTAAAAGGACTGGGTACATCTCCTGCCAAACGTATTCTCTTTCCTTTTGCATTCACATCAGGAATTGGAATACTGGATAAAAGCGCTTGGGTATACGGATGCTGTGCATTGGAATATAACTCGTCTTTTGATGCAATTTCCATTACTTTTCCTAAGTACATAACCAGAATTCTATCACACAAATAGCGTACTACACTCAAATCATGAGAAATGAACATATATGTTAATGACAATTCCTGCTGCAAATCTTTCATCAAATTCAGCACCTGTGCTCTAACCGATACATCCAGAGCTGAAACCGGCTCATCTCCTACGACAAAATCCGGATTCAAAATCAAAGCTCGTGCAATCATAATACGCTGACGCTGACCGCCTGAAAACTCATGAGGATACCGGTTAAGATATTCTAAAGGAAGTCCTACTTTTTCCATAATATCAAGCACCATGTCAATACGTTCGTTTTTTGTTCCAATGTTAAAAACATCCAAAGAAGCACAAATCAATTCCTTAACCGTC
>UQFC01000094.1 GCA_900540335.1 uncultured Clostridium sp. | reverse complement strand
GGATTCTGCACAATCTAGGGGAGAAATTTTGCATTTAAGGAAGAAAAGAGAGGATTCTGCACAATCCACGGGAGAAATTTTGCATTTAAGGAAGAAAAGAGAGGATTCTGCACAATCTAGGGGAGAAATTTTGCATTTAAGGAAGAAAAGAGAGGATCCTGCACAATCCATGGGAGAGATTTTGCATTTAAGGAGAAAAAGAACTGCTCCTGCACAAATCAGAGGAGAAAGATTGAGGAATGGAAACATATGAGAGAAATCAGCTTGTTTATTGCAATGAGTCTTGACGGATATATTGCGGACAGCCGCGGCAGTGTGGACTGGCTCAATGGTCAGACTGAGGATGGAGAAATGATAGATACCTATTCTCTGTTTGTCAGAGATGTGGATACTGTAGTGATGGGCTGGAATACTTACCATCAGATTGTAACAGAGCTTTCCCCGGAGCAGTGGGTATACGAGGGCATGAAGACTTATGTATTTACACATTCAAAGCATCCGTCTTCAGAGGAGATCTGCTTTACGGACAGGGAGCCGGAGGAACTTTTGAGGGAGTTGAGGCAGCAGGCGGGAAAGAAAATATGGGTTTGCGGAGGAGCAAATCTTGTGGGACAGCTGAGAGAAAAGGGAATGATTGACGAGTATTATATTTCCGTGATTCCCACTCTTTTAGGATCCGGGATTCGTTTGTTTGAGGAAAAGAGCACAGAACAGAGGCCGGAGCTGGTGAGTACGCAAAATTATAATGGCATTGTGGAGCTGGTCTACAAAAGAAGAGAGGATCCCAATGGTGTGTAACGGTTCATATTTTACATTTCAGGTAAAGTGTGTATAATAGAGATTATGGGAAAAATTTATAACGGAGAGAATGAAATGAGAAGAACCTATTTAATCGACAGCGAGAATATCAACGATGTGTGGGTTGAGCTCCTGCAGGTACTGGAGGATGAGGATGAGATTCTGGTATTTTACACAGATAAAAGCGCACACATGGGCTATGACAGAATCGTTTGTCTGATGGAACAAAAAAGGGGGACGGTTCACTGGATCAAGTGCTTTGAAGGACAGAATGCGCTGGATTTTCAGCTGGTAACAGAGCTGGGAAGCTGTCTGTCCCGGAACGGCAGCCGGGAATATATTATCGTTTCCAATGATACCGGATATGATGCTGTAGTCCGTTACTGGCAGCAGAAGGGCTGTTCTGTGCGAAGAATCAAGGGGGCAGATTGCGAGAAAGGCGCACCGGCGGAGAGACGGCAGGAAATGTTGTCAGAGAAAGCTCTGACGGAAAAGAGCGGTCAGAAAGCGTCAGAGAAAATCCCGTCAGAAAAGAGCGGTCAGGACGTATCGTCAGAAAAAGTCCCGTCAGAAAAGAAAACTCCGGCAGCCACGTCAGAGCAGGCCCCGGCGGAAAAGAAGGGGCGAAAAGCAAAGGCAAAAAAAACCGGGGCGGCAGCAAACAGATGTGCAGAACAGGTTCGTAAAGAGACGGAATGCACAGAGCGTGAGAGCGGAGAAGCGCTGAATAAATCGGCAGCATCTGCAGCGGAGTCTCATGAAGAAGAAGCAGACAAATCGGCAGCATCTGCAGCGGAGTCTCACGAAGAAGAAGCAGACAAATTGCCAGCATCTGCAGTGGAATCTCGCGGAGAAGAACCGGAAAAACCTGCCTCTCCTGTAAAGAAGGCTCGCAGGAAAAAGTCCCCCAAGGCAGCATCTGCGGAGAAGGAATGCGGAGAATTGTGTGAAATGGCAGTACCTGCAGAAAACGGGCTTGAGGAAGCGGAAGCATCTGCAGAGAAGGAGTGCATGGAAGCATCTGAAAAGACTGTGGAGGAAGACGGGAAAGAAGCAGAAGAAAGCGGAAGCTGCAGACAGAATGATTCTGAAGAAAACATCAGAAAAAAGAGAAAAAACAGACGGAAAAAATCACAGAAAGAGAAGAAGGAAGAAATCGGAGAATCGGTCATGGAGGACATCCCGGTTTTTACGGAGGAACCAGAGCCGTTGGAAGAGGAAGAAGCTGTTTTCGAGCAGGAACTCTTTGGAGACGAGGAGGAAAACAGGGAAAGCGGAACAGTAGAAGCAGACGAAAAACAGAGTGGCGGCGGCGTTGACTGCAGGGAAGCGCTGCTGAAGATTTTTCGCCGGACAGGAAGCAGGGAGCCGGAGGAAGACTGTCAGTTTCTTCTGGAGCTTTGCAAAACCCTGAAGCTTTCGAATATGTCTCTGGTTCATAATGTGATGGAGTACCATTTTGGTCTGGCAACCGGAAACGGAATCTATCGTTTTATCCGGGAAAATCCAGGCTGCCGGGGGGTGCTTTCCGCCGGATACAGCAACAACAAAAAGGAAAGAGAGCGCCGGTATCTGGAACTGATTCTGACACGCAATGAAAGGAGTCTTCAGGAAGGGGATTTGGATCAGATTCTGAAGATTCTCAATGGAATTCCCAAAAAGAATCTGAGTGGAATTCATTCAGCTCTGCTGCGCCGGTTCGGACAGGAGGATGGGGGAAGCCTTTATGCGGTTCTCCGGAATCATGTAAAGATTATCCGTGCGCTGTAGTGATGTGGAAGGGCGTCTTGAAAGGCCGGGGAGAAAAAAGAAAATATAAAGAATAAAAACAAAAGGCCAGAGGCCGCTGCAGAGGAAGGGTTGTCCTGTTTGCAGCAGCTCTGGCTTTTATTGTTCTTAATTTCAGAGGAAAATCCCCTGCTCTGACTACAGATTCTTATTTTTTTCAAAAAGAATCAGCAGTCCCTTTAACATCAGAGCCTCGTCATACTGGATTTGATGGCGGCACAGGGGCATAATAAAACGGGACAGACCTCCGGTAGCAACCAGAGAAGCGGGCTGCCCCAGCTCCTCTTCAATCCGGTCAATCAGTCCGTCGATCATGCCGGCATTGCCGTACATAATTCCGCTTCTCATACAGTCAATGGTATTTTTCCCGATGACCTTTTTGGGAATATCCAGACTGATAGAGGGAAGCTGGGCGGTTTTGCTGCTTAATGTATCAAGAGAAATACGAAGTCCGGGCAGAATGGTTCCTCCGATATAATTGCCGGAAGGGTCTACCACAGACATGGTGGTGGCAGTTCCCATATCAATGATAATGATGGGGCAGGGATAATCCCGAATCGCAGCGACAGCGTCCACAATCAGATCGCTGCCGACTGTTTTCGGATTGTCCATAAGAATATTCATGCCGGTTTTGATGCCGGAGCCAACCAGCATGGGGTGATGGCCCAGAATTTTTTTTACAGCCGAGGAAATGGCGGCATTCAGAGGAGGCACAACAGAGGAGAGAATAGCTCCCTCGATATCGTCTGTATGAATGCCATGAATTTCCAGAATATTTTTAATATTTATGGCATATTCTGTGCTTGTTTTATTGTGATTGGTGGTCAGGCGCTCGACAAAGTAGGTTTTTTCTGAGTCAATGCAGCCCACTACAATATTGGTATTTCCCATATCCAGTGCTAAAATCATTGGAAATGCTCCTTTCCCGATTCCTGAAAGGAACCGGCAGAATCTGTGTATTTTCAGGCTGAAAACGAACTGTAAAAAGCAGTTGTTTTGCACACCCATCCTATCATATTTTACAGGGAAACACAATCGGAATCCCTTTTAAATACGCAATTTTTGTGCTATACTGATTCCATTGCAAATGTTTGCCGGGGCAGGTTCCGGCGATAAAATCAGGAGGCCCTAATGCTGAAAGGAAAGACAGTAGTTCTTGGTGTGACAGGCGGAATTGCCGCCTACAAAATAGCCAGCCTGGCCAGTATGCTGGTAAAGCAGCATGCTGATGTGCAGGTGATTATGACAGAAAATGCAACGAATTTTATTACCCCCATTACCTTTGAAACATTGACAGGAAACAAATGTCTGGTGGATACCTTTGACCGGAATTTTCAGTTTCAGGTAGAGCATGTATCGATTGCAAAGCGGGCGGATATTTTCATGATTGCCCCGGCGACAGCCAATGTGATTGCAAAGGTGGCCCACGGGCTGGCAGATGATATGCTGACAACTACGTTTCTGGCCTGCAAAAAGCCCAAATACATTGTTCCGGCCATGAACACCCAGATGTATGAAAATTCCATCACTCAGGATAATCTGGATATCTGCCGCAGATACGGGATGCATGTGGTGGAACCGGCCAGCGGATATCTGGCCTGCGGGGATACCGGCGCGGGAAAGATGCCGGAGCCGGAGCTTTTGATGGAATATATTATGCAGGAGCTGGCCTTTGAAAAGGATATGGCGGGGAAAGAAGGTTCTGGTGACAGCCGGACCAACCCGGGAAGCCATTGACCCGGTACGTTATATTACCAATCACTCCACCGGGAAAATGGGCTATGCCATTGCGCAGGCCGCAGCAAGAAGAGGAGCTGAGGTGACTCTGGTAAGCGGCCCTGTCAATCTGAAGGCTCCGCTTGGAGTGAAGCTGGTGCCGGTGACAAGCGCCGGGGAAATGTTTCAGGCAGTGACCGAAGCCAGCAGCATGCAGGATGTGATTGTCAAGGCGGCGGCTGTGGCCGATTACCGCCCTAAATATGTGGGAACAGAGAAAACAAAGAAAAAAGACGGGGATATGAATCTGGAAATGGAACGGACAGATGATATTCTTGCATGGCTGGGCGCTCACAGACAGCCGGGCCAGGTGCTCTGCGGATTTTCCATGGAGACAGAAAATATGCTGGAAAATTCTCAGGCAAAGCTGAAGAAAAAGAATGTAGACATGATTGCTGCCAACAATTTAAAGACAGCGGGAGCAGGCTTTGGAACGGATACGAATGTTGTGACCATCATTACCAGAGAAGGAGCAGAGGAGCTGGCTATGATGACAAAGGAACAGGTGGCACATCAGCTTTTGAACCGTATTATGGACAGACTCTGCAGCGGGAATAAAAAAGAACAGTAGAGAGAATGGAGACAGAACATTATGAGATATGAAACCATGCGTTTGGAAGTACCGGGACAACAGACAGGAGAGGCGCTGCTGCAGCTGTATCTGCTGGACAGTCTGGAGTTTGCGCCGGAACGGCTCAGACCCATGATCCTTGTGCTTCCGGGAGGAGGCTATACCCGCCGTTCTGATCGGGAGAAGGAACCGATTGTTATGAAATTTCTCTCCATGGGCTTTCATGCCTGTGTGCTGGAGTACAGTGTGGCGCCGAACCGCTTTCCGGTAGCTGTCAGGGAGCTGGCCCTGGCTATTGCAGCAATCCGGGAACATGCGGATGAGTGGCATGTGAAGGCGGATGCAGTGATTCCCTGCGGATTTTCTGCCGGGGGTCATCTGGCCTGCAGCATAGGAACCTTCTGGAACCGCCCGGAGGTTTATGAGGCTGTGGGAAAAGCTCCGGAATCAGTGCGTCCGGACGGACTGATTTTAAGCTATCCGGTTATTACCTCAGGAGAATACCGCCACGAAGGCTCTATTGTCAGCCTGTTGGGAAACGATGCTTCACAGGAGGAGCTGGATCTGGTTTCTCTGGAAAAGCAGGTGACAGAGAATATGCCTCCGGTATTTTTCTGGCATACTGTGACAGACAGAACGGTTCCTGTGGAAAACAGTCTTTTGCTGGCCTCTGCCCTTCGCAGGAGCGGGGTGAATTTTGAGATGCATATTTACCCCTCCGGTGTCCACGGAATTGCTCTTGGAACGGAAGAAACCTCAGGAAGTGATCATTATGCCCTGGAACCCTGTTGCCAGAGCTGGATTTCTCTGGTACAATCATGGATTGAAGAGAAATTTGTGCAGCGATAGATCTGCGCAGCAGAGCTTTAATCAGAAGATTTGGAGGACAGACTTTTGTCAAATATAGCAGAAGAGATAAAAAAACGAAGAACATTTGCCATTATTTCCCACCCGGATGCCGGTAAAACCACATTAACGGAGAAATTCCTGCTTTACGGAGGAGCCATCAACCTGGCAGGAACTGTAAAGGGAAGAAAAGCCGCCAAGCATGCAGTTTCTGACTGGATGGAAATTGAGAAGGAGAGAGGAATCTCTGTTACCTCCTCTGTCATGCAGTTTGAGTATGACGGCTATTGTATTAATATCCTGGACACACCGGGACATCAGGACTTCTCAGAGGATACCTACCGTACCCTGATGGCCGCAGACAGCGCTGTCATGGTCATCGACGGATCCAAGGGTGTTGAGGCACAGACGATTAAGCTGTTTAAGGTTTGTGTGCTGAGAGGAATTCCGATTTTTACATTTATCAATAAAATGGACCGGGAGTCAAGAGATCCCTTTGAACTGATGGATGAGATTGAGAATGTCCTGGGAATCCGCACCTGCCCCATTAACTGGCCTATCGGATGCGGAAAGAATTTTAAGGGCGTTTACGACCGTCATACCAAGGAAATCACTACCTTTACCGCAGCTATGGGAGGCGCGAAGGAGGTAGCGACTCAGACGTATGGTCTGGACGCGCCGAATCTGGATGATGTGATTGGATATGCCTACCATGAGCAGCTTCTGGATGAGATTGAACTGTTGGACGGCGCTGCAGATGAATTTGACATGGATCGGGTAAGCAGAGGAAATCTGTCTCCGGTATTTTTCGGTTCTGCGCTGACGAACTTTGGTGTGGAAACCTTCCTGCAGCATTTCCTGCAGATGACCTCGTCTCCTCTGTCCAGAAGAACCCTGACCGGGGAGATTGATCCGTTTAAAGAGGATTTTTCCGCCTTTGTATTTAAGATTCAGGCGAATATGAACAAGGCTCACAGAGACAGAATTGCCTTTATGAGAATTGTTTCCGGAAAATTCGAGGCAGGCATGGAAGTGAACCATGTGCAGGACGGCAAGAAGCTGCGCCTGTCCCAGCCGCAGCAGATGATGGCCCAGGACAGAAAGATTGTAGAAGAGGCCTATGCGGGAGATATTATTGGTGTATTTGATCCCGGTATTTTCTCCATTGGAGATACCCTCTGCAAATCCAGTGAAAAGTTTGAATTTGAAGGAATTCCCACCTTTGCGCCGGAGCATTTTGCAAGAGTGCGCCAGATTGACACTATGAAGAGAAAGCAGTTCTTAAAGGGTGTCAGCCAGATTGCCCAGGAGGGTGCAATCCAGATCTTCCAGGAATTTAACACCGGTATGGAGGAGATTATTGTAGGTGTTGTAGGTGAACTTCAGTTTGAGGTTTTAACCTATCGTCTGGAAAATGAATACAATGTAGAGGTAAAGCTGGAGAAGCTGCCTTATGAATATATCCGCTGGATCGAGAATAAAGAAGAAGTGGATGTGGCAAGAATCCAGGGTACCTCAGATATGAAGCGAATCAAGGATCTCAAGGACAATCCTCTGCTTCTGTTTGTCAACAGCTGGAGCGTTGGTATGGTAGAGGAGAGAAATCCGGGACTGAAGCTGTCTGAGTTTGGAAGAAGCTGAGGCATTTTAGAAAACGGGTATTTCCATATAGGGAAGACGCCGATAAAGGGCATCATGAAAGGAGAGCAGAACGATGAGCAAGATTGATGAAGTAAGAGCAGCTATGGTAGCAGCCATGAAGGCAAAGGACAAGGTGAGAAAGGATTCTCTTTCTATGCTGCTGTCTGCTTTAAAGAATGCAGAGATTGACAAGCGTTCTCCGCTGACAGAGGAAGAGGAAAATGCTGTAGTGAAAAAGGAGCTGCGTCAGAGTAAGGAAACCTATGATCTGGCTCCTGAGGATCGACAGGATATCAGAGAGGAAATGGCAGCAAGAATCGCTGTTTACAAGGAGTTTGCACCGGAGGATATGAGTGCGGAGCAGATTGCCCAGGTGATTCAGGAGGTGCTGGCAGAGCTGGGAATTGAAAAGCCCGTTGGCGCAGATAAGGGAAAAATCATGAAGGTTCTGATGCCCAGAGTAAAGGGAAAAGCAGACGGAAAGCTGGTAAATGAAACACTGGCTGGCATGATGAAATAAAAAGAAGGGGGTTTTTACAATGTACAGAGAAAAAATTGACGCGTTTATTGATGCCCACCGTCAGGAACTGGTGGAGGACGTTTGTGAACTGTGCAGAATCAACAGTGAAAGAATGCCTGCCGAGGAGGATATGCCATTTGGTCCCGGAGCGGCTGAATGTCTGGACGCAGCTCTGGATATGGCAGAGGGATACGGATTTGACACAACAGATTATGACGGATATGTAGGCTGCATTGATTTAAATGACAAGCCCCGCCATCTGGATATTCTGGCTCACCTGGATGTAGTTCCAGCAGGAGAGGGCTGGACTGTGACAGAGCCGTTTGATCCTGTGGAAAAGGATGGAAAGATTTACGGACGGGGAACTGCTGACGATAAGGGACCGGCTATTGCGGCTCTTTACGCTATGCGTGCAGTCAAAGAACTGGGTATTCCCTTAAAGAAAAATGTCCGTCTGATCCTGGGAACAGATGAGGAATGCGGAAGCTCTGACATTGAATACTATTACAGCAAAGAACCGGAAGCTCCCATGACCTTTTCTCCGGACATTGAATACCCGGTAGTGAATGTGGAAAAGGGACGTCTTCCCGGACATTTTACAATGAACTTTGAGGCCTCTGAGGCTCTTCCGAGACTGGTAAGCTTCCGGTGCGGAACCAAGATTAACGTAGTTCCCGGAAAAGCAAAGGCTGTGGTAGAGGGATTTGAGGACGGCGTTCTGGAAGCTGCTGCAAAGGCAGCCCAGGAAAAGACAGGCGTTCATTTTACCATGGAAGCAAAAGAGGGAGCTGTGGAGATTACCGCAGAAGGAAAGGGCGCTCATGCATCAACACCTCAGGAGGGTGTCAATGCCCTGACCGGACTTCTGGAACTGCTGACCGGACTTCCCTTTGCTGCCTGTCCGCAGATGGAAGGTCTGAAGAAGATTTCCGCTCTGATGCCTCACGGAGATTTTTATGGAAAGAATCTGGGTGTGGAGATGGAAGATGAGGTGTCAGGACGTCTGACTCTGGCATTGACCATGCTGACTGTTGACGCAGGTTCTCTGGACGGAGAATTTGACAGCCGTGTTCCGGTATGCGGAAACGATGACAACGTTCTGAAGGTGATTCAGGCAAAGATGAAGGAGAACGGAGCAGTTCTGCTGAATGAAACCATGACTCCTCCTCACCATGTAGACGGAGATTCTGATTTTGTCAGAACACTTTTAAAGGCATTTGAGGACTATACAGGAATCAAGAGTGAATGCCAGTCTACAGGCGGCGGTACCTACGTTCATCACCTGAAAAACGGCGTTGCATTTGGAGCTGCCATGCCGGGCAGAGACAACAATATGCACGGAGCAAATGAGTTTGCACAGACAGACGATCTGGTAATCAGTGCAAAGATCTTTGCTCAGGTTATTGTAGATCTGTGCAGCTAAGGCGAAAAAGCTTATAGGAAAATCCGGGGATGCGCAGAAGCAGATTCTGCCTTCAGCTGCAGGGACAGCTGCAGGAGGGCTGCTTGTTGCGCATCCTTTTCTATCAAACAAAGGAAACGGCAAATGAGGTGCGGGGAATGAACAGTCTGAAAAAATTATTTGCCCAGGTGGACATGACAGAGGGACGTCCCTGGGAAAAAATTGTTCTTTTTACGATTCCCATGATTATCGGCAATGTGGCTCAGCAGCTTTACAATACGGTGGACAGTATTGTGGTTGGCCGGTATGTGGGAGATAATGCTCTGGCAGCAGTGGGAAGCGCCAGCCCGATTTTAAATCTGCTGCTGGTGCTGTTTATTGGAATTTCCATGGGAGCCAGTATTATGGTTTCCCAGTATTTTGGTTCCCGGGACAGAGAAAATCTTTCCAGGACAATCGGCAGCGTGCTGACTTTAACAGCGGCTTCTGCCGTATTTCTGATGATTGTAGGATCTGTGGCGATTCGGCCGATTCTGGAGCTTTTGAATACGCCGGCCAGCATCATAGACTGGTGTTCTGATTATCTTTTTATTATGATGTACGGAATTGCCGGAGTAGCATATTATAATATTCTCTGCGGTGTTCTGAGAGGTCTGGGAGATTCTTTTTCTGCTCTGGTTTATCTGGTGGTTGCCACGGTGATTAATATTGTTCTGGATCTGTGGTTTGTGGCAGGCTTAAATATGGGAGTACCGGGGGTAGCCCTGGCTACGGTAATCGCCCAGATGATTTCTGCAGTTCTGTGTTTTTTGAAGCTCCGGAAAATGAAGCATTTATTTGATTTGAAGGCATGTTATTTGAAGCCGCACCGGGAGAATATTGCAACAGTAGTTCGGCTGGGCGTTCCCAGCGGAATTACCCAGGCCATTTTTTCTCTGGCCATGGTTGTTGTTCAGTCTCTGACAAACAGTTTCGGAGAAATGGTAATTGCCGCCAATGTGATTATTATGAGAGTGGACGGTTTTGCCATGATGCCGAACTTCTCCTTCGGCACGGCAATGACCACTTATTCCGGTCAGAACGTAGGGGCAAAAAAGCTGGATCGGGTGAAGGAGGGAGCAAAGCAGGGAACTCTGATTGCAGTGGGAACCTCTGCTGCCATTACCGGGGTGATTCTGCTGTTCGGCCGTCATCTGATGGCGATTTTCACCTCTACTTCAGAGCTGGTTACCTTAAGCAATAACATGATGCGGGTTCTTGCACTGGGATATCTTGCCATGGCAGTGACCCAGAGCCTGTCCGGTGTGATGCGGGGAGCAGGAGATACCATGACTCCCATGTGGATTTCCCTGATTACGACAGTAGCAATCCGGGTGCCTCTGGCCTACGGTATTGCCTGGATGACAAGAACTCCGGAAATGCCGGGTGGCTGGTATGCCTGCATCTGGATTTCTCTTCTGGTTTCCTGGGTTCTGGGCGCTGTGATTACTGCTGTTTTCTACCGCTGGGGAAAGTGGAAGGAAAAGGCGCTGGAGTGATGCAAACCTTCGGTAACAGGAATTGACACAGGGAAGAAACCGAAATATAATACCACCAAAACAGGAAATCCCTGAAGAAAAATGAAAAGATAGAGGACAAGTCCAAGTGGGACACAAGTACATGGCCCACAGCCGAGGAAGCCTATACAAAGCTTCGCGCCCTGTGGTTCATTCCGGAGGACCTTTCCTTTGAGGACGCCAACAAGGTCATATCCATA
>UQFC01000093.1 GCA_900540335.1 uncultured Clostridium sp. | reverse complement strand
AATTTTCAAGGTACAAATTTATATCAAAGGTCAGTGACCTTTTGACACCCTAATCCTATGAAATAAAAAAGATCTCCTCTGCACTGCCGCAACATTTCCGGCTCCGCCCTTTTAAGGCTGCAGAAAAGATCTTTTTCGCTCAGTCCATTGCCTCTCAGCTATGACTGCTTTTATAAACCTCAATCGCTTCACTTACACTGGCTGCACGTCCCTGACGTACAAGCTCTGACAAATCACTGATTTTAAATGGATCCAGAAACTCCCGGCCCAGATGACTGCCATACTGCTCCGCCACCTTCAGGCGGCCCTCCTTTACCCGTGCTGCTGTATCATGCAGCTGGCTCTGCACCTCTTCAAACTGGCTCTTCAGCCCGTCCAGCCGTTCCCGATAAGTGTGCTCAATTTCATCCTGAAGAATATTTTTCGTAACAGTTTCAAAGGTGTGAAGGGCATCCTTCTTTTTGGCAGAAACATCATTCAGCTCCTGCTGAAGGCGGGCAATCTCATCATCAAACTTCTCCAAATCGTAAATCGCCTCATTGCGATCCTTGCGGATTGTTGATGTGATCACCCTGATTTTCCTGTCATTGGCATGAATCTGATCCAGAATCTGACGGCCCTCCCGTAAAATCTCCATATACTGAAGCTTGGTATGGTTTCCGATCGTCATGTAGAGTCCGCCCGGTATCAAAAGAACTCCTGCATAAATTCCCACCAGATACAGGATCTTCTGCTGGGGAAGCATCATGTAAATCCCCCAAGGAAGCCCTACAAATAAAACCGTCATAAACAACAGCAGAATCAAAAATTCTTTTGCCCATCGCGGAAAATACAGACTGTAATAAAGTTTTGTACGGCAAAATCCCGGCACATGCCCCCTGCGGAAGCTGGATTTCATCCGATCCCGCAGCTCCTTATTATACGCATGGAGCTCTGCAGTTTCATCTGCTATTCTCTCTTTCACTCCCTGATTTTTTGCCTTTTCCCGCTTTGTCCTTGCCTTTTTCAACAAATCCTGAGCCTTGTTGATCTCCGAATCATAGCTGGCACTGATCTCCTGCCTGCGCTTTTTCACCGTAGCCTGAACAGCATCTGCCATCTGCTTTTGTTCCGCCTCCAGCTCCCTTTCCAGCCGCTGGCAGTCCTGCTCCATCTGCCGCTCACTGTCCTCTGCTACTGATAATTCTGACACTGCTTCTCTGGCCTTTTCCAGAAACTCCAGACACTGCTCCCCCGTCTGAGGCATAGACAGTCCCTCCTTTGTATTTTTCCTTATTCTGACTTCTTTTCTGCCGCAATCCATGTTTTTACGGTATATTGGCGTCTATTCCCTGTTTTTTCAGATAATTCTCTGTTTCTATTGTAACAAGATTCCTGCAGGAACACAACTAAAAGAATAAATAAAAAAGAAGCCTGCTTGCAGGACTCACCCCCCTCATTTCCCCTGTCCGGAAATTTGAGTACGACTTGAGTAAAAAGGTGTACGCCCTGATAAACATTTGAGTACAAAAAAACGAAAAAAAGCCCCGGAAACACTAGGTTTCCAGGACTTCTCCATGTCAAAATTATTCACATGTATACGGCATCAGGGCAATATGACGTGCTCTCTTGATAGCAACAGTCAGAGCTCTCTGGTGCTTTGCACAGTTTCCGGTAATTCTTCTCGGAAGAATTTTACCTCTCTCAGAAACATATCTTTTCAGCTTGTTGGTGTCCTTGTAATCAATTACACCGTTCTTATCGCCGCAGAATACACAAACTTTTTTTCTTCTGCGAATGCCGCCTCTTCTTACTTTGGCGCCATCTGCTTTATCAGTCTTATTGAATGCCATTGGTACTGCCTCCTTCTCCAAATAATCCGTGTCTTCCAGACCAGGACGTCTGAGTCCTTAGTTGAAAGGCAAACCTTCGTCTTCCACACCATCCGGAATGTTCATAAATCCATCGCCGATTGCGCTGGAGGGAGCCGGTCTGGATGTGGGCTGATAGCCGTATCCGCCGTTGTCGCCAGCATTGCCTGCTGCGCCCTTGCTGTCTGCAAACTCCTGATCATCCACGATGATGTCTGTGGTATAAACACGCTGACCTTCTTTGTTGGTATAGCTGCCAGTCTGAATACGTCCGGAAACCAGAACACGCATACCCTGACGGAAGTACTTCTCTGCAAATTCACCAGCTCTGTCAAATGCGACAATGTTGATGAAGTCTGCGGTCTGCTCATTTCCATCCTGATTTCTGCGGCCTCTTCTGTCTACTGCAAGCGTATATCTTGCAATCGCCATGGAACGCTCACCCTGGGAATATCTTACCTCCGGGTCTCTGGTCAGTCTGCCCATAAGAATTACTCTATTCATACCATCACTCTTCCTTTTTTACTGGTCGTCAGTATTGATCTATTACTGCTCGTCCTGCTTAACGCAAAGATATCTGATAACCGGCTCCATGATACGAACGTGTGCTTCCACTTCGTTAGAGCAATCGGAATTCTCAGCCTCGAACTTGATGAAGTAATAGAAAGCTTCTTTCATCTTCTGGATCTCGTAAGCAAGTCTCTTCTTGCCCCAGTCATCCACGTTGGTTACAGTGCCACCGAAGCGGGTGATATAACCCTGTACCTTCTCCAGTGCTGCAGCTCTCTCTTCGTCTTCGAGTTTTGCGCTCAGAACAACTGCTAATTCGTATTTGTTCATTGCTTTACCTCCTTGTGGTCTCTGGCCCTTGACTTCAGTTTCAAGAGCAAGGATTATTGTGTCACGGATTACTATTCTAACAGAAAACGAAGATAAATGCAAGTACTGTTTTCCCTGTTTTTTCAGGTTTTTTCAGGTTTTCGCAGCCCTCTGGTGTTTTTTTCCACCATTTTCCGCTCCGCCATCACCTGATGACCGCATCCCTCGCATTTCAGCCGGAAATCAGCGCCCACCCGGAGAATTTCCCATTCCTGACTTCCGCAGGGATGAGGCTTCTTCAATTTAACAATATCTCCGACTTCATAATCCCACTTTTTATCCATTGCTTTCTCCCTTTTGCCTGTCTATGACAGCAGTCCCGGATCCTCTCCCAGAATCTCATCAATCCGTGCCAGCTCCTGCCCGGTAAATTCCAGATGATTCAAAGCTGCCGTATTGTCCTCCAGCTGACCGGTGCTGCTGGCTCCTACCAGAACGCTGGTCACCTCCGGCCGCCGCAGAACCCAGGCCAGCGCCATCTGTGCCAGAGTCTGTCCCCGTTCTGCCGCAAGCTCATTTAAGAGACGAACCGTTTCCAGTCTCTCCTCTGACAGGTATCGTCCCTCCACGGTCGTTCCCTTACGTGCTGCCCGGGATCCTTCCGGAACACCCTTTAAATATTTATCTGTCAGGGACCCCTGCGCCAGCGGACTGTAGGCAATACATCCTACTCCCTTCTCATTCAGCACATCAAGAAGCCCCTTCTCTGTCCAGCGCTCAAACATATTGTAACGGGGCTGGTGAATCAGACAGGGCGTTCCCATTTCTCTCAGCATGTCAATGGCTGCAGCTGCTTCCTCTGCCTTGTAATTGGAAATTCCCACGTAAAGAGCCTTCCCCTGCCGTACCATGTCAGCCAGAGCCCCCATGGTCTCCTCCAGAGGAGTCTCCGGATCCGGACGGTGATGGTAAAAAATATCCACATAATCCAGCTTCATCCGCTTCAGACTTGCATCCAGACTGGACATCAGATACTTGCGGGAACCCCAGTTTCCATAGGGGCCCGGCCAGAAATCATATCCTGCCTTTGTAGAGATCATCATCTGCTCCCGATAACCGGCCATATCCTCATGCAGGATTTTTCCGAAGTTTTCCTCTGCCAGTCCTCTGGCCGGCATTCCGTAATTATTGGCCAGATCAAAATGGGTAATTCCCAGATCAAAGGCCCGGAAAATAATTTTCTTCTGCTCCTCCAGAGGCTTTTCCAGTCCAAAATTCTGCCACAGTCCCAGTGAAATCAGCGGAAGCAGAATTCCGCTTCTTCCGCAGCGTCTGTACTGCATTTTATCGTAACGTGTTTCATCTGCCTGATACATAAACAATTAACTTCCTTTCTTAAATCTGCCCCAGTACCTCTCCGATTTTGCCGCTGATAACCAGATCTGCTCTGCTGTCCATAGGCGTCACAGACTTATTAATCAGAACCAGACGGCTTCCCCGGTAATAGTCAATCAGACCTGCTGCCGGATACACCGTCAGAGATGTTCCGCCAATGATCAAAACCTCCGCCTGGCGAATATACGTCACTGCCTTCTGAAGGGTTTTCTGATCCAGCCCTTCCTCATACAGCACCACATCCGGCTTAATGATGCCGCCGCAGGAGCATCGGGGCACACCGTCCGCAGCCATTACATCTTCCAGAGTGTAAAATTCTCCGCATCTGGTACAGTAATTTCTATGTACAGAGCCGTGCAGCTCCAAAACCTCTCTGCTTCCCGCCGCCTGATGAAGTCCGTCAATATTCTGGGTGATCACCGCCCTCAGCTTTCCCTGCTCCTCCAGTCTGGCCAAGGCCAGATGGGCCGCATTGGGCTTTGCATCCGGAAACAGCATTTTATTTTTGTAAAAACGGTAAAATTCCTCGGGATTTCTCCTGTAAAAGCTGTGACTGATAATCGTTTCCGGCGGATAATCATACTGCTGGTTATACAGACCGTCTACGCTTCTGAAATCCGGTATGCCGCTTTCTGTGGAAACACCGGCTCCGCCAAAAAACACAATATTGTCGCTTTCTCTGATCCACTGCTTTAACTGTTCCAATTCCTGCATATGCCGCATCTCCCTTCTGCAGGTCTTTCACTTTATTCTTCCCGCTTCGTTCCTTCTCCTCCGGCAGGCCGCATCATGTTCAGATACTCCTTCCTACACAACCTCGTCCAGAAATACCCCCTGAAGAGGCTGTACCAGCCCTGCCCATGGCTCTGCCGCCTTCGGTATCTCATAGCCAAACAGCCAGCCGGTTAACTCCGTAATCGTCAGCCGCAGAATCTCCGGCTTCTGTGTCCCGTCTGCCGCCCCGCCGTCAAAGGACCTGCGGAGGTTTTCTTCATCCGCCTTCTCCAGTCTGGAGCCGTTCTGTGTCAGATGCCAGGTCCAGAGTCCCTGATTTTCCGGAATCAGGGGATCCTCAAGAAACAGAGAAATCTCCGTCTCCTCCTCCCCGCCTTCCTTCAGAGGCTTCCTGCCTACAGCCTTTACAAACTCCTCCGGAGAAATAATCCGGGCCATAATTGCAGGCCGCGGCTCTCCCTCCTGCTTCAGAAGTCCGTCCTCCGCATACAGAAGCCTCTGCTCTCGTTTTTCCAGGCCCCAGATGCTCTGAACACCCACCAGCCTGCCATCCTGATACAGGGCCTCTAACACGCCGTTTTCACTGGCTGTCTCTGCCAGAAGCATGGATACATAAGCTTCATCCCGAAGAGAAAACACCTGATACCGCTCCTTCATCCACCGGTTCATCCACCCGGCAGTCTCGCCAATCATCTCTGCCGCATTTTTCCGCGTCAGACCATTCTCCTTCAGACTCCACCTGGGCTGGTCAAAAATATAAGTAAAACCAAAGGGCCGGTAAATCGCCTCAGCTGCCGGCATCAGAAAACAAAAGGGCATTCCCTCCCGGCGCATATCCCCCATCATTCTCACAAGAAGCTGGCGCATATATCCTCTGTGACGCCTGTTTTTCCGGGTTGCCACACCCACCAGATAATCTGCCTTCCAGACAAGAGGGCCTGCCTGGATCGCATACGGGTTCAGCTGAATCATGGATTCAATCGAGGAGGGGCTGAGCACTTCCTCATCTGCACACAAAGCCAGAATCCTGTTTTCTTTTATTTTCTCACTGAAATAATAATCATCAAAGGATCGGGAATCCTCCGGAAATGCCTCTTCCCACAAATCACGGCTCAATCTCCGCTCCTCTTCTGTCAGATACCTGATCATTTAATCCTCCGGTACAAAATTCTTCTGTTCAATCAGATATTTCCGTGCAAAGCCGCAGGGATTGTAGGACATTTTCGCCCGGCGCAGTCCCTCCTGCCCCAAATCATCCTCCCGGTTTACCAGCTTTACATCCGGAAATTCATGAATCAGAAACTGCTGGTTAATAAACTGATACAGGCCGCGGATTTCCGGATTGGCCTTTTCAATATGAATAATCGCCATATCCTCCAGAGGATTGTAGCTTCCAATGGTAAAGGCCTCCAGCTGTCCGTCAATATATACGCCGGACATCCGGACATTTAAGAAGGAGCAGTTTTTCAGAATTTCGTGAATTCCTGCCACCTCATAATCCAGGTGATCCTCCACATCATCCCCCTTCTGCTCTCTCCATTTATCCAGGAATGTCCATACATCCCCTCTGTCTGAGCAGCAGAGGCGGCGGTATTCATACCGACCCTCGTACTCCTTTAAAAACGCATTCAAATGGTTTTTCTTCTTGTGAAGCTTCTTTCCGGAAAGCCGGCGGAGGGCTTCTCCGTCATAAAGGTAATCCTTCAGATCCTCCTGCTCAGTTACAATAAACTGATCCGATTCTCTCAGCTTCAGATAATCCACCGCTTCCTCGTCTGCCAGATAGATTTTAAAAGGTATCTTCAGCACCTTATTAAAATATTCTACGATTTCATAAAAATAATGCGGCAGATCCTCCTCTTTGCACATCGGCATGGCGCTGTGCTTTATGCCGTTTTCCTCCATCAGCCACTGGATTGCTTTCCCGTCACGGATTGCAAATTCCACATGATAATAGTAACGCCATATGAAGCTGTCCAGCGCCACACTGTCACAGGTTTTATTCGGGCGCTGACAAAATAACGGTGTCATCTCCATAATGTCTTCTGCTTCAACAGGCTTAAATTTCAAATCCATTGTTCTATTTCCCTTCTGTAAACTGTTAACGCCCCCAATCCCGTCTCTTAATTTCCGCTGGTAGGAATAAACTGCGCAATCCGGCCTGCAAACTCTGCAACATTCTGCGTCTGCAGCACCACCCGTCCCGGACCGGTCAGCTTTGTCAGAAACAGACCCTCTCCTCCAAAAAAGATATTGCCCAGTCCCTTTACCGTTTCAATCTCATATCTTACGGAACGATCAAAGGCAACCACGTTGCCGGTATCCACCATCAAAACCTCCCCCGGCTCCAGATACCGATCTACCATATCTCCGTCAACCTCAAGAAATACCATGCCCCTTCCGCTGATATCCTGCAGAATAAAGCCCTCTCCGCCAAACAGGCCGGAGGAAAACTTCTTGCTGAGGGTAATCTTTAACTGAACGCCGTCCTCTGCGCACAGAAAGGCGCCTTTCTGGCAGATCATTCCTCCTGTTGCCGCCACATCAAGCGGAAGAATTCTTCCTGCAACGGTGGAGGCAAAAGCAATGGTTGCCCCCGGACGCCGCGCCCGGTAGGTTGCCATAAACAGAGACTCTCCGGCAAACATTCTGCCCAGTCCCTTCATGAAACCGCCTCTTGTGTTGGTGGACATCTCAATTCCATCACTCATCCAGGCCATTCCTCCGGACTGAGTATACATACATTCTCCCGGTGCGTCAAACATCACTTCCACTGCCGGCATAGTGTCACCGATAATCCGATATTTCATTCCTGTTTCCGCCGCTCAAAATCTGCTGAGCAGGCTCTCCTTTCTCTGTATTCTGCTTATCGTCCCCTCATTCTCAGCCAGGCTGCAATTTCCTTCATCCTTGGCAGGGCTGCCTGAAACAGCATTTTGTAGGAAGGACAGAAATAATTAAGTCCCAGCCGCCCCGTCTCATCCAGCTGCCTGTTTCTTCTGCAGCCGCCCCGGCAAAGGTAGCCGTATTCACAGGTTCTGCACTCTTCCTTGTTTTCCAGAGATTCTTCCATAAACCGGAGTTCTCTTCCCCGTTCATACAGCTGTTCCAGAGAATTCTCGCGAATATTGCCCAGGCGATACTGATCGATCACATAAAAGTCACAGGGATACACACTTCCGTCGGCCTCCACCACATTCTGAATGCTGCAGCATCCCCTCTGATCACAGGCCTCCGGCGTATAACCCATCAGGATTCCAATATAATTGTCAAAGATCCGGATACTGGTCTGGGCGCCCTTCTGCCAGTCCAGATACCAGAGATCAAACAGCTTCACAAGAAATTCTCCGTACATCTCAGGCGTCAGAGAATATTCCCTCTGCCCCGGCGTCTCTCCCAGAGGATCCAGGCAGGCAATAAACTGCAGATAATGCCAGTTGTGCTTTTTGTAAAACTCATAGATTTTTCCAATCCGTTCCGCTGTCCGGCGGTTTACCACGGTCAGAATATTGTACTCCACCTTTTTCCGGTCAAAGAGCTCCAGAGTTTTCATAATTTCCCCGAAGGTTCCCTTTCCTGACGCGTGAATCCGGTAGGCATCATGAGTGTGCACAATTCCGTCCAGAGAAACGCCCACCAGGAAATGATTCCGGGCCAGAAATTCTGCCCATTCCTCCCCCAGACCATAGCCGTTTGTCTGAATAGAATTGTGAATCGGGACATTTTTTATATTGTACTTCTGCTCATACTCCAGAAGCTTTCTGTAAAAATCCAGTCCCACCAGGGTCGGCTCCCCTCCCTGAAATGCGAATCCGCAGCTTCCGTCGGCAAATTCCAGAACCCGCTTTACCAGAATCTCCAGAGTCTCCTCTGACATAAATCCATAATTGGCAGTTTCCCGCTTTTCCATTTCATCACAGTAAAAGCAGTATTTACACCGCAGATTACAGTTTCCGGAAGAGGGCTTGATTAATATATTTACTGGCGGCATATCCATATCCTTCTTTCTAGTCTCTTTTTCTGTCTGTATCTTATTTTTCCTGACGGCTTTGAATCAGGGCTTCAATCTCTTCTCTCTCCGCCATCACCTTCAGAGCGCCCCGGCGGGTGGTAATCAGAGATGCCCCGGCATTGGCAAAGGTCAGCATCTCCTTCAGCCGCTGCTCATTCAGGCCCTCCAGACCATACTCCAGAACTCCATTCAGCACACAGGCCGTAAAGGTATCCCCTGCTCCTGTGGTTTCAATCGTCGTTTCCTGAAGAAACGGATCTGCTGTTACAAACAGGTCCTTATAAAATGCCATGCTGCCGTTGGGGCCAAGGGTTACAAACATCAGCGGAATTCCGTATTTTTCCCGGAGAATTTCCGCACCCTTTTTATAGTCTGTCTCTCCGGTCATAAATTCCACTTCATTGTCGGAAATCTTCAGAATATCGCAACGGGACAGGCCATAGGAAATCGCCTCCCTGGCGTCCTCCAGACTGGCCCAAAGCGGTTCTCTCAGGTTCGGATCAAAGGAAATCAGAGCGCCTGCCTCTTTGGCGCAGTCAATGGCATAGCAGGATGCCTCTCTTACGCCGGGATGGGTAAATGACAGAGTTCCGAAATGAAAAATTCCGGAACCTGCAATCCTCTCCCTCTGAACCTCCTCCTTTGTCAGCATCATATCTGCTCCCGGATTCCGGTAAAAAGAAAAGTCACGATCTCCGTTGGGCAGCTTGTGAACAAAGGCCAGGGTTGTATGCACCTGATCATCCAGAACCAGATTTCCGGAATCAATTCCCACGCCTTCTATGGTTTCCTTCAGCATCCGGCCAAAATTGTCATTTCCGACCTTTCCGATAAAAGAGGTCTTTCTGCCCAGCTTGCAAAGCATAGCCAGCACATTGCAGGGCGCTCCACCCGGATTGGCCTCCAGCAGAGGATTCCCCTGACTGCTGATGCCGTTTTCTGTAAAATCAATCAGAAGCTCTCCAAGAGCCGTTACATCAAATACCTTTTCCATCATTATTCTCTCCCTTCTTTTATCTGCTCTGCCACAGCCGCTGCCTGTCTGGCAATTTCCAGCTCCTCGTTCGTCCGGATTACCAGCACATTCACCCTGGAAGTGCCTTCCGAAATGCGGACCGCCTCCGCCTGCTCCCTGTTTTTCACTTCGTCAATGGTAATTCCGAGAAAGCCCAGATATTCACAGATTTCCTCCCGGATATCGGAATCATTTTCCCCGACTCCGGCAGTAAACACAATATTATCCACGCCGTTCATGGCTGCCGCATAGCTGCCAATGTACTTTGCCACCTTGTAGGCAAAAATCTCCCGGGCCAGGGATGCTTTTTCATTGTATTTAATCCCCGCATCTTTCAGTTCCCTGAAATCACTGGACAGATTTTTGGAAATGCCCAGGACTCATGATTCCTGATTCAGAATCGTCATAATCTGATGAATATCCAGATTTTCTTTTGATGCCAGAAACTCCAGCGCACCCGGATCCACATCTCCGCATCTGGTTCCCATCACCAGTCCCTCCAGAGGTGTAAATCCCATGGAATTGTCAATCACCTTTCCGTACTTAACCGCACAGATGCTGGATCCGTTTCCCAGATGACAGACAATCGTCTTCACTCTCCGGATATCCTGCCCCATAAATTCTGCCGCCCGGGCAGAAACATATTTGTGGCTGATGCCATGAAAACCATAGCGGCGGATTTTATATTTTTCATAAAACCGGTAGGGAAGTCCGTAAAGAAAAGCCTTCGGCTCCATCGTCTGATTAAACGCCGTATCAAAAACGCCTACCATCAGCGTGTCCGGCATCAGCGCCTTGCAGGCGTCTACACCCACCAGATTTGCAGGGTTGTGCAGAGGAGCCAGGTCATTGCACTCGGTCATGGCCTGAATAACCTCATCCGTAATCACCACAGAGCCTGTAAATTTCTCTCCGCCGTGAACCAGACGGTGACCGACTACATCAATCTCTTCGTAGGACCCCAGCACGCCCTCCTCCGGATCCACCAGGGCAGCCAGCAGCTTTTCCACTGCATCCTTATGATTGCTCATAGGTACCGGCTCTTTCTTTGAAATGCCGCTGTTTGTTTTATAAGTAAAGCTTCCGTCAATTCCTATGCGCTCGCAAAGTCCCCGCGCCATCACCTGCTCTGTCTCCGAATCAATCACCTGGAATTTCAGAGATGAGCTTCCACTGTTTATCACCAGTATCTTCATAACCGCCACTCCCCTTTACTGCTTTTGCTTCCCCGAAACGCCGGCAGCTCTTCCTCCGGCTCCGTCTCTCGTTTCATTATACCGTTTTCCCCTTTTGTGTACAAGAAAAATTTCCGGGGCTTTCTTGTGAACTACCCATTGTCTAAAGCCAATGGGCTTCCTGCTTCATCGACCTCGTAA
>UQFC01000092.1 GCA_900540335.1 uncultured Clostridium sp. | reverse complement strand
CTGATCTTTCTCTACCTGTACGCAATTAACAGCAATCGTTTCACACTCTTCTGGGAAAAAAATTAAACCATCCTCGTTTTTTAAACCACCGAATGCCGTTCTTGAAAGCTTCATTTACACTCCTCCCTACTCAATTGTTAGCTGCTCAGCCGCCCTAGGATCCAGATATAGCCTTGCTCCCCTTTTTGTTCTAAGTATAGATGCCGGACAACTGCAATCCACCTTTCCTGTAAGCATATTTTTCACAGCCTCTGCCTTATTACTGGCAGGCACTACGCAAAACATAGCCTTAGCCTGTAACAATCCCGGTATCGTCACTGTAAGTGCTCTTTCCGGTACTTCTTCAAATGTCTCAAAACAACCATCATTCACCTGCTGCTGACGGCATCTCACGTCTAGTTTAACTGTTTTTACAAAATGCGTATCACCAAAATCAGCTTCTCCCGGATCATTAAATTCCAAATGCCCATTCTCTCCCACCCCTAAAATACACACATCTAATGGATGTTCCCGGAGAATTTCCTCGTATCTCGCAGCTTCTTTCTGAGGATTGGAATCAGAATCAATATAAAATATCTTCTTAAAAGGAACCTTATCAAAAATATGTTTTCTTAAATAATTCCCAAATTTCTGAGGTGCCTCATCTGAAAGGCCTAAATATTCATCCATATGAAAAGCATTGATCCTTCCCCAGTCAATGTCTGGATCTCTAACCAGTTCTGCCAATACATCATCCTGAGACGGTGCTGCTGCAAACATAACATTTAATTCTTCTTTTTCCTGAAGCAATATTTTTATCATAGATGCCGCATCCTGACCAGAAATTCTGCCCATCTCATCCCTGCTGTCTGCCACATAAACCTGTAGCTCATCAATCTTTTTATATCTCATTATAATCACTCTCCGTTATTCTCTTAACCGTACATCAGATTCGGCAAAAACAGAACCACATCTGGGAAAAATACCAAAATTGCAAATACTAATAAAATTGCCAGGAAAAACGGCCAGCTGGCTTTCACATACTCTTCCACCGGGCAATTCAGAATACCGCATACTATGTAGCAAGCTGTTCCAACAGGAGGTGTCATTACACCGACAGTCAATAATGTTGCCATCATAACGCCGAAATGCACAGGATCGACTCCCGCAGCCTCAACGATAGGAAGGAAAATTGGTGTAAGCAGTAAAGTATTTACATCGCTATCTAGGAACATTCCCATAACAAACAGCAAAACCAGAATCAACAGCTGAAGTAAATAAGGATTATTTGTAACCCCTAATACCGCCTTGCTAATCGTAACTGGAACCTTCTCCATCGTAATAGCATAGGAAAAAATACCTGACAGGCAAACGATAAGAAGAATTACCCCCGTATCTAAACAGGCATTTTTTAAGGATGCCCGAAACTTTTGCCAAGTCAATTCTTTGTAGACAAACTTTCCAACAACAATTGCATATACAACAGCAAAGGCGCCTGCCTCTGACGGAGTAAATAATCCCATGCGAATCCCCACTAGCAAAATTATCGGAAATAGCAAAGCTGGAAAAGATTCTTTCAATATTTTCGCAACCTCTCCTTTCTGTAATTCCTGTGTATATACTGCAGGGGGATCGTATTTATGCTTTCTTGCCGTAATTGTTACTGTAATCATAAGTGCTACAGCCATCAGAACTCCAGGAACAATCCCTGCCATGAATAAACGCCCAATTGATACACCACCTACATATCCGAACAAAATCAACCCCAAGCTAGGAGGAATTGTTGCTGTAACCAATGCGGAGAGACAGGTAACTGCTGTTGTATATCCTTTTGGGTACCCTTTTTTTACCATATCCAATCCCAAAATTCGTGCTTCCATAGATGCGTCTGCACAAGCAGAGCCTGAAATTCCTCCCATCATGGTACTAAGCAAAATATTTATCTGCGCCATTCCTCCCCACATTTTCCGTGTCGCAATTTGAGCAAGTTTCAATAAATATTTTGTAATACCCGTCTCATTCATTAGATTTCCGGCAAAAATAAAAAATGGGACAGCCAAAAAACTATACGACTGTGTCTGAGCCACAACCCTCTGTACTGCAACAGAAAATGGAACTGTCCCCTCTGTAATGAAATACGCGACTCCAGCAATTCCTACAACAAACGCGATAGGGACATTTAAAATTAACAGTACAACAAATGTTATTAATACTACACTCATACCGTTTCCTCCCTTTTGTCAGTCTTTTGCTTCCCCATAAGAATTTTCACCTGAAGAACCATTTCCATTATGATCGTAACTGTCATCAGCATTGATGCAAAAGGAAGACTTGCTGTTGCCCAGGAATAACTGATTCCAACCGTTTGGAAAGAACGTTTATAGTTTGACCGACACAAATCTACACCATATTTCACAAAAGAAATAAGTACCAACAGAATCAGAAAATCTGTTGCTAAACGAATAGCTGCCTGTGCCTTCTCTGGCAATCTTCTTGTAAATAAATCAACACCTAAAACTCTTCCATGCCTTAATGCCATATCTGCTCCTAAAAATGCCAGCCAGGACAAAAAGAACTGAGATATCTCCACTGTCCAGGAAATCGGATGGGACACACATCTGGCAACGGCTGTTATAAAAGCCAGTGCAACAATAATACAAAGAATTGCGCCACATATCAGCTCTTCAATGTTGCAAAAAGCATCATATATCTTTTTCATGGATGCCTCCTAATTTTTATGTAGAAAAATCAGAGTGTGCCCAGTATACAGAACCGGGCACACCTAAAACCAATCCGTTACTTAAGTCCGGCCTCTGTAAGAATCTGATCCCGAAGTTCCTTATAACCAAGTTTCTCATAAACCGGTTCTACTGCTTCCTTAAATGGAGCCGCATCTACTTCGTGAATAGTCATTCCTTCTTCTTCCATCTGCTTCTCACAATCAAGTTCCATCTCTGCGCAGATTGTCTGATATTCTGTACCATTTTCACGGAAAGTATCAACAAGAAGATTCTGATAGTCTTCTGACAGAGAATCAAAATAAA
Organism: uncultured Clostridium sp.; assembly: GCA_900540335.1. Taxonomy (GTDB): domain Bacteria; phylum Bacillota; class Clostridia; order Lachnospirales; family Lachnospiraceae; genus Brotaphodocola. The sequence continues at coordinate 8,252 of UQFC01000092.1, read as the reverse complement.
TAGTTCCGGTAGCAGGAACACCTAACAACATAAAATGTCCTGTTTTGTTGATATAAGAACATACTTCATATAAACGGCTTGCATAAGTAGATGTACTCTGGTTTTCACAGCCATCAATTGCTTTCTGTTCAATTCCAGAATAAATCTCACTCTGCGACATTGCTGTTCCTACCGCTCCCATAGCAGTTACAGATTCAATGCACAAATCACTGCCCATAGTCCGTATCTTTAATCCATTTAAATCTGCTGGAACATTCACTTCTTTATTACATACAAAATGTCTTGCGCCTCCATACCAGTTGGACGTCAAAACCTTTACACCATACTCCTCAAAGCCTTTCTCCCATGCTTTTACCATATCTGTTCCAGTAATTGCATCAATCTTGGTACTGTCTTCCATAATGTACGGCATCTGAAGAATTCCATACTCTGGAATATAGTCTGCCAGACGTCCAGGATCCGTTATCGTGAGTACAGGTGTGCCTTGAATTGCCTGTTCCAAAATATCATCTGTATCACCTAAAGCGGCATTCGTATAAACTTCAATATTAAACTTTCCGTCCGTTGCTGCCTCAATAGCCTCTTCACATGCATAGAGCTGCAGACTTTCTACATCCGTATCCGGCTGAGTATTAGCCAGAGACAGAGATGTTTCCTCTCCTTCCAGAACAGCCCCCGTTTCCCCTTTCTCTTCTTTTTCCTCCGCTTTTGCTTCAGTTTCTTTCACCTCAGCCTCTTTTACACTCTCCGTTGCAGGTGCCTTTGTCTCTGATTTTCCTCCAGAACAACCTGTAACTGTTGCTGCCACTGCCATAACAGTGAGTACACCTGCTTGTTTTAAGATGTTCTTTTTCATAAATACTACCTCCATTTATTATTTTTTTATATCATGCAGGCTTCTTCTCCTGCAAAATATCCAGCACATTTTCTTTAAAATACAATGTCCGCTGTACGTATAATTTCTTCCACTGTAGAAGTATAAGTTGTAAATGAAGCCTTACCATTAATCACAACCGCACACCGTCTCTCTGAAACAGGAATTACTTCCACCACATCCTCAGTTCCATTTCTTCTCGTAAAATATAATGTCAGAAGCCTTTCCTCATCCAGTTTTCGTCCAAACTCAATCGGTTCAGCAGGCGGAAGCATAGTTAATGTTTCAAAAAACCTAATCGTTTCTTCCTGCCCCAATTCCGTTTGACTGCAGGTACTCCTTAAAGTATCTCCTTGTCCTCGAATGAGCATTTCTCCCCGAAACTCCTCTGCAATAACAGTAACCATCTCCATATCTGCTACACTGGCACTATAGAGAGATTCTCCCAGAAATTCCATAGGCGAACATTGAAGAACTTTCTCTACCTGTTCACCTCCCACCAGAATTACCTGTCCGCTTTCCGGGTTTGCGCAATAATATGCATGAACATCCGACTCTTTTTTATCTGCAAACAAAAGCCTCCTAGGCTCGTTCTTTACATTCAAAATTATTTCATATATCTCATCCTCTCTGTATTGACTAAAAATCTCCTCATAATTGTCACTTACAAACTCTAATTTCTCTATTCCAGCCAAAGGTGCAAACAATTTTTCTGTCACTGTTCTCCAGCTCAAATCCACTTCAACAGGTTCCGTTAAAAAAAACTGAACTTTTCCGTTTTTGTTTTCTCCCTGAATCTTCCACATTTCTTCCCCATGATGCATCGTAAGCTCTCTAATATCTGCAAAGCAATCTGCAGACAAATCAGGAAGTACATTTTCTTCTCTGAAATCATTAAGAGAATACATCATCATACGGGCAGGCAAAGCACCAATCAAAAACAAAGAATCATCGCCTTCCTTACGAAGGTAATACATGTCCTGAATCGGTGCTCTGTCTCCTAAAAATAATCTAATTCTGCTTCCGTCCATTAAAAACAAAACCAGTTCTGCTTTTTCTTCCGATTCACCCAGGCCATACTGACTCCAGTCATTCACAGAGCAAAATGATTTTTCCGCTTTTAAATGAGCCATTTGATAAAGAAAAGCTTTTCTATCAAAAGCCGAAAAAACCATTTCAGGCGGTGCATCTAAGATTTCTATTTCTCCATCCTGAACCATCAGTGCCACACTGCCTTTCTCATTTATCAAAGCAGCACCAACTACCTTCTTCATATGAAAATCTGTAACCATCAACGGAACTGTTTCTACTGACTCAAGTGAGTTTGACGGAATTATGCACAAAATCATAATTATCGTCATCAGAATTCCCGATGCCATAAAAAATACCGTTAGTGTCTTTCGTTTTTTCATTCTACAGATATCTCCTGTGAAGCGATATTCCAACTCCCACAGCCAAAATTCCCACCGGAAGAACAGCCAGCATCAAAATCGCCCATTTTCTTCGCTCTGCAGCTACTACCGGTAAAAGTTCATGTTCCATTTCTTTTGGAGGAATATTGATCATTGTGTCATCTTCTGTACACCATGCTGTAGCCTGAATCAGAAAATCACGATTAGCCAGTTTGTCAGATGACAACAGATCGTCCCCATAAATATTTTTGCTTCCACATACAAAAAGTCTTCCCACAGCTGTTTTTCCATCTTGCATCGTTACTTTTCTTTCTGCTGATAATACCAATGGAAATGGACCTTTTTCTCCCGCATGATCAGTTACTGCCTTAGCAGAAGAGCGTAATACCTGTAATGTTTCTGTCTTTCCCTGATTCTCATATACCTGCTTCAAAGCCACACAAGACGGAACTATCACATAGTATCTGTTATTACTGAAAAATTGATTAATTTCATGTGGCACATAGGTGGCTGCCACATTCAGACGACTTCCAGATACATATAAATCCGGCTCCTCCACCAGTTCATCTGAAGGAGAAATCCCCCAATCTTCAAGAAACTCTCTCAGATTTATCATCCCGCTGCTTCCCGGCTCCCAAAAAATCATTACACTTTTTCCATTTTTCAAATGCTCTTCTACAACATCAATTTCATCAGGACTGAAATCTTTTTTAGGAGAACAAATAATCAGAAGTTCTGTGTTTTCATCAATCCCTTGGATTGACAGTTCAGTATAGGCTGTTTGATAATGATTTTGTGAAAATATGTCCATTAGCCCTTTTGATGGTTCTTCCCCATGTCCATCCGTAAATAATACTTTTTTCTTTTCCTCATTAACCACTCTATGGATTCCTGACGTAATTTCCTGCTCTGCATACAATTTTTTAATCTGTGACTGAGAATCGTCCAACTGATATAGATCCATTAATTTTAACTGATGAATTTTTCCATTTGCTTCAATGAAAATATCGTTCAATTCTATTGAAAATCCTTTATCCTCGTACTGCCTTACAAGCTTCGGTTCACGATAAGGGTCACAGTAACGTACTGTAATCTTACGGCTTCGGTGAGGATATCCAGCCAATAAATTTTTAGGCAACAGCGGAAATTCCGTTTCCGCATTAAACACAGTAATCGTAACCTGCTCATTTAAATCAGATACGATTTTCTCTGTCTCAGAAGATAAAGTATAAAGTTTATTTTCCGTCAGATCCAATTTCCATCCGAATTTTTCCGTTAACAAAATGGAAAGCACTCCTACTAAAAGAAATAGAACCAAAAATGCCGTTGCTGCCAACACTGTATGCCAATTTTTCTTTTCCATATACATCATCCTTTATTTCCATCTGCGACTTTCCAAAATCATATGTGTCAGTCCAAGCATCAAAACTGTCACACTGGCAAAATAACTTACCGTAGAAAATTTAAAAATCCCAGATGACAATTCTCGGAAATGTGATTGAAACGATAAATACTCTAAAAACTTTATCATCCAAAAATTATGTACATAATATTTCATATAATCCATCAGCCAGAAAAAAATCATGAGCAAGTAACTAACAATGGCTGCCACCACCTGACTTTCTGTTATTGCAGATGCAAATAAACCGATAGATAGAAAAGCTCCTCCTGCCAGACACAGCCCTACAAGACAGCCAGCCAACTCCAATGGCTGAAAACTTCCGTAATAAGCTAAAATAGAAGCTGCAATTAACATAGGAATACTTCCAATCAAAAAGATCTGATAGGCAGCAAGAAATTTACCTAAAACAATTTTACATATAGAAATCGGAGATGTGAACAGCAACTGATCTGTTCTCATTTTTCTTTCCTCCGCAAACAATCTCATAGTCAGAATTGGAATCAAAACCATTAGTGTAGAATATACAGAACCAAATAGAACCGCAATATTCCCATCCATCGCCATAAGATTTCCCATTATAAAATAATATCCTATTAATCCACCATAAGAAGCCAAAAAAACAGCCCCTACCACAGATACCATGTATTGACGTAGTTCTTTTTTCCAGACTGCAACCATCTCTATCTGGCCTCCGTTTCGTACCTTTTATCCTTAGTCAAATTAAAGTAAACGTTTTCTAATTCTAGAAGAACAGGCCCAAATTGGAGCAGTTGACATCCCGCTTTTAACAGAATACTCATTACTGCGGCTGCCGGATCTGTCTCATTCATCATAAATTCCGCCCGAAAAGTCCCATTCCCATTTTTCTCATCTATTTTTATTTTACAAACAGAAGCTTCCATTGCTTTCTTTTGAAACTCTATGGAACTGCCTGCCGCAATTATATAAAAATGATTTGACTCGCTGTAACGATGACGTAAGGCAGCGGGAGTATCATCTGCCACCAGTTTTCCATTACTCATCACTATAATTCGATTACAAACTGCTGACACCTCCGTTAATACATGGGAACTCAGAAGTATAGACTGTTTTTTTGCTGCCTCTCTTAAAATGTCCCGCATCTCTGCATTTTGATAAGGATCTAGTCCGGAAGACGGTTCATCCAGAATAAGCAATGGAGGCTCACCTAGAAATGCTTGTGCCAATCCGATTCTCTGTCGATATCCCTTTGACAAATTCCTGAGAAGGCGTCCTCCTACATTCTTCAGATCTGCCTGTTTGCAGGCCTGTCTAATAGCATCTTTTCGATGTTTAATCCCTTTTAAATCGCAGGCAAACGAAAGCTGCTCTTCCACTGTCATTTCTAAATAAAGGGGAGGTGTCTCTGGAAGATATCCGATCTTTTTCCGCACTGATTTTGCACACTCTACAGAATTTTCTCCGTCCACAAATACGTTTCCTTCACTGGCTGCTAAATATCCCGTAACAATATTCATGGTTGTTGATTTCCCGCAGCCATTATGCCCAATTAAACCCACAATTTCGCCTGTTTTCACATGAAAACTAATATCCTCTATTGCAGTGGATTTTCCATACCGTTTTGTCAATCCGCATACTTTCAACATCCCTAAGCCGTTCCTTTTCATTTGCACTATTATTCATTATGCCTAATAGAAAACGTTTTCTGTCTTATTTATATCACAATTATGCAATATTGTCAAATATAAAACTTTCTCTTTTTCAAAAAATGGCACTGGGATTTTTTTCCTGTGCCATTTTTTTAAGCAATTATGCCAGCGCCTCCCGGATCATCTTTCCGGCCTGAATCACCACCGTGGGAATCACAGCCAGAGCCACAATGCTGACAAGCTGACGCAGGTTTAAATCTGCCACTGCAAACAGTACCTGGAGTCCCGGAAGGAACAAAACAGCAGCTAAAAGCAGCACTCCTGTCTCAAAAGCCAGAATGCTCCACATATTTCCACAAAATCCCAGCTTCGCAATAGAGTGTTCACTTCTGCAGTTAAATCCATGAAACAGCCGGGCCAGTGTCAGAGCTGCAAAAGCCATGGTGCTGGCAGTTCCTGCGCCGCCTGTTTCCAGCCCCAGATGAAAGGCCGTCATCGTGCAAAAGGCGATCAGCCCTCCCTGCAGCAGAATCCGCAGCAAAAATTCCCTGGTCAAAATCCCCTCCTTCGGATCTCTCGGAGGCTGTCTGAGCAGCCCGTCTTCCTGGGGTTCCATACCAATGGCAATAGCCGGAAGAGAGTCTGTCAGCAGGTTAATAAACAAAAGATGAACCGGTGCAAAGGGCATAGGCAGATCGAAAAGGGATGTATACAGAACACTGAAAATCCCTGCCATATTTCCGGAAAGAAGGAACTGAACCGCATGGCGGATATTCCGGTAAACATTCCGCCCGTTGGCTACCGCCTTGATAATCGTGGCAAAATTGTCATCTGTCAGAATCATAGAGGCTGCATCTTTGGAAACCTCTGTCCCCGTAATTCCCATGGCTACCCCGATATCAGCCTTCTTTAAAGCCGGAGCATCATTGACTCCGTCTCCCGTCATGGCTACAATACAGCCTTTTCTCTGCCATGCATCTACAATTCTGATTTTATGCTCCGGAGAAACTCTTGCATATACGGAAATATTTTCCAGCTTTTCATCCAGCTCTTCCTCCTTCATCGCATCCAGCTCCAGTCCGGTAAGAGCCAGATCCTCCTCCTCCATAATGCCGATTTTTCCTGCAATGGCCATAGCTGTAATTTTGTGATCTCCGGTAATCATAACCGGACGGATTCCTGCTCTTCTGGCGCTGAGCACTGCCGGACGTGATTCTATTCTGGGCGGGTCCATCATGGCTGCCATTCCCAGAAAAACATATCCGTTCTCTGCTTCCGGACTGCAGCACTCCATCTCCTCCAGCGGACGGTATGCCACAGCCAGAACCCGCAGTCCTTTTTCCGACCATGCTCTGTTCTGCTCCTGCAGTCTCTGCCTCCAGGCCGGAGTCATGGGAATCGCCCCGTTCTTTGTCATCAGTTCTCCGGTCCGGTCAAGAATCACGTCCATAGCCCCTTTTGTAAACAGAACTCTCTGTCCGTCACACATATGAACGGTACTCATCAGCTTTCTTTCAGAATCAAAAGGAAGCTCTTCCAGCCTCGGCATTTCCCGCCGCAGCTCCTCGCTGTCCGCCCCGGCCCGGGCCGCCATTTCCAGAAGGGCAAGCTCCGTGGGATCTCCGATTCCTTCCTCCCCCTGAAGTCTGGCATCATTTGCCAGGGTAAATCCGTATACCAGATAACGTCCGGCCTTCCGGTACATGGAAATCTGCCCCGGCGCCATCAACTCTCCGTCTGCAAAAACCTCTTCTACTGTCATTTTATTCTGCGTCAGAGTTCCTGTTTTATCAGAACAGATTACAGACACGCAGCCCAGACTTTCTACTGCCTTTAAATCCTTGATAATGGCATTTTCCCGTGCCATCCGCTGCGTTCCCATAGCCTGCACAATGGTTACAATAGAGCCCAGGGCCTCAGGAATCGCCGCCACAGCCAGCGCTACTGCAAACATCAGCGAATCCAGCACCGGCATTTTCCGGTACAGGCTTAATACAAATACCAGGGCGCAGATTCCCATAATAACAGCTGCCAGATGGCCGCTGAAACGATCCAGGCTGATCTGAAGCGGTGTTTTTTTCTCACCTGTGGCATTCATGAGAGCTGCAATTTTTCCAATTTCCGTGTGCATTCCCGTTGCCGTTGCCACCATCACTGCCCGTCCCTGAATAATCAAAGAACCTGAAAAAATCATATTGGACTGATCGCCCAGAGGAACCGCCCCTTCTGTCTCCATCGCTTCCGCCTGTTTTTCCACAGCCAGAGATTCTCCTGTCAGAGAGCTTTCATTGACCTGAAGATTATGGCACTCCAAAAGGCGTCCGTCTGCTACAGCCAGATCTCCTGCCTCCAGAGCTATCAAATCTCCCGGAACCACCTGAGCGGATGGAATTTCCAGAGTCTGTCCATTTCGTATCACCTTCGCTGACGGCGAGGACAGGGATTTCAGACTGTCCAGGGATTTTCTCGCCTTTTCATGCTGTACAGTTCCCAGAACCGCATTCATCAGTATCACTGCAAAAATAACCACTGCACTTTCCACATTATCAGATACCATGGAAATCCCTGCTGCAGCAATCAGGATTATCACCAGAAGATCCTGAAACTGTTCCAAAAACACCTGCCAGGCCTTTTTTCCAGTCCCTTCCTGAAGGACATTTTCCCCGGCCTTCTTTCGTACCTCTTCGGCCTGCTGCTGTGTCAGACCGCTTCGGCTGCTGCCCATATCCCTCAGCACATTTTCCGCTGATTCTCGATACCACGTTTTCATCTTGTCTCTCCTTTGCTTATTTTAAGGTATGAGGCATTCCGTATTTCTAGGACTGTATTTCCGCGTTTTTATTTCATGGGACGCACTTTCCTGTGTCAAAAAGAAGCTCGCTCGCGAGCTTCTCCGCCTGCGGCGGGTCGCTTCTGCGACAAAATTCTCTTCCGCC
>UQFC01000091.1 GCA_900540335.1 uncultured Clostridium sp. | reverse complement strand
TGAGCTGCACCAATGCAGTCAGCACCTATCCCCTCTGTTCTCCTCACCGGGCATCGCTTCTGACCGGAAAATATCCACAGAGCTGCGGCATGTGGACCAACTGTAAAATAGGGCTGGACGAGGTGGTAATGCTGAGACCTCAGGAAGTAACGATTTCCGATGTGCTTCATGAGGCCGGATACGACACCGGATACATTGGAAAATGGCATCTGGACGGAAGTGAAGAAAACTTCCATGCCAGCCCTTCCTCAGGAGCCCGTTACTGGGATGCCTATACTCCGCCGGGAGAGCGCCGTCATCACTTTGATTACTGGCTTTCCTATGGAGCGATGGACAAACATCTGGAACCTCATTACTGGAAAGATACCTGCGAACCTATCTATCCGGGAAAATGGTCCCCAGAGTTTGAAACGGACGCGGCGATCGAGTATCTGGAGCAGCGGAAAAATGATAACCCCTTCTGTCTGTTCCTGTCCTGGAACCCGCCGCATCCGCCTTATGACATGGTTCCGGAGCGGTACATGGAGCTTTATGAGGGAAAGGATCTTCCTTTCCGGGAAAATGTGCCGGAGGAATGGAAGCAGGATCCTTCCTACCTGAAAAAAAGGCAGGAGTATTTTGCAGCAATCAGCGGACTGGATGAGAATTTTGGCCGCCTGATGGATTATTTGAAGGAAAAAGGCCTGATGGAAAACACCCTGATTGTTCTGTCAGCGGATCATGGAGACTGTATGGGCTCTCATGGACGTTACGGCAAGAATATCTGGTATGAAGAATCCATCCGGATACCGCTTTATTTCCACGGACCGGGAATTCCGGCCGGAGAAAGTGACGTATTATTTGCCAGTCAGGATCATATGCCGACGTTTCTTCAGCTTCTGGGAGTTGGTCAGCCGGATACCATAGAGGGAAAATGTCTGGGCAGCTGGATCAGAAAAGAAGAAACAGAGGATGAGCCGGAGCATGCATATCTGTGTATGTTCCCCGGAATGCCGGAGCTGGTAAATCCCTACCGGAAGCGGGGAATGAATCCCAAATCTTTCGGATGGCGGGGAATCCGTACCAAAACCCACACCTATGTGGTGGATTTGGGATGTACCCCCGGAGATAAGCCGAAACGTCTTCTTTATGACAATGAGGCAGATCCCTTCCAGCTGAATCCAAAAGAGCTGGGACCGGAGAATCCGGAAGCAGTTCATTATGACGGAATTTTAAGAGAATATCTGGATCGGTTAAACGATCCCTTCCTGCTGTAGCAGGAAAACAAAACCTGTTTAAAATGTAATATGACTACCTGTTAAAAATGCCGGAGCAGTATCTTGAGCCGCTCTCCAAAAGTCAGACCTTAAAAAACCTGACTTTTGGGAGGTCTCCTCATCTGCTTCCGGCATTTTTCTTTGAAATGGGTTCTGCTTGCGGAAAAAAAGGATACATGATACACTTAATTTATTGCGAAAGAACGTATTATGGAAGGAACTAAGAGTGAGGTTATGAAAGTTCATTTTGCCCCGATGGAGGGGATTACCGGCCATGTATTCCGGAGTGCCTATTCCAGGCATTTTTCCGGAATTTCAGAGTATTATTCCCCTTTTCTTACACCTAATCAGACGAGAAAGCTGACCAGCCGGGAGATGGAGGATGTCCGTCCTGAGAATAACCGGGGAATCTGCCTGATTCCCCAGATTCTTACGAATCAGGCAGAGGATTTTCTGTGGGCGGCCAGGAAGCTGAATGAGATGGGGTATGATACGGTAAACCTGAATCTGGGGTGTCCCTCTGCCACGGTAGTGCCCAAGCGCAGGGGCGCCGGTTTTCTTGGAATGCCGGAGGAGCTGGATCGTTTCCTGGAGCGGGTGAGCCGTGAACTGGAGTCCTGTTCCATGGAGCTTTCTGTAAAAACCCGTATAGGAATGAGAGATCCGGAGGAGTTTTCTGCCCTGCTTTCTATTTACAACAGGTATCCTTTGAAAAAGCTGATTATTCATCCGAGGCTGCAGACGGATTACTACAAGAATCATCCGAATCTGGAGGTATTTGCAGCGGTGGCGGAAAACAGCAAAAATCAGGTATGCTATAATGGAGACATTTTTTCAGCGGAAGATGCAGAGTGCTTTCAGAAGCGTTTTCCCGGGACAGAGGAAATCATGCTGGGGAGAGGGCTTTTGTCAAATCCATTTCTAGCTGAGGAACTGACAGCGGGGGCGCAGGATTCGGATCATGTTCCGGGCAGCAGGGCCTGCAGGCAGAGACTGGCAGACTTTCATAAAGACCTGCTGGAGGGATACGGCAGGGTGATGTCCGGTGACAGGAATGTACTGTTTAAGATGAAGGAGCTCTGGGCTTATCTGGGATTCCTTTTTGAGGGAGAGGAAAAGCTGTTAAAGAAGATGAAAAAGGCGCAGAAAATGGCGGAGTTTCAGGCTGTGGCCGGAGAGCTTATCTGGAATGGGGCGATGAAGGAGCATCCGTTCTTTGGCGGCTGGAAATAAATAGAGAAGAGATGGGGATATGAAATGGCGGTAAATGTAGTAGTTGTGGATAATGATCCGGAGCTGCTTGACAAGATGACCGGTATTTTCCGGAATCTGGATCAGGTTTGTCTTCTGGAACGGTTTGAAGAGGCTGTGGCTGTTGTGGAATTTGTCAAGGAAAATCAGGTGGATATGGTATTTACAGATATTGTGATGCCGGATATCAGCGGAATCAGCCTGGCTTCTGAGCTTCACAAGCTGAAGAATCCTCCTGCAGTGGTGTTAATGTCCAGCATTCCGGGATTTTCACTGGAGGCATGGAAGATTCAGGCCTTTGGCTTTATTGAAAAGCCATACACCAGGGCCCAGGTGGTTAAAATGGTAGACTTGTATCAGGCGGGAAGGAGAGGATTGGAATGACAGAATTACATGTGCCTGCCGGCAGCATTGTGGGAATGGGCTTTTCTCTTGCAGTATCCTGGGGGCTTCCTCTGCTCCTTCTGACTTTGATCCGGCGGAAGCAAAAGGCAGATATTCTGCCGTTTTTCCTGGGCTGCGGAAGCTTCTTTTTATTTGCCATGCTTCTGGAACAGCTGATGCACAGTCTGGTGCTTTTGAAAATGGGACCGGTAAGCCAGGCTCTGAGAGACAATCTGTGGCTTTATGCTCTTTATGGAGGACTGGCGGCAGGTCTGTTTGAGGAAACCGGGCGTTATCTGACCATGCGTTTTCTTATGAAGGGAAAGTGGACCAGGGAAAATGCCCTGATGTACGGCGCAGGCCACGGAGGCATGGAGGCTGTGCTGATTCTTGGAATGGCCTCTGTAAACAATCTGATTTATTCTGTTATGATCAATTCCGGCAGTCTGGTATCTTCCCTGTCGGAGAATATGGACAGTCAGCAGGTGCTGGAGAGCCTGGCGCCTTTGGGAGAACTTCCCTCCTGGCAGTTTTTCCTGGGAGGAGGAGAACGGGTTCTGGCGATTGCCCTGCACCTGGCTCTTTCTCTGTTTGTGTGGCAGGCAGTAAAAAACAGGGACAAATGGTTTTATTATCCTCTTGCCATTGTACTTCACATGGCAGTCAACATGGCGGCAGTGCTGGCGGCAAATTTAGGAAAACTGGTTCTGGCAGAGGCTGTTACCCTGGCAGGAACTTTAGTGATCGGGTATGCCGCCTGGAAATGGTGCTGGAGTAGTGAGAACAGAGAAACAAAGGAACAATACCGATAAGATTTTGTCAGTTTTTCTAATAGAATGTTTGTCCGCCTCATGATAAAATATGCGGGATCGATGTATTCAGAAACAGAAAAAAGCATATTTTACAGGAGGAAACAACATGAAGGACACTTATATTTCAGATTCTGTATTATATATCGGAGTAACGGACAAAACTCTGGATTTGTTTGAAAGCCAGTACCAGGTTCCCAATGGAGTAACCTATAATTCCTATGTGATTATGGATGAAAGGATTGCCGTGATGGATACTGTAGACGGACGGGCTACGGAGCAGTGGTTTGCCAATCTGGAGCAGGCGCTGGCAGGGGAATCTGCAGATTATCTGATTGTATCTCATATGGAACCGGATCACGCAGCCAATATTAAACGGTTTGCAGAGCGTTTCCCGGAGGCTAAAATCGTGGGAAATGCAAAAACCTTTGCTATGATCGGACAGTTTTTTGATCTGGATCTCACAGACAGAAAAGTAGAAGTAAAGGAAGGCAGTACCCTGGAGCTGGGAGCACACACCCTGCAGTTCTTTATGGCGCCAATGGTTCACTGGCCCGAGGTTATGGTTACCTATGAGCAGAAGGAAAAGATCCTGTTTTCTGCAGACGGGTTCGGACGTTTCGGTACCATGGATTCTGAGGAAAACTGGGAGGATGAGGCAGCCCGTTACTATCTGAATATCGTTGGAAAATACGGAATTCAGGTACAGGGGCTTCTGAAAAAGGCGTCAGCTCTGGATATTGCTGCGATTTGTCCTCTTCACGGCCCGATTCTGAAGGATAATCTGTCCTTCTATCTGGAAAAATATCAGACCTGGAGTACCTATCAGCCGGAGCAGAAGGGCGTGCTGGTAGCGTATGCATCTGTACATGGAAATACGGCTCATGCTGCTGGGCTTCTGGCTGAAATGCTGCGCCGGAAGGGTGAGGAGCATGTAGAGGTGATGGATCTGGCACGTACCGATATGTCTGTGGCTGTGCGGAAGGCGTTTTTCTATGACAGAATGGTAGTGGCAGCGGCAACCTATGACGGAGGCCTTTTCCCCTGTATGGAAGAATTCCTCCTTCACATAAAGTCCAAGGGCTTCCAGAAACGTACCGTAGGAATCATGGAGAATGGCTCATGGGCTCCGATGGCAGGAAAGGCTATGCGGGCAATTCTGGAAACCATGAAGCAGATTGTGATTGCAGAGCCTGCAGTGACCATAAAATCTGCTGTTCATGAGGATACAAAGCAGCAGATGGAGATGCTGGCAGAGGCTCTTGTGCAGGAAAATGCCTGACCGGACTGTCGTGTGAGGGGAAAGGCTTTCCCATCAACCGATTTACATGTTGAGAAAATTATGATATAATCAATGAAATTGTTGCAAATATTCCGGAATTTTCAATAGAAATTCTGTGTGCAGGAGGTGCATGATATGAAGATTATTTATGCAATTGTAAGTTCTGACGACGGAAACCGTGTAACAGATGTACTGACAGAGCATCAGTTTAGCGTAACCCGGCTGGCGACAACCGGCGGATTCCTGAAAAAGGGAAATGCCACTCTGATGATTGGTACAGATGAGAATCGTGTAGATGAGGCGATTGAATTGATTCATGAAACCTGCGGAAAACGACAGAGAATTACCTGCGATATGCCTGCTCCCGGAATCGGGGCCATGTCTACCGGATATATGATGATGCCGGTAACAGTAGAGCTGGGCGGAGCAACCATATTTGTAACCGATGTGGAGCGGTTTGAGAAGTTTTAAGTTTTTCATCTTTCAGGAAAAAAGGATTCGGAAGAAAGAGCCCTGCAGGCAGCAGGGGAAGCTTTCTTCCGGATCCTTTTTGGTTTTATGGGAGCAGATTGCAGAAAAGGTTGACGCGCGATTCTTATATTTTGAATAAATTATTTGAATTATTACATACAATTTGATAATTAACAAATAATATAAAAATAATTTCAAAAAAGTGTTGACAAAAGATAGGATATCTGGTATTATAAAGACAACAAAACAAGAGAGAAATAAAAAGAGAACAAAAAGTTCTCAATCGAAATTCTCGAAGGAAAGGGAATTTCAAAAAATATGAAAGAAGGAGGTACGGACCACCGAAATAGTTAGTTTCGTTTCCACTACATAATAAGATAGATGGAAACAAAGGAAAAAAATCTGCCAGGTGAAAAACCAAGAGGAAGTATCCATTTCAAAGGGTTATCAAAAACTGAAAAGAATTGTTTTTTCTATATGACGAGAAAGTATAGGGAGGGGGATATATTTCAGAACCGGATAACAATTAAGATACAAAAGATAGTGAGTGGAGAAGATTGGTAGAGTAACAAAGGGCAGAGGAAAATTTTATTATATAATAAAATAAAGAGAGGTACAGTCCAATGGACGAAGAAAAGTGAGAGAGGATATCAAAGATGTCAATCGTTGGTATCCTCTTTTCAGGTCTGTTTTTCGATTTTAAATTTCCCTACAGCCCCTGATAGGCAAAGGACGGCGTGTATTCTTCTTTGGCGCTGGTTCGTTTCTGCATAAATCCCTGCTCCAGCCCTGCTTCCAGGGCAGCCTCCACAACCTTCTGATATTCATAGCTGGTAATCCGTCTGTTTAATTCCGGGAAATCGGGATTTTTTTCATAGGGCGTATACTGGCTTAAAAGACTGATATAAAACTGTTTTTCGGGAAGCTCTTCGGCCATCCATTTGATGAGTTGGAGAGAGTCCTCCTTCTGCCCGGGAAGCACAAGATGACGGATGATCACACCTTTTTGCATGATTCCCCGGTCATCAAAGACAGGTGTTCCTGTCTGAAGAATCATTTGCCGGACAGCAGCAGAGGCTCTGGCAAAATAGTCCGGCGCCTGGGAATAGCGGCGGGATAAATCAGAACTGAAGTATTTCAGATCAGGAAGCCAGATATCTACATAGCTGCTGAGTGCCTGAATGGTTTCAAGACGTTCATATCCTCCGCAGTTGTATACAACAGGAATGTGAAGCTTTTCCTTCACCATGTCTAAGGCAGGCAGGATCCAGGGAAGATAGTGGGTGGCAGTAACCAGATTGATATTGTGGGCGCCCTGATCCTGAAGCTCTAAAAATATCTCGGCTAATCGCTCAGAAGAAATGGATTTCCCCCGGGGTGTGCGGCTGATCTTGTAATTCTGGCAGAAGCAGCAGCGAAGGGTGCAGCCGCTGAAAAAAATGGCTCCGCTTCCCCCGGTTCCGCTGATGCATGGCTCCTCCCAGAAATGGAGAGCAGCACGGGAAGCCAGAATGCCGTCCGGGGCTTTGCAGTAGCCGGATGCGGTACTGCGGTCTGCTCTGCACATGCGGGGACAGAGGCAGCACTGAGAATGAGAATACAGTTCTGGTAAATGGGACAATGGAATACCTCCTGAATGGAACCGGCTGACAGCCCTGAAGCCGGGAAAAACAAAAGCTGCAGAGTGTTTGCCGGTTGACAAATAAAATCAATATGATTAAAATAAAACAATCGCAGGCTCCGGGCTGGAAGCCGGGACCTGAACAGCTGTTTACCGTCTTTGTACGACAGATGAAACCACAGGCTTCACCTGTATCAGTATACGGGAGTCCAGGCTGGAAAGCAAGAGAGAAATTGCATCAGAGAGGTAGAG
Organism: uncultured Clostridium sp.; assembly: GCA_900540335.1. Taxonomy (GTDB): domain Bacteria; phylum Bacillota; class Clostridia; order Lachnospirales; family Lachnospiraceae; genus Brotaphodocola. Next base: position 4,047 of record UQFC01000091.1, on the reverse strand, counting down.
AACATGTGGGATTGGAAGCGCGAGGAGCTGCACTACGCATTTCCCAGAACGGTTCCTGTTATGGTAGGATATCTGTTTCTGGGAGCGGCTTATGGAATTCTGATGAATGTGAACGGATATGGAATCGGATGGACAGCAGCGATCAGTATTTTTGTTTATGCAGGAAGTCTCCAGTATCTGGGGGTTACAATGCTTGCGGCAGCAGTGCATCCCGTTACGGCTCTGGTGATGTCTCTGATGCTCAATGCCCGCCACCTGTTTTACGGGATTTCCATGCTGGGAAAATATGGAAATTTAAAACGGCTTCGCCCCTATCTCATCTATTCTCTGACAGATGAGACCTTTTCTGTTGTATGCAGTGAACAGATTCCGGCGGAACTGGATCGGGAATGGGTTTATTTCTGGATCAGCTTTTTGAATCAGTGCTACTGGGTGGGCGGAAGTATTTTTGGCGCTCTGGCGGGAAGTCTGATTACATTTAACACAGAGGGGCTGGATTTTGCTCTGACAGCTTTGTTTGTTGTGATTTTTGTGGAACAGTGGAAAGAGAAGGAGGGACACAGGCCGGCGCTTCTCGGTGTGGGGGCATCGGTGATCTGTCTTCTTCTTTTTGGAAAAGATGCGTTTATCCTGCCGTCTATGGCTGTGATTTTTGCTGTTCTGGGATTTTCCTATCAGAAACAGAGAAAGAGCGGGTCGGATAAGAGAAGGGAAGAAAGAGAGGGAGAGAGATGAGCCGGATACCAGTGAGGGAGCTTTTGATTGTGGCTGCAATGGTGGTTGGAACACTGATCACCCGGTTTCTTCCGTTTCTTATATTTCCTGCCGGGAAAAAGACTCCGGCATTTGTAGATTATCTGGGAAAGACACTGCCCTTTGCAACCATGGGACTTCTGGTTGTTTATTGTCTGAAGGGGATCAATCCGGCGGCAGCGCCCTACGGACTTCCTGAAATTCTCTCAGCAGTGTTGATTGCAGTTCTTCACTGGAGAAAGGGAAACTCTCTTTTAAGCATTGGAATCGGAACGGTGTTTTATATGTTTCTGGTACAGACTGTATTCCGGTAATCTGAGAAAATCATAAACAGAATATGAATTTCCTGTGAAATTAGCAGGTGGCAGGAAAAGGAACTTGAAAAACAGCCACAGCTGTTGTATAATCAGTTATATGAAAAACAGAGAACGTAATTCCTGGGATGTTCGACAACCTTACCCATTTTGAACCTACATTTGTGACACAGGGATTCCAATATTTGTACGCGGATGTCAGGCCTCCTCTGAGTGGAAGGCAGAAGCTTACGTGAGGTTGCCCACCTAGCATCGCTAGGCGTCAATAAGTAAGACCGGCATTTCGGGATTACAAAAGAGAAAAGCAGCGAGAAATCGCTGCTTTATCTTTTGCCCTTTTTATGGTAATCTATAATCAGCATAGAATTGCAAAAACGATTGCTGGAGGCGCGCATGAATCACGAAAAATACAGAAAATATATTTATTGGGGCGTGACTGCATTTCTTGTGTGCGGTCTGGTAGCGCTTATGGTTTTTCTGATGATTAACTGGAAAAAGGCCGAGGGAGTTATGGCGCTGCTGAGGGAGATTCTGGCACCGATTATTTACGGAGCAGTATTTGCCTATCTGATGACGCCGATTTATAACCGGGTTCAGAGAGTGGTGGTGGAGAAGGCCGGTAGAATGAAGCTGTCAAAGACAGCAGGTGAAAAGCTGGGCTCCTTTGCAGCTACGATTGTCAGCCTTGTAGTGCTGGTTGCTGTTGTGACCGGTTTGATTTCCATGCTGATTCCCCAGCTGCTTACCAGCATCAAGGGAATTATTGAGGCTCTGCCGGCGAATATTGCCAACCTGGAGCTGTGGCTGGAGCAGATATTTGTTAACAATCCGGAGATGGAAGCCAGCGTGATGTCATATTATGACACGGCAGTGGGCTATGTGCAGAACTGGCTGACCAATGATCTGATTCCGAATATGTACAGCATTATCAGCGGTGTTTCCAGCGGACTGTTTTCCATTGTGAATACGGTTATGGATGTGTTTATCGGTCTGATTGTCATGATTTATCTTCTGAATATGAAGACCAAGCTTCAGACTCAGGCGAAAATGATTATTTACGGCGCATTGCCTCTGAAGATTGCGAATAAGTTTATAGAGGAATGCAGATTTGTACATCATGTGTTCGGCGGATTTATTATTGGAAAGCTGCTGGATTCTCTGATTATCGGAATCCTGTGCTTTGTTCTGCTGACCATTATGAAGATGCCTTATGTTCTTCTGGTCAGTGTGATTGTAGGGGTTACCAATATTATCCCCTTCTTCGGGCCGTTTATCGGGGCAATTCCCAGTGCATTTTTGATTCTGCTGGTAAGTCCGAGACAGTGCCTGTATTTTATCGGTCTGATTCTGTTGCTGCAGCAGTTTGACGGCAATATTCTGGGACCGAAGATTCTTGGAGACTCTACAGGAGTATCCAGCTTTTGGGTGCTGTTTTCGATTCTGCTGTTTGGCGGACTCTTCGGTTTTGTGGGCATGATCATCGGAGTTCCCACCTTTGCCGTTTTCTACCGTCTGACAACAGAGCTTGTGACTTATCTGCTCGGGAAAAAGGAGTTGTCTGCTGACATTTCCTCCTACGAAAGACTGGATTATATTGACAATGAGAAGAAAACCTACATCCGAAAAGAAGAAAGATCGTGATCGGAGCGTGTTTGAATGAGAAATCACAAGTTGATTGGCTGGGTGGTGGGGATTCCCCTTCTGGTCATCCTTCTGATTCTGGTGATTGTGTTTCAGGAACCGGATAAGGAGGGAATCAGCAGGGCTATGGCGGCAAAATCAGTAGCCCTTGCCCTGCAGTCGCCGGATGAACTGAAAACATGGCAGAAGGAATATAAAACTTCTTTTTTTCCGGCAGAGACTCAGAAGCAGTGGTATGTGCCGTATCTGGATTATCTCTACGGAGAGGGCCTGCTGGATGTCAGTGAGATTCCGGCTGATGAGAAGCAGGCCCTGCAGGAGCTGACCTACCGGGAGGCGGCAGAGATGATGGGAAAACTTGCCCCGTCTCTGGAACGGCTGGTACGGGCAGATAAAAAGAATGCAGAAAAGCCATTTCCGGAGGAACAGTGGTGGCTTCTGTATGATTCTGTGCTGAAAAAGATGGATCCGGAGGGAAACGTAAGGCTGGAGCAGGTATTGATTTACGCAACGCCGGAAACGATGGCCGGGACACCGGCCTGGACTGCGCATACCAATCTTGGAGCCTTGACATTTTACGGACTTGTGCTGGATCCCCTGGCGGATCATCAGCTGAAGGCTTATGTCCGGGACAGTGAAATGATTCATGTGACAGAAGATATGGGAAGCGATACGGTGTATCGCAACGTATGGATTCTGGACGGAGATGAAAACGGTCTTCTGGTTTATGTGGGCGATATTGAGCGGAGAATTCCTTTCCGCAAAAAAACAGCGAAAACAGAAAAACTTCTGAATCACATGGCAGACCTGGAAATGACAGACGGCAAAATCAAAAAGGTGTCCCTGAAAACGGAGACAATTACCGGAAAAGTGCTTTCTGTTCAGGAGGATGCCATTGAGCTGGAGGGATATGGAAAAATTCCTCTGGATTCAGAATACAAGGTGCTGAAAACCTATGGCGGAATGGAACGTAAAGAGTTGTCTGACATTCTGGTGGGATACGGAACAGAGGAATTTGTTGTGGCAAAGGGAGCTGTCTGCGGTATTTTGATATCCCGGGAGTTTCAGGCGGAAACCATCCGGGTTCTGATTATGAATAAAGGCTTTCAGGGACTTTATCATTCAACGCTTACCCTTGTCTGCAGCGGTCCTGTGAAGGTGATTCAGGGAGATAAGGAGAAACGGCTGAAGGCGGGAGAGGAGTTTACCATACGGACGGGAGACCGCCAGCTCAGGGATGGCCGTCTGATTCTGGAGCCGGAGACGGGAGGCGAGATTACCGTCCGCTCTCTGGAACGGGCTCAGGGAACCCCTTCCTACACAGGAAGAATGGAGATTG
>UQFC01000090.1 GCA_900540335.1 uncultured Clostridium sp. | reverse complement strand
AGAAATCCAACAAAGTATGGACTCAACTTTGCATAATAACTTACTTTTCATAACCCGTTCCGCCTTTCTGGTTCGAGACAGCCAGAACGACAGCTTTATTCGCCATTTTTCTCCTCCCTTCATATCCGCCCGTTTGCCATATCATGGTTCACACGGGACGAGTAATAATTGCTGATGGTAAGCGGAGCATTGTATAGTGCAGTCAGCAAATACTGCTTCATGTTCCGCACCTTTGTGGTATTCTCCTTCAGGCAAGAGAGTACAAAGCGGATATGCTCGCCTGTCAGTTTCATAAACTGGCTCTTTACCACATCCACTGGCTTATCATCCCCGGCAATCCTTATCACTTTCCTGGCAGTACAGCAGGTATCAACCAGCAATCCCAGTATCTCTTCAAGGCTTTCTGTCTCATAGGGATACTCCTGAAGAAGATACTCATATTCCAGCTGCTCCCTAAAATACTCTTCATAACTTCTGCGAAGCTCCATTCCCTCGCTATTCCTTCCCTCCGTCCTGAAAGAAGAGAAAAGATCAGTATCATTACTGTCAGTCTCTTTAAAATCAGTATTATTTCCGTGTCGTTCGGACACTTCCTGAAATGGACTTTCGACACTTCCAGAAGTGTCCTTTCGACATTTCTGGGAATGGCTGTCCACATAGTTATCCACAGACTTGTCCACATAAACGCCAGTAAAATTTTTGACATAGATCAGGTTGGGCTTTCCAAGTCCCTGACGTTTTCTCTCAATCAGCCCGGCTTTCTGTTCCAGCTCCGCCAGAAGAGAGACGGCCTTCTTGTTTCCACAAGAAAGGGCAGTCATGATTTCGTCCACGGTGAAGATGATATATACCCTTCCCGCCTGATCCAGCCAGCCGTTAGCTGCTGACAGGTTCATCCGATCCAGCAGGATTCCATACAGTGTTTTAGCGTCTGTAGATATATTCCCGAAACGTCCATCTGTGAAAAGCACTTTGGGAATCCGGTAGAAGGCAAACTGCTCCGCCTGTGGGCCATAAAAATAATCAAAGGCCATTTACCTTCACCGCCTTTCCGTATCCACAAGGACAATCAACTTCTCCCCTTCCAGTCCTTCAGGATTTTCTTCATGCACAGGCTTACGCACTTTGGCTCCTGTCTGTAAGGGCAGCCGTCACATTCGCTGTGTGGGATCTCTTCCGGACGCATCCTGTAGTAGCAGTTTTCTTCACCGCCCAAATCACAGCCCTTTTTCTTCCCCGACCAGAAGTAGCAGTATCTGCAGTCCTTCGGTCTGTCCTCCGCATATTTCACTTCCGACATTCTGGCTCACCTCCTTCGCCCGCTTTCGGGCATGAAAAAAGCGCCTGTCCGGCGATTCTTATGAACCGTCAAACAGACGCTATGTAATTCTCTTTTGCTTTGCCAAAGGTTTCTCTCCAAACCGTGATAAGCAAGCAAGTGGGAGATAAGCTTTATGCGAGAAATATCATTTCAAGTAACATTTAACGCTTTCCATACAATTTTCCATAATTGTATAGTAAAATATGCGAAAATATGGTAACATGAAAAAGTCATTTCTCTGGTTTGTACCTAGGCGATTCTCATGAACCGCCGAACAGTCAGCTTCTTCCTGCCCGAAGAAGCCCCCAAAACCCTTTATACAGACGCTTTCCGCATTCCCTGAAATTCTGTTCTTATTATGACACCATCATCTTTATGTACCGTACTCTTACTGATTCCAAACTTCTTTGCTGTCTGCCGTACTGTTGCATGATGCTCAATAATATAATTGGCAATGGCTGCCGCCCGCTCCTCAATGTAATCCTTCATGGGCTTTCCCCTGAATATGTTTTTTACATTGTATGAGCCAGCGTCAGACATCTATGACAAAAACAGACGTCCTTACTTCATCGCCGTAAAACGCAGAGACAGGCAGCTGAGTCCGCCGTCGATCTTCCGGAATTCTGAGGTGTCCACCAGAATCACTTCATAGCCCATTTCCTTTACCAGCTTCTCCACAGTCGGATAACCGGCCGGCACAAGTACCTTGTCATTCACCCAGATGCAATTGGCCGCATACGCCTCATTTTCCGGAATCTCATAGCGATTATAAGAAGCAAACTCTGCTTTATCCTTAAACTCCCCGGAAACCAGCATATTGTTGTTCTCCAGATAGTTGACTCCTGTCTTTAAATGAAGCACCTTTTCCAGGGGCACCTCCACAACCGTATAGCCATATTTTGCCAGAATTTCAGAAAACTGGCGGATTCCCTCCTCATTCGTTCTCGCAGAACGGCCAATGTAAAAGGTATCTCCCACCATCATTACATCTCCGCCCTCCATAGTACCGGGAGACTGAATATACTCAATGCACTCGTCCGGATAAAACTGTTTGATAACCGGAATCATCGCTTCCGTCTCCTTTGTCCGGGTAGCTGCGCCGGGATTGGAAATTACCGCGCACTTTTTCGTCAGAACTGCCGTATCCTCTACAAAACAGCTGTCCGGAAAATTTTCATCTGCAGGAAGCACAGTCACCTCCACGCCACACTTCTTCAATGCTGCGATATAGCTTTCATGCTGCTTCAGCGCCTTCTCGTAATCCGGCTTTCCCAGCTCCGGAGCAGAAGTAATTCCTTCTGTAACAGCCTTACACGGTGTTTTTACAATCACATTCTTAAACATAATCTTTCCCCTTTTCTCTTACAATTTTAATATTCACAAATATTTTTTCATCTGTTCTTACAGCAGCCGGACTTTTTTCTATTTGCAGCGATTTCAGCCCATCTCCTCTGCTGCCCTGTCTGTCATAACATCTTCGACAAAAATTCCTTCAGGCGCGGATTCTGAGGATTTGAAAACAACTCCTCCGGCGTGTTCTGCTCCTTGATCTGTCCCTCGTCCACAAACATAACCCTTGTAGCCACTTCTCTGGCAAATCCCATTTCATGAGTCACAATCACCATGGTCATGCCCTCATCTGCCAGTTCGCGAATCAAATCCAGCACCTCTCCCACCATTTCCGGATCCAAAGCAGAAGTCGGCTCATCAAACAGCATAACCTCCGGATTCATGGCAAGCGCCCGGACAATGGCAATCCTCTGCTTCTGACCGCCTGACAGCATAGCCGGATAAGTATCCGCCTTATCAAGAAGACCGATTCGATCCAGCAGACGTCTTGCATTCTCCTCCGCTTCTTTTCTGGTCTGCAGCTTCAAATGAACAGGAGCCAGAATAATATTTTCCAGAACAGTCAGGTGAGGAAACAGATTAAAATGCTGGAAAACCATTCCCATTTTCTGACGCATTCTATCAATATCCACATTCACATCTGTCATATTCACGCCGTCAAACCAGATTTCCCCCTCTGTAGGTATTTCCAGTAGATTCAGACAGCGAAGAAACGTACTTTTTCCGGAACCGGAAGGTCCGATTACCGCAATCTTTTCTCCCTGGGAAATATGCTCGGTAATGCCCTTCAGCACCGACAGTTCCCCAAATTGCTTTTTCAGATTTTTAACCTCTATCACTTCTCGCCAACCTCTTTTCTAATTTTGAAACACCTGATGAAAGGCCGTATACCAGCAGGAAATAAATCAGCGCCACTGCCAGAAGCGGAAAATAAGGCTGCATCGTGCGGCTGCGCACCAAATCGCTGGCCCGTGTCAGATCCACAACTGCAATCAATCCCACAATCGATGTTTCCTTCAAAACAGCAATGGCTTCATTACACAGTGCCGGAAGAATATTCTTCAAAGCCTGCGGCAAAATAATCAGCCGCATGGCATCCACCCGGTTCAGTCCCAGAGAACGTCCTGCCTCCATCTGACCGCCGTCCACTGACTGAATTCCTGCACGGATTACCTCTGACACATAAGCGCCGGAATTCAGACCAAAGGCAACAATAGCAACCACCATTCCATCTGATACGCCTCGAAGAACAATAAATGCCATAATCATCAGCTGAATCGCCAGCGGCGTACCGCGAATCACAGCCACATAGGCCGCCATCAAACGGTCTATGACTCCAATCACCACACTTCCAAACGTCCTTTTCTTTCTCGGATCCTTCTGGGACGCCATATACCGGAATACTGCAATCACCACACCAATCAGAATACCGATAGCTGCTGCCGCCAGTGTAATGACCATGGTATTAATAAAGCCCTTCAGAAAAATCTTCCAGCGGTTATCTACAATAAACGCCTTTTGAAACTGAGATAAAAAGCTCTCAAACAAACTCATATTCTGCCTCCTGAAATCCCCGGTTACTGCTCAAGCAAAGATGCCAGTTCTTTGTGCTTTTCAATACTTGCTTCAATGCTTCCATCCTCTACCATAGGCTTAATCACTTCATTAATTGCCTTTACCAGTTCTGTGTTGGACTTCTTTACGCCAATACCATACTCCTCTGTTGTAGAAGAACCATCCGCATATTTCGCCTCAAAACACTTTAATCCTTCATTCACCGCACAGAAATTCTGCGCTGCAAGAAGATCCAGCATCACTGCATCTACATCTCCCTTCTGAAGAGCAAGACATCCCTCTGTCAGATTTTTATACTGCACCACTTCCGCTCCCGTATCCTTCAGGCATCCATCCGCAATTTCATCAGAAACAAGGAAATCACCTGTAGTGCCCAGATGAACAGCAACCTTCTTCCCTGCCAGATCCTCGATATTCTTTACAGAATCATCCGTCTCATTCACAATAATATACTGGGTTGATTTTGTATACGGATCCGAAAATGCCATCTGCTCTTTTCTCTCATCCGTAATCGTCATAGCTGCAATCACAATATCCGCCTTGCCATTGTCAAGATACTGGGGAAGAGTATCAAAAGCCGCGTTAATAATCTCCAGCTCCACTCCCCACTGATCCGCAATCGCCTGAGCCAAATCAATGTCTGATCCTACCGGTGTATCTGTATCAGCAATATACTCAAACGGTGCCCATGCCGCATCCGTGGCCATCACCAGTTTCCCGGCCTTTTTAATATCATCCACAGTTTTGCTTTCATTTCCTGCTCCGCATCCTGCCAGAGAAGCTGCCATCATCATACCAAGTACCAATGTCATCGTTTTTTTCATAATATTCTCTCCCTCATTCCATTTTCTGCTGTATATTCTTACACTTTTTTGTGTGTTTACGCAAGATTATACATTGATTATGCACTGATGTCAAGTATTTTTCATTAAATATTCACTTTATTTAATAATATAGAATATTTATGCATGCATATCTCTAAAATCCAACACAAAACAGGACAGATTTTCCTGCCCGCCTTCCTGTCTTTTATGCTATACTGTTCATAAGATACAAAAGTAAATCATTCCAGAAAACAAATTATAAGAAAAGGATTCCTGTACATATGCCGATAAAAAAGAAAGCCCTTTTAGTTACCACAGTCAGCGGCTTCGTTCCCCAATTTGAAATGAACAATGTCCGTCTCCTTCAAAACATGGGGTTTGAAGTTCACTATGCATCCAATTACAATACACCGTCCTACGGAACAGATAATCACCGGCTGGACGGAACCGGAATTATCCGTCATCAGATTGACTTCGTCCGCAGTCCCTTCAGGCCGGAAAATATTACGGTTTTCCGGCAGCTGAAAACCGTTATGGAACAGGAGCAGTTTCAGCTGGTTCACTGTCACACGCCTATGGGAGGTGTTATGGCACGGCTGGCCGCCCATGCCACTCACACAGGGCCTGTAATATATACGGCTCATGGATTTCATTTTTTCAAGGGTGCAAAACCTGTAAACTGGCTCTGTTATTACCCGATGGAAAAATTCCTCTCACGCTTTACAGATCAGCAAATCTGCATTAATCATGAGGATTACCAACGGGCAAAAAAGCATTTTCATGCAAAATATGTAGACTATCTCCCCGGAGTGGGAATGGACTTTTCCAGAATTCCCCACTTGTCAGAAGAGGAAATCCTCCAGAAAAAAGAAGAGCTGGGAATCCCCACAGACAAGCTTCTTCTGCTCTCCTCCGGAGAACTGATTCCCCGAAAAAATCACGCATCCATTCTCCGGGCGCTGGCGCAGCTAAAAGACATGACGCAGATCCATTATCTGCTCTGCGGCCATGGGAAACTGGAAAAAGAGCTTCACCGGCTGGCCGATGACCTGGGAATTTCCCATATGGTCACCTTCGCCGGATATCGGGAAGATATGCTTGAAGTCCTGCAGACCGCAGATATTTTCCTGTTTCCCTCCTACCAGGAAGGCCTTCCTATGGCACTTTTAGAGGCCATGGCCAGCGGACTCCCCGTTATCTGTTCAGATATCCGGGGCAGTCAGGATCTAATGGGGGAAATTCTCACACAGACCGATACCGCAAAAATCTGCGCCGGAGGAATCATGATCAAAAAAGCAGACGACGTCTCTGCCTACAGTCAGGCCATCCGTCATCTGCTGGATACAGATACACCAAGTCATCTGTCCGCCCGTCTTCAGGAACTGGGGCAGAACAACCGCCGTCTCAGCGAAGCATTCAGCTCCGATTCTGTTATAAAAAAAATGAACACCATTTACGAAAGGCTGTGCAGGGGATAATACTACACCCCCTGTACAGCCTTTTTCTATCAGACAATTTTCTCTTACTTATTCTCCTTGTATATCTCTATACATTCTTCTGCGCAAGCCATTCCTTCACAGCTTCTACGCTAAAACCAACCGCTTGGGCAATCTGTTCCGCGGACAAGCCCTGAACTGAAAGATTCCTGGCAGTCATCTGCGCCTGTTCCCTGCGGCCTTCTGTCTGACCTTCTGCCCGGCCTTCTGCAAAGCTTTCTTCCCGCAAGTCTTCCATCACCTTACACATCTCTCTCACTCCCTTCGGGTTCTCCTTCAAATAACGCGTCTTCTCCGCAAGAATCTCGAAATTCATATCGTCTGCATTCGTACAATTAAAATCATGCATCAGCCTGCCAAGATCCGAGTCATCCCGGTACTCTCCATTTACATACAGAATGTGAGCTCCGTCATCAAAAGGCTTATTCAGAGTAAGGTTCCTGTTTTCAATCACATAGAGCGGCTCTCCTGCCTTGTAGTAGTCATTTTCCGTAATAAAAATAACATATGTGTCCGGAAGCTCTCTGTAATCCTGCTTCTCATCCAGATTCTCCACATCCATCATACTCGAATGATATCTCGCCCGATGTGGATCTGCTCCATTATCTGAGCGCTGTACCTCGATATCGTATTTTTTTCCTGCGCTGTCCGTTGCATAGGCATCCAGACAGATCGACCGCGCTCCGGTAACACGCTTGAAATCCGCCTGTGTTTCACATTTTGTCAGAATCAGATCCTGCTTTCCTGTAATAATGCGAAGCACAAACTCTGCCAGCGGGATATTTTCCTTAAACAGACCACGCATAAATGTGTCATCAATCGGCCGGAAGCCTCTCAACCGCTGAAGATCCTCCTGATGTCGCTGTTCCTGTTTCTGCCAACCAGTTATACCCATGTACCACCATCTCCTGTTCTATGAATCGTTTCTATTGCTCTCTGTTTTTTCATCCTATCATAGAACAAGTGGCTCCGCAATCTACTGCTACTATAATCTCTGGAAGCGGCTTATTGGATATACTCTCCGCTCTTTCTCTTTTATTATACTATAAATCTGACTCTCAGAAAATAGAAAGCCTTTCCTGGCTCCTATTAACATCTGTCATCTGCCTAAACTGCCTTCTGCGCAAGCCATTCCTTCACAGCTTCCACACGAAAGCCAACCGCCTGGGCAATCTGTTCCACGGATAAGCCCTGAACCGACAGATTCCTGGCAGTCATCTGCGCCTGTTCCCTGCGGCCTTCTTCCTGGCCTTCTGCAAAGCTTTCTTCCCGCAAATCCTCCATCACCTTACACATCTCTTCAAAAAACATTCCTGGCTCCTATTAACACCTGCCTAAACCGTCTTCTGCGCAAGCCATTCCTTCACAGCTTCCACGCTAAAACCAACCGCCTGGGCAATCTGTTCCGCGGATAAGCCCTGAACTGAAAGATTCCTGGCAGTCATCTGCGCCTGTTCCCTGCGGCCTTCTGTCTGACCTTCTGCCCGGCCTTCTGCAAAGCTTTCTTCCCGCAAGTCTTCCATCACCTTACACATCTCTCTCACTCCCTTCGGGTTCTCCTTCAAATAACGCGTCTTCTCCGCAAGAATCTCGAAATTCATATCGTCTGCATTCGTACAATTAAAATCATGCATCAGCCTGCCAAGATCCGAGTCATCCCGGTACTCTCCATTTACATACAGAATGTGAGCTCCGTCATCAAAAGGCTTATTCAGAGTAAGGTTCCTGTTTTCAATCACATAGAGCGGCTCTCCTGCCTTGTAGTAGTCATTTTCCGTAATAAAAATAACATATGTGTCCGGAAGCTCTCTGTAATCCTGCTTCTCATCCAGATTCTCCACATCCATCATACTCGAATGATATCTCGCCCGATGTGGATCTGCTCCATTATCTGAGCGCTGTACCTCGATATCGTATTTTTTTCCTGCGCTGTCCGTTGCATAGGCATCCAGACAGATCGACCGCGCTCCGGTAACACGCTTGAAATCCGCCTGTGTTTCACATTTTGTCAGAATCAGATCCTGCTTTCCTGTAATAATGCGAAGCACAAACTCTGCCAGCGGGATATTTTCCTTAAACAGACCACGCATAAATGTGTCATCAATCGGCCGGAAACCTCTCAACCTCTGAAGATCCTCCTGATGACGCTGTTCCTGTCTCTGCCAACCAGCTGCACCCATGTACCACCATCTCCTGTTCTATGAATCTTTATATCAATCTCTTTTTTCATCCTATCATAGAACAAACGGCTGAGCAATCTACTGCTACTATAATTTCTGTAAGCTTCCACGGAATTTACTATTACCAAAACATTTAATCCTACACTCTTCACTGTCACGGTAAACTTCTTTTTCATTTAGTTCCATCAACATTTTTCATTATTTATAATTTTGCATGTTGGCTATTTCAAATCCCATATCATTTTGATACTCGATATTCCTGATTTGTTTCAAGAATAAATCAAAAATACATAAATTCCTGGTACAGAAACTATGACCTTTTCAAACCACAGTTCATAATTTTCTGATATCTCAAGCATAGATTCTAGTGCTTGTTCTTTCAGTGTATCATAAATATAAATTTCAGAAAATATAAATAGATCATAATGTTCAAAAACCACATATCCGCCACGGTTTATTGTATCTAATTTTTTCTGTAAAGCTTGTAAAATCAGCGAAAACGAATCCATTCCTTCAGTTCCTAGAATTTCTCCATAGAATGTTCCACCGCAATCCTCTATCTTCTTTTTAGTTCCTTTTTCATCACGAACCATTTTTTCATAAGCTTCAGATACAAATGCTCCGCTTCCTGTTGTTTTTGTCCAATTGCCTGCGTTACTTCAATACCTTTAGAATGATCTGGAAATTGGAGATCTGGTTTATCCCTCAATTCCAATTGCTCAAAATCCTGAGAAACCAACTTGGAAAGTATAACCTTAGCTAAATGTTCATCATATTTTCGAGTTGGCATCCATATTCCCCTCACTTCTTCCTCTATCAGTCATTCCCCAATTACTCTTTCCCGCTATCTATACAACCCTCCGCATAAGTCTTCTCCTCCATTTCATTTCTGTCAATCCTGCTGCCCAGGGATTTCCGAGACAGATGCAAATTCCTGCTGATAAAACTGCGGCTATAAGAAGATTGACATTTTCTGACCAGTGAAAAAAAGCACTTTTCGCCATCCATTTTATTAAAAACCCATGTAAAAGAAAAACTGGCATAGTATAGCGCCCCAACATACTAATCAGCCATATCCTACGATTCGGTATAAGAACACTCCATGACAAAATCCACAAAACCGCATTCAAAAGAAGACCTGTGCGAATCCATACAGAATATCCTCCGGTCTCATAAGACATAGAATGATACATCCAGCCTGCCTGCAAAACACCACACATCCTTTTAATTCCTAATACACACAAAACGCACCCCAAAATGCACAGATACTTTCCCGCGCCTTTTTTCATCCTGTCTATTAGTCCATCAAAATACTGAAAATATCCAATTGCAAAAAAAGGAAGCAAAACTAGCGTTCTTGATAAGCTCAAATAATATCCCACTGTATTATCAAATCCAGCTGCCAAAGATAAAAGGAACGTAGCAATCAAAACCTTCCCTTGTGTAAATTCCTTCCAGCTAATCAGAGGTAACAGCATCTGCCAGCATAACAACGAAATCAGATACCATAAAAGCCAATACGGCGTTGTAAATTGAAAAATATTTTCCTGTTCCAGAAAAAATCGCTGAAACGCCAAATATAGTGTTTGATATAAAAAGTACGGATATAAAATCCCCCTTATTGTTCTTTCTGGATTTATTCTGGAAAAATATCCTGTAATATAAGCAAAAACAGGCATATGAAAACTATAAATTGTAAGATATATCCACCACCTTATAGTGCCATTAAAACATTCCAGCATGTGTCCAAACACAACCAGATATATCATCAGCGCTTTCATGTTATCCATTTTATAATTTTGTTCTGATATCACTGTTTTATCTCTCCAGCTCTTCCTTCACCATCGTCAGCGCAGACTCAATCACCTTATCCATATCATAATATTTATACTCACCCAAACGGCCTCCGAAAACAACTTTTTCCTCCTGAGCCGCCAATTCACGATACGCCTGATATACCGCTCCGTTCTTCTCGTCATTCACCGGATAATAAGGCTCGTCTCCCGGCTTCCATTCAGAACTGTACTCCCGGCTGATAACGGTTTTCGGCTGCGTTCCAAACTCAAACCACTTATGCTCAATGATTCTGGTCCATGGTGTCTCTGCATCCGTATAATTCACCGCCGCATTTCCCTGGAAATTCGGCTTGTCCAGCACCTCTGTCTCAAAACGGACAGAACGATATTCCAGAGCACCCAACCGGAAATCAAAATATGCATCAATAGCGCCTGTATAAATCACCCTTTCCGCCAGACTGTCGTACTCTTCCTTATGCTCCAGATAATCCACACCAAGGCGAACCTCAATTCCCTCCAGCATATTGGCAACCATTTTTGTATAACCACCTACCGGAATTCCCTGATACAAAGCATTAAAATAATTATTATCAAAGGTAAATCGAACCGGAAGCCGCTTGATAATAAAAGATGGAAGCTGATCGCAGGGCCGTCCCCACTGCTTCTCCGTATATCCCTTAATCAGCTTTTCATAAATATCCGTTCCCACCAGGCTGATAGCCTGCTCCTCCAGATTCTTCGGCTCTGTAATTCCTGCTGCCTTCTTCTGCTCTTCAATCTTGGCTTCCGCCTCCTCCGGAGTCACTACGCCCCACATCTTGTTAAAGGTATACATATTAAATGGCAAAGAATACAGTTCTCCATGATAATTCGCTACCGGAGAATTGGTAAACCGGTTAAACTCTGCAAACTGATTTACATATT
>UQFC01000089.1 GCA_900540335.1 uncultured Clostridium sp. | reverse complement strand
GACAGACGGTATTTTACAATTGGAACAAGTCAAGCAGATTTATGTAATTGCGCAGGATGAAGAGAGCAGTACGGTGTATGGTATGCCACGAGCGATTGCCACAGCCGGAGCTGTTGACGAAGTTGTCGAGCTGCAGCAGATTGCAGAAACAATCATTAAACACGTGGGGGTGCAATGAAATGGATGTAAGCCAGTATTTAGAAATTTTTATCGATGAAACAAAAGAACATTTGCAAACGCTTAGTGATCAGTTGATGATCTTGGAGACAGAGCCGGATAACATGGAAACGATCAATGAGATCTTCCGTGCAGCGCATTCTTTGAAAGGAATGGCTGGAACAATGGGCTACAAGAGAATGCAGCGTTTGACGCATGACATGGAAAATGTATTTCAGGAGATCAGAAGCGGTAACATGAAAGTGCAGCCGGAATTGATTGATGTACTGTTCCGTGGACTGGACGCATTGGAAGGCTATTTGGCTAATATTTTGGAATCAGCCGATGAGGGTACGGAGGATAATGAAGAAATTATCAACACCTTAAATTCCATTGCGGATAAAGCCAAAGGTGGTACCGGAGAGGTGCCGGTCCCGACACCGACAGCAGCACCGAGTGATGATAAGTCGGCTGCAAGTGATGGGAATAAAGCGAAATACGAAAACATTCGTATTAGCGATTATGAGAAAGCAACATTTGAAAAAGCAAAAGAAGAAAATCTCAACATATTAGGAATTACGGTATACTTGCAGGATAGTTGTATATTGAAAGCGGCGAGAGCTTTTTTGGTATTCAAATGTTTGGAAGAGCTTGGCGAGGTTATGAAAGCCGAGCCGAACGTACAGGATATTGAGGATGAAAAGTTCGATTATGATTTCAGTTTGGTGTACTTTACAAAAGAGTCCGCCGAGAAAGTAAAAGCAGCAATTGAAAACGTATCGGAGATCAAAGAAGCGGTTGTTGGAACGTTTAAGGTACAATTAGAAGGGGCTGAGGAAGCAGCACACGAGGAGTCGGTGCAGACCGCGGAAAAAGAATCAAAGCCAGCGAAGAAAACCGAGGACAAACCAAAAGCGCAGGCTGCAGCAGCGACACAGAAGAAACCGGAAAAGAAAAAATCGCAATGACTCACTCCACTATTGAAATGGGTGCAGAATTATTACACCTTGCTGGAGTAGACGAAGTAGTTGTATCCGACCCTGTATTCGACAACGACTTTACCGTAGTAGACGATTTCGATTTCCAAGAAGTAATTGCAGCACACAAAGCTGGTAAAGCAGAAGATGTAATGCCTGACATCAGAGCAAAAGTAAATGAGTTAGCTGAATCCCTCCCTACACCACCTAAAGCAGCTATACACTTCGTAGATCCTGAAGATTTAGGAATGAAAACCATGAACGATGATGCAGCAGCAGTAGCTGACGCTGACTGGGTAATGACCTGGTTACCAGAAGGTGGAATGCAAAAACCTATCATCGAAAAATTCGCAGGAGAACTCAAAGAAGGAGCTATCCTCACTCACGCATGTACCATTCCTACCACCGAATTCAAAAAAATATTCGACGAATGTGGAGCAAACGTAAATGTAGCTTCATACCACCCAGGTGCTGTACCTGAAATGAAAGGTCAAGCATACATCGGTGAAGGATATGCTGATGAAGCATCCATCAAAACTTTATTAGAATTAGGTGAAAAAGCAAGAGGATCTGCATTCACATTACCTGCAAACTTATTAGGTCCTGTATGTGATATGTGTTCCGCTGTAACTGCAATTACTTACGCAGGTATCTTAGCTTACAGAGACACTGTAACTCAAATTTTAGGTGCACCTGCTGGATTTGCACAAATGATGGCTAACGAAGCTTTAACCCAAGTTACTGCTTTAATGCAAGATGAAGGTATTGACAAAATGGATGAAGCTTTAAACCCTGGTGCATTACTCGGTACTGCTGACTCCATGAACTTCGGTCCATTAGCAGAAATCGTACCTACTGTTTTAGAAAACTTAGAAAAAAGAAGCTAAGTGAAACACTTAAAATAAGTTCATGTTGATTTCATATCAACATGCAAAACTTATTTTTTAATAATTGAGTCATATTAGCTATTAAAAAATAAGTTTACTATTTTTATACGGATTTTTATTATATTAATATTCTCAACCGAGGGTTCGAAATTGATTGATGAAATTTTAAAAAAGGCTGTAAATAATAAAAAAATAAGTGATGATGAATTTCTTCAATTATTAAAAATAAATAAAGAAGAAGACTTGAAAAAATTATGTGAAACTGCTGTATCCATTAGAAACAAACATTCCAAACTAATTAAATTGACATCAACAGTCCACATTACAAATAAATGTACAATCCAACCAAGATGCAAATATTGCGGATTTGCACCCAAAACCTCAACTGAAGGATATTATGAATCTTTTTATAAAACAGATGAAGAAATACTTAAAGCTGCAATATCCATTGAAGAAGCGGGGATCCCTAGAGTAAGCTGCTCCGGAGGTTATGGTTACAAAGGCAAACAGGCAGTTAATGCAACAGAAATTGTTAAAAGCAATACTTCCTTAGAAATTTTGGTAAATGTTGGAGGGGATTTAACAGAAAAATCAATCAACAAACTGGCTGATTTAAATGCAGATACTGTATGCTGTAATTTGGAAACCATCAATGAAGATGTTTTTAACTTTGTAAAACCTGGAGAAACCTTAAATGACAGGATTGAAACATGTCAAGGAGTTAGTGATGCCGGAATTGAACTTTCATCAGGATTATTGGTCGGACTTGGAGAATCTCTGGAAGACAGAATAGCTCACCTACGTTATTTAAATAATTTTGAAACACTTGGTGAAATTCCAATAATGGGATTTAATCCATATAAAGACACCCCCATGGCAAATCATCCACCTTCCCCACTGGAAGAACAGCTGAAAATTATGGCAGTAACCCGTATAATGTATCCTGAAATAAGGATTACAGTACCTACCCCAACTATAGGTCCTAAAAATGTGGAATATTCTTTAAATGCTGGAGCTAATAATTTAGCTACTGTAATAGCTGACAATTACCCATTAGAAGTAAAAGGTGTAGGATCACCTGTTTGTGGAAACTATGATGATGTAGTTTCCGTTATAAATAAATTAGGTTTAACACCACAAACAATCTGAGGCTAAAATATGGCTTTTGAAGAAATGATTAAAAAGGCATTAGACGAATCAAGAAATAACTGTCGTTTGGGAGATACTTTAGAAGAAGTGCAGGAAATTCAAAACTATATTAAAAATGCTGAAAAGATTTATATCCCAAATAAAAATGGAATTAAAGTTGATGTTTTAAATAAAGTTTTAAGAGAATATAATTTGCCTTCTGCTAAAATACTTCAAATAAACACTAATGAAGCAGACAGTAATCGTAGTCCTGCTTTTGCAAAAGCAATTATGGCATTGGACGTATGTGATGCTGATTTAATAATAGCCAGAGGTCGATTAGGATTGCCCGGTTCAGGATCACTTTTACTTTTTGTAGACAACAAAGGAAGAATACTGACCTGCGGAACATCACCTTCCCATGCAATCAGTCAAAAAACCCTTGAAGATGCAGTATATGAGGAAGCAAATGAAGCTTTGCAAAAAATAGGATTTAGAAAAGAAGGCTAAAAATATGGATGTTGACACCGGAATAACTTCTGAAGTTTTTACTATAAAATCTGAAACTAAACTAATAGACATTTTTAATAATATCATTAACAAAAAATCTGAAGCATGCCTAAATTACATTGACAGTTTAAATTTAGATAAAAACACTAAAATCGTTGTTGTTGGAACCTACTTTACCGGAGTGGGAATTGTCAAAAAATTAAGGAAAGAATACAACAATATTCTGCTAATAGATATTTATCCCCACTTGAAAGAATTACTGGACACGGATATTGGTGGAGATTATAAAAAAAGTATAGAATTTTCAACCAATTTGGAGCTGATTAATTCAGGAGATGTAGTTATTGACACTACCGGTTTTGGAGGATTAACTGTTGAACAGTCATCTGAAATTAATGCTGAAGTATTTTTAATAGAAGATCCAGTGGCTGAAGATAATGATAGATTACTTAAAGATAAAAATAATATCCATGAAAGAATAAATGCGGTTAATGCACCTAATAAAGCTATCCTGAAAACTAAAGGAATAGATACTAAAACATCAGGGACTATGACTTTAACTATTGGTGTTTTGACAAATGCATTACATGAATCCCAAAAAAGGGAAGGTGTTCTTTATAGTGCCTGTGAAATGGGCTTTTTTGAAGAAGTTATTTTCAAAGAAAAAGACATTCCAAAATTCATTAGATTAGTTAATGCAAAAGCTATGAAAATATCAACTATCAACCCGTTTAGCTGTGATGATTTAATAAAAACACAATTAGATAAAATTGAATCAAAAATGATTTAAATGAAACTTAAAAAAATTATTGAGTTTATAGACAAAAACATACCTAAAAATCTGGCTTTAGAAAATGATGAAATAGGTTTTAAAAAAGAATATAATTTAAATCAGGATATCAGCTCCATTAAAATATTTATGGATTTATATCCTGAATTTGACACTCAAAAAACAAATACTTTAATTTTAACTCATCATCCCCCATTATTTAATCCAAAAACACCAACTTATACCATTCACTCAAATTGGGATATTATTAATGGAGGAGCTAATGAAGCACTAGCTGAAACATTAAAATTAAATGTCATATCACCATTTGATAAGACTACAAATATTGGAAGAATCTGCAAAACAGACAAGACATTTGATGATTTTGAAAAAATGCAGTTCCAGGTTGGCGAGATTATTTCCTGTGAGGCAGTGCCCAAGTCCAAAAAGCTGCTGTGCTCTCAGGTGAAGATCGGAAGCCAGGTAAAGCAGATTGTCAGCGGAATCAAGGCGCACTATTCTCCTGAAGAGATGGTGGGCAAAAAGGTGATGGTTCTGGTAAATTTAAAGCCTGCAAAGCTGGCCGGAGTAATGTCTGAAGGTATGATTCTGTGCGCGGAAGATGCAGAGGGCAATCTTTCTTTGATGGTTCCGGAAAAGAAGATGCCGGCAGGCGCAGAGATTTGTTAATAGGGACGCAGACAAAATGCGGATAGGATTTAACGGCAATCAGTTAAAGCTGATTGCCGTTGTCAGTATGCTTGTGGATCATATGGCATATCTGTTTATCGGAGTGGGAATGCTAACGCCTGCATTGCAGGCAGGGGAAGAAGTGCCTGCCCTTTTTCTGCTGTATCGTGTACTGCGGGCGATTGGCCGGATGGCCTTTCCTGTTTTTTGTTTTTTGCTGATGGAAGGCTTTTTACATACAAAGAGCAGGCGGCGATACGCGATACGCCTGGGAATATTTTCCCTGATTTCAGAGATTCCATTTGATCTGCTTACCAGCGGAACCAGGCTTTTTGTTGATTGGAGTTCCCAGAATGTGATGATAACACTGTTTTTGGGGTTGCTGATGATGGAAGTGCTGGAGAGACTTGATATTCGAAAAAAGAATATCCTGGATCAAGGGCGAAATTACAGTTCGGGTGTTTTTCAGCTGGAGCTTATGGCTCAATTATTTGTAATTTTCTTTTTTTGCGCGGCCGCCTGGATAGTACGATGCGATTATGATTATACAGGAATTATGCTGATTGCGATTTTCTACTGGTTCCGGTGGGACAGGAAGCAAATGTGCATAATGGGATTTTTTTGGATGGCAGTTATCGAACAGAGTCTGGAATATTTACCGGCATTTGCCCTGTCTTTTGTCTTCATTTTTCTTTATAATGGCACGCGGGGAAAATGGAAAGGCAAATATGCAGGTTATTTCATTTATCCGGTGCATATGGCTGTGCTTGCGCTGATATATGCATTTTTGTAAGAAATATGGGGAGAAATTTTCGAAAACAATTCAGAAGGAAGGTCATAATATGATTTTTGATACCCATGCTCATTATGATGACGAGGCATTTCAGGAGGATCGGGATGAACTTTTAAACAGCCTGAGTACTCATGGAATTGAAGCAGTAGTCAATGTGGGAGCCAGCATTCAGACAACAAAAAATACTCTGGAGCTGATGAAAAAATATCCGTTTGTATATGGCGCTGTAGGTGTTCATCCCAGTGAAACCGAGGAATTAAATGACTATTTGATGGACTGGCTGAAGCATGTTTCAGGTGAAAAAAAGGTCGTGGCTATTGGTGAAATCGGACTGGATTATTACTGGAAAGAGCCGGATCCGGAGATTCAGAAGCACTGGTTTGTGCGTCAGCTTCAGCTGGCCAGAGAGGTAAAACTTCCTGTAATTATTCACAGCAGAGACGCGGCCCGGGATACTCTGGACATTATGAAGGCAGAGAAAGCGGGGGAGATCGGCGGAGTGATTCACTGCTTTTCTTACGGAACAGAGATGGCCAGAGAATATCTGAATATGGGATTTTACCTTGGAATCGGAGGAGTTGTGACTTTCAATAACGGAAGAAAGCTGAAAGAGGTTGTGGACTATATGCCTCTTGATCGGATTGTGCTGGAGACAGACTGCCCCTATCTTTCCCCTGTTCCTAATCGGGGAAAACGCAATTCCTCTTTGAACCTTCCCTATGTGGCAGAGGCGATCAGCCAGATAAAGGGCATCTCACCGGAAGAGGTGATAAAGATCACCAATCAGAATGCAAGAAATCTGTATCGGCTGTAAATCCGGGAAAAGTACAGGAAAATCGATAAAAAGAAATCTGCCGGGAAATTCCCGGAAAATGAGGAAAGGCCGGCAGGGGTTGAGGGGGATCCTGCCGGCAAGTACATGAAAAAAAGTTAAAAGCGTATCTATGTCGCTGACAAGAATTAATATACTTGAAAAATGTGACTGGAATATGGTAAAAATGTGAAAGATTTGTGAGAGGATGGAACTGCATGGAAAACAGATTAGGCAATCCCAAGAACACAATTGAAGTGATTCAAAAGTATGAATTTGCCTTTCAAAAAAAATTCGGGCAGAATTTTTTGATTGATACGCATGTACTGGATAAAATTATCCGGGCGGCAGGAGTGACAAAAGAGGATATGGTTCTGGAAATCGGTCCCGGAATCGGTACAATGACTCAGTGTCTGGCTGAGGCAGCCGGCCGGGTAGTTGCAGTGGAGATTGACTCGAATCTGATTCCGATTCTGAAAGATACCTTAAAGGATTATGATAATATTACGGTTATCAACGAGGATATCCTGAAAGTAGATATTAAAAAGCTGGCGGAGGAATATAATGGCGGCCGTCCCATTAAGGTTGTGGCAAATCTGCCCTATTATATTACAACGCCGATTATCATGGGGCTGTTTGAGAGTGAAGTTCCTATTGATAATATTACGGTTATGGTGCAGAAAGAGGTGGCAGACAGGATGCAGACCGGTCCCGGATCAAAGGATTACGGAGCATTGTCTCTGGCTGTTCAATATTATGCAGAGCCTTATATTGTGGCGAATGTTCCGCCCAACTGTTTTATTCCCCGCCCCAATGTAGGATCTGCGGTGATTCGTCTGACCAGACATCAGAAGCCGCCGGTTGAGGTAAAGGACAGCGGACTGATGTTCCGTCTGATCCGCGCTTCCTTTAACCAGCGGAGAAAGACACTTCAGAATGGTCTGAACAATTCTTCAGAGCTGCATTACTCCAAGGAACAGATTGCCAGAGCCATTGAAAGTCTCGGTGTTCCGGCAACGGTTCGCGGAGAGGCTCTGACGCTGGAGCAGTTTGCCCGCCTGGCGAATTATTTTACGGAAAATGCTTAGAAAATGAGTTTTCCAGCCCTCCTTTTTATAGTATAATACAAGTAACTGAAAACGGCAGAGTTTCCGGTGCACAGAGAACTGGAAAACGGGGAAGGAGGGCATTTTATGGATAACAGAACATTTAAACTGTCAACCAGCCAGGTACCGCTTAAGGTTACGCCTGGACATTTTGCAACAAATCACGCCCACGTTAATTATTACCTTGACAGCACTACGCTTAAATCAAGGCAGAGTGAAGCCCGGGAAACGGCCAGAGCTTTGGTTGGAGCTTATGTGTACAACACAGTAGTAGATACGATTGTTTGTCTGGAGGGAATGCAGGTGGTAGGCGCTTATCTGGCAGATGAGCTGACCCAGGCAGGAGTGATGTCCCGAAATGCCCACCAGACAATTTATGTGGTCAGTCCGGAATTTAACAGTAACAGTCAGATGATCTTTCGGGATAATCTGCAGCCGATGATTAAGGGAAAGAATATCCTTCTTCTTCTTGCAGTGGTGACTACAGGAAAAACCATTGCAAAGGGAATGGAATGTATTCAGTATTACGGCGGTATATTGCAGGGGATTTCTGCCATTTTTACAGCTGTGGATCAGGTGGACGGGATTCCGATTCACAGTGTCTACACCAAACGGGAACTTCCGGATTATCAGGCATTTGATTTTCGCGAGTGTCCATTCTGTCAAAAGGGACAGAAGCTGGATGCGCTGGTAAACAGCTATGGATATTCGAAATTGTAGGGAGTAAAAGTGGTCGCGGGTATTGTCACGCGGCAAAAGAAGAATTTCATACACAAAAACAGAGTCTCGCTTTTGCAGATGATATGTCTGCAGCTGCGAGACTCTGTTTTGTTTCATAGGAAATTATGTCCTGGATTACAGATCGCACTTGGAAAGAGCGGCCTCATCTGCAACGATTGTTACATCCGGATGCATCTGAAGAATAGAAGCCGGAACATGAGGAGTAACCGGTCCGCTGATAACCTGTTTCAGAATATCAGCCTTGTCAGCGCCGCTGACAACCATCAGAACCTTCTTTGCCTGCATAATGGTCTGGATGCCCATGGTATAAGCCTGCTTCGGAACATCATCGATGCTGGCGAAGAAACGCTTGTTTGCTTCAATGGTGCTGGGCTGCAGATCTACACAGTGAGTCAGAGTAGCGAAGGTGTCATCCGGCTCGTTAAATCCGATATGTCCATTGTGGCCAAGGCCCAGAAGCTGAAGATCTACGCCGCCGATCTCTTTGATGACCTTATTGTAGCGAGCGCACTCTTTATCGCTGTCCGGCTCAGTTCCATCAGGAATATTGGTGCGGGCCAGGTCGATATTTACATGCTTGAACAGATTATTGTACATGAAATAGTAGTAGCTCTGATCATTGTCTCTGGTCAGACCCTTGTATTCATCCAGGTTTACAGTAGAAACACCGGAAAAATCTAAATCGCCCTTATTGTACCACTCGATTAACTCCTTGTAGGTACCGATAGGTGAAGAACCGGTAGCCAGTCCCAGTACGCAGTCGGGTTTTAAAATAACCTGTGCAGCAATAACATGGGCAGCTCTGCGGCTTAATTCGTTGTAATCCTTTGCTTTGATGATTTGCATGGTAATACCCCCTGAAAAATAAAAAAAGTTTTTGTTAAAATCTAATCATAGGATAGCATTTTTAGGTCATAGTTGCAATGGTTATTTCATAAAATGTTTATCAAAGGAGTGATAGCATGTCTGATTATCGGAGATTAATCTCATACATTTATGCATATGAAGGCGGCGTAAAAGGAAAAAATATTGGATATGCCAAGGTTGAAATACGAGGGGGACAGTGCAGAATACAGGTAAATGTGAAAAAGGTTTTTGTGGGAAGCAATGAAACAGGGGTTTATCTGCTGGCTCCTGAAGCGGAAATTCTTTTAGGGAGAATTTTTATCCGGGGAGGAGCAGGGGAGTTTCGGACACAGGTCAATGCGGAAAATGTGGAGGGGAGCGGGATTGCGGCAGAGCAGTTTTACGGGCTGACTATCCATGATGTGACCAGTACCTGGAGAAGCTATACAACAGTCTGGGAGGATGCTGTAGCACAGACAGCAGAGGTTCAGCTGGCAGATATTACATCGGAAAACATGAGAAAACGGGACGGCAGTGCTGAAGCAATCAGCAGGGCGCTTACTATGACGGCATTGAGGAGGAAGGCGGAAACCGGAAGAACCGGCTCTCAGTCAGCAGAAGTTCTGAAGACAGAACAGGAATCAGAGGAAACAGGGCAGCTGCAGATAACAGAAGAGGCGGAGCCGGAAGAACAGGAGGCGGGAACCGAAGAAGTTTTTGATGCTCCGAATGAGATTCAGAATCTGAAAAATCAGGAAGAACCGGAAGCTATGACGGAAGAGGCTTCTGAGATTTGGAGCGGGAATGAGACAACAGACCGGATGCAGAAAGAACCGGAAACAGAAGTCGGAGAAGAAGTCCTGGTTCAGAGTGAAGAGAAGCCGGAAGATCCTATCGGACAAGGAACCGAAGAACAGATGGAGGAACCGGCGGAAGAGGTTTTGCAGGCAGAAAAGGACGAGGAACCGGCAGGAGAACAGCAGATTAAAAAAATACTGGAGCAGCATCTTCCGGTTTCCGCAGAAATTGAACGGGAATTGAAACGGGAGGAGGAGCGGCTGGAAACAATTGCTCCATGGGAGGAAGAGGAGAAGAATCCTGACACCCCGAAGGAGACTCAGCCCGCTTCCGGTTCTTCAGATGCGCCAATAAACAGGCCGTCTCACAAGTCACCGGGGAGAACAAGAAATAATGCAGCAGCGGCCCGGCTGTCGCGGCTGAAAAATATCCTGCAGCCGGGAGTTCTGCAGTCTCTGCTTCTGCAGCCGGATGAGTCTCAGACAGCGCCGCCTGCTTCAATAAGCCCGGGAACAGCCGGACAGGAAGTTCAGTCTCAGACGGCAAACATGAAAAAAGAACAGGAGACATTATATCCTGAGCTGGAGAATCCGGAAGTTCTGCGGGAACTGGAACGTCAGGAGGCAGAGGAAAACAACAGAAGCGATCTGTGGGAGCGCCTTCAGCGAAAGTATACAAGAGTTCTTGCCTTTGAGTATGACAATGGCTGTGAAATCCTTTCTATTAAGCCTCAGGATATCGGTCTGCTTCCGAGA
This sequence comes from uncultured Clostridium sp., assembly GCA_900540335.1. GTDB lineage: Bacteria > Bacillota > Clostridia > Lachnospirales > Lachnospiraceae > Brotaphodocola. The sequence goes on along the minus strand of UQFC01000089.1, from coordinate 507 downwards.
GAAATATGGGTGTATGGAAATAACAGTTTTCTGCTGCACGGATACTATAATTACCGCCATTTGATTCTGGCCCGTCTGTCTGATTCCGGAGGAAAGACACGTTACCTTTTAGGGGTTCCGGGACATTATTTCAGCAATGAAAAATATATGGCATCTATGTTCGGCTTTCCGCATTTTGTCCTCGCAAAGACTCAGCCGGCCCAGGACGGTCGTTTTGGCTACTGGTATGCGGACGTAAGGATGGAGAATGTGGAGTAAATGTGCTATAATCCAACAGACAGACCGCTTTCGTTTTGAAACTGTATACTCAAATCTGCATCTTCCGTCATTGGACCGGTTATTTACGAAAGGATGCACTGATACAGGAATGCGGGAAATCCAATGAACTTTAGAAAGGTAGATATACTCTATGGATGAAGCCACCCAGAAAGGACTTGCCACCAGACAGCGCCGCTGGGAAGCAAGAAATGAAAAACGCCGTCTGAAGGCATTAGAAGAAGAGGCGAA
>UQFC01000088.1 GCA_900540335.1 uncultured Clostridium sp. | reverse complement strand
CCGATGCGTATAGATTACGGTGGTATTGCGTCTTTGATTGTTTGCTTGGTAGCAGGTTCAGTACCGGTAAATTGACTGAGCTGCTGCAGAGGGCATTCGTGGGAAGAAATGGTATGCCACTCAATGTATAAGGAATAAGCAGATTGAAATGCCTGAACTTCTAGTATGCTTCGACAGTCTTCTGCTGAAATGGATTCTCCAGTCAGCTTGCGAAAGTGCTGCACTGGCATGAGGATGGGGAAGCCTTCTGCATCTGCTGCCAGCAAGTATCCTTCACAGGGAAATTTCAGTTCATAGGAACATGTGCCGCAGCATGGTAAAAAGATTGCGTTGTGCCAGTTCCCACGGATAGCTTTTAAAAATGGATAAAGTTTACAGTGTTGTTTCATTGCCATATACCTCAGCTATAGTACGTTTGGAAATTATTGCTGTTTTAATGTCTATACTTTCATTATGCTACATTTGGAAATCTAAATAGAAAAAGGGGAGCTGGCTTCCTTTTTCTGCAAGCCAGCTCCCCGAAATAAAAGAAATTTAACTAAACAGCCCCTCGATTTCCTGTGTGATTCGTGGGATGACAGTATCATTAAAAATAAGCGTCAATGCTGCCAGAAGCAGAGCGCCCAGCACGACCGCAATAATAATTTTTACAGCATCAGAGATATAAAAATCGCCGCGCTGATTAGAGACTGCCATCCAGGTACGATTTACCAGACGATGGAATTTGCTGCTAAGGGAACAAGTCATTTTTTTCATGAGAAACCTCCTTCAAAATTTAAGTAGTTGGATTATAAAGAAAGCCGCTGCTTATTCAGGCACGCCGAATAGGCTTTATGCGGATGTTCTTTCTTGAGAATGGTACAGGTGGGTATTGCCTGGGGTGTTGGTGTAAAAGCCATTGGAAATGATACCTTTTTGTCTCCTTATTACCCGTTAAAAAAGTTTTTTTGTATTTTTTCATAGAATCCTCATTTTCGTTTAGCCAAAGAATCCTCCCAGAGAGCTTAAAACCTCCGTACAGAGCACAACCAGATAAATAATCATAATGCAGATCAACATCATCATAGAGTAGCGCTGAATCTTCTTTGGTCGTTTTGCTGCTTCTTTTTTCAGGTTATTCTGTTCGATCTGACGCATATCGAAGCAGATCATTTTAAAGTACATCCGCTGGTCATCACCGCGTAGGACTCCTATCAGCCCTCGGATAACATCAGAGAGCATGGGACTTCCAATTCGGGTCTCAAATCGGATCAGGGCATTTTCATAGTTGCCAGTTTTCATATCGGCAATGGTCTGATCAAGCTCTGCGCCGAAATCCTTTCCTGCTACACGGCGGTAGGAGGTAAGGATTTTTAAAACATCTCTGTCATTTTCCAGGTTCTGCCCAATGGTAAGGGCAAAACGGGGGATTTCTGCCTCAATGAGTTTACGTCGGCGTTTGACAAAATCAAATGCGGCATAGTAGGAAGAAAACCATAAAGCCACAGAAAGACCGATGATAACAGGAACAAACAACGGCATGAAAAATACCATGGGAATTGCACACAAACCAACTGCTCCGCCGGTTACCCAGGCACGGGCAGTATAAACCTCTGGTGTTATAGAAAGCCCTGCAATCGTAAGGGATGCCTGCAGTTTATTGCACTGCAGCTTGTCGAGCCGCAGGAAGGGGGCAATGAATGTTGCTATTTTTGTAATATAAACATCCAGCAGCTTTTCACTTTTGGTACCCCGCTGTTTTCTTGCCAGCATCATCATTTTAGATGTCCTGCTGGTTGGAATGTCCACAAAGGCGCAGCTTAGGTTATATGCGGCAAAACCGAAAAGGATGATGGAAATCAATGCCAACAATGTCATGTACCGTCACCTCCATATTCAATCGGTTTGCTCAGTTTCATAATCTGTGTCAGCGAAAACAGAATGATGGCTGCACAGATTGCCAGAGCAATTTTGCCTGGCGTGGTGTAAATCAGGGTATGAAACCAGTCTTTGTTAAGGAAATACAGTAATGGTATGTTGGCAACTACTAGAAACATCATAGTAATTGCTTCCCGTCTCGGTCCCTGCATCATAGCCTCCAGCTCCGACTGCACGACCCTGACATCAGAAAATTTTTGTACGATGGTTGGCAGTGTGTTTTTCATGGAGCGGTCAGACTGACATTGAATGAGAATGTTTGCCCATTCATGAAATACCCTGTTGGGAATCTTCATTTTCAGAGAGTTGATGGCGCTGGTGGTATTGGCATTGATAAGTTCGCTCTCATAAACGAATGCTTCAAACCCTGCTTTGACCGGTTCATTGATGTAGGGCAGGTTCTCTCTCACAGAGCGGATCAGATCCTCTGTCCGCAGATAGGAGGTCGTAATGATGGAGATTGCGGTTTCCAGTTCTTCGTTCAGATGCTTTTTATAGCTGGCTGCTGTACTTCGGAGGTACCAAATGGGAATCAGAGAAAATCCTAGCCCCAATATGGGAACCATATATACATTGTTGATTAAAAGCGCCAAAACAGCACCTACAGCAAACAGAATCAAGGTCAGACGGGTAATGGCTTCGTACCGGTCAGCTCGCCCAGTGTCCTTTAAAATCTGTTTAATCTCGTAGTCCTGGTTGAAGAATCCTTTCGCCGGCGTTCCCATTAGGACATTCAGCTCGTCCGTCAGAGTAGCGGTCTTTCTCTGGGAACGGAAAATGACATCTGATAAATCCTTAGGTCTCACGCCAAACAGTGCAAAAAGCCCAGCACTGAGTAAAGAAAAGCAGATGATATAAATCCAATGCAACTAATGCGCCTCCTTTCCCATGAACTCTTCCAATTCCTTATGAGAAATTCCATTGTCCAGCAGCCGCTTTTTTAAGGCATCGGAAATTTGTCCGGATCTGTGGTGATGACCGATTACATGGATTTCACCATTAGAATCTGTCACATTGTCAACCACTTCATATTTGTATAGAGAGCGGTAGAGCAGATGACCGTCCTGATAGTCTTCTCCTTCGATAATCTCCATAATTTTTCGGGAGCGGTCTTCCAGCTGTTTGGTAAAGACTACCACCGGATAAGCCTCCACCATGATCTGCATCAGGATGGAATCATCCATGTTATATTTTCTTTTGGCAAGTGTCATCATTCTGCGGTAAGTGCTGTCGCAGGAGTTGGAGTGGATAGTCGTACAGACTGTATGACCGGTACGGGAACTTTCTGCCGCAGATAAGCTTTCTGCCGCGGAGCGCATTTCACCAACACCGATCACATCTGGATGCTTTCTGAGGACACGCTCTAAGAGAAAGTCCTGATTGATATTCATGGACGGATTTTCATGGGGACGTGTCAGCAGATGGACGACGGAATTCAGAATATTGCCGTTTTCATCCCGTTTAATCAGGTCAAATTCCCGGCTTCCTTCTTCAATGGTAATCAGGCGGCGGTTGTTGGGAACATTGGATAATAACCAGGCCATGATGGTTGTTTTGCCGGAACCGGTAGAGCCGGCGATACAGACAGATACGCCATAACGGATACATGCAGTAAGAAAATGAAGCATCTCCGCTGTGGCGCTTCCGGAATTTAACAGCTTCTGCTCGGATACGGTCTGTTGATTCACAATACGGATAGAGGCGTTTATCCCCACATCCGGATCAACAATGGGTGTCTTATCCACAGAGATACGGATATTCTTGTCCAAAAAACCGATGACTGAGGGCATAGTATCATCGATTACCATACCGCAGGCATTTAACATCCGGCGCACTACATCAATGGCGTGCTGGGGAGAAGAAAATTTGTCCGGAATTTTGATGCTGCGCCCACTGTTCATAATTACCTCAATGTCATTGTAGGCATTGATGTTTACCTCCTCAACGCCTGGACGGTAGATCCATTTTTTCAAAAACGAATAGCCTGCCATATCCTCATAGAGTCTGGCACATAGTTCTTCCGTCGTGAATCCGTCAATGGCATATTTACGTTTGACGAGATACTGGATCATCAGTTCTTTCAGAACCGCCGCCGCACGCAGCGTATTGCCTTCGCCGGCTTCTGCAATAGTAGAAGCATGGTTTTCAGAAAAATACCGCTGCACATCCTCCAGTACCTTTTCATAAGTAAGTCCTTCACTGGCGGCAGGGGCAAAGAAAATATCATTCAAATTGTTCATGCTCATCCTCCCTGAAGATGTTTTCTTCCTGCTGATCGGCAAGTTCCATTTGCTCCAGAACTTCCAGTATCTTATTTAAAGATGCGGTATACTTGGAATTGCAGTATTTGATTGCCTGGAACATGCCGCCTTCTGTGGCACAGCGGTCGATTTCTTTTCCATAGGGCAGCAGACCGTCAAAACCGCCTATCAGGTATCCCATTTCATCAAATGCGTGAAAGGGGCGTGCTATGCCGGCGAAGGTCATATGATCGCTGTACCGGAAGCGTTTGTCTTGAAGTAGCGGCTCGTGTGCTTTTAAATAGTTGATTCCTTTTAAATCTGGAGTCAGAAGACGGATAATCAGGTCGCCGGATTCAATGGATGCTGGTGTAAATACATTGGTCATATTGGGACCGCAGTCCAGAATCACAAAATCTACCAACTTTGCTGCTGCGGTAATCAGCTGCAAAACCATCTGATAATTGACTTCCGGATAGCTCAAGGGATTCTCGCCGGCGCAGTATCCCATGAGACCAATAAATGGATATTTTTTTAATACTGTTACATGACTGGCAACCAGAGAAGTATCAATTTCCACACTGCTGAGTACCTGTCCAATGGATGCACTGGCTTCAACAATCTGATCCGGCAGCCAGACCGGAAGCATAGGCGTGCTGATTTCGCCACTGATAAGAATAGCCTTCCTTTTGTCACGGGTCAGGGCTTTTGCAAGGATACAGCAGAACATGGACTTTCCGCTTCCAGGGCTGCCCCAGACGGTAATGATTTTCGCCATATGAAATCCTCCTTTCCAATGTTATGGTGCGGCTGTTTCAGCAGGGGATAGGTTCTCGGTTTCAAGGGTTTCGTCAGACTTTTCAGCGGATTCTTCCTGAGAGGACTCCATAGAGGCTTCCGCAGGTTCCAGGGTTTCTGGGAAATAGATTTCCTGAAGGGCAAGATCCTGCTCTGCCAGAAGTTCCTCTGCTAACTGGTCATTGTTGCGGGAAATCAGCGCTACATGGGCGACACCATCGTTTTCCAGTGCGGTAATAATTTTTGCCTGTTCCGGACTTGCCAGAACGGTAATGGTTGCAGACTGTTGTTTTTCTTCCTCTTCGGTCAGTTCTTTTGAGTTGTCCACATTGACTCCTTTGGAATCGGTAACAGAAAGAATTTTTACGAAGCGTAGCTCCGGTACCTCCTCCGCTGTATCAAGAAAATGGTAGATACGGATGATATCATTTGGCTGAAGCTTATCGGAAAGACCGGAGGCCAGGGTTTTGACTGTCAGAGAGATGGCGGTTTTTCCAGATGGGATACTGTTTAGTATGACATCCGAGGAAACGGGAGTCATGCTGATCTTAGACGTCAGGATATAATCCCCTTCCGCCAGATCTGCAGTAGCATAAAGCCCTTTTACATCTTCTATGGATCGGGCGATATTTGGGGGAAGGTTATAGCTTCCTACTTCTACGACTTCTAAACGGTCAGTGGTCAGCTGCTCCCCGCGTAAAATGGCTTCTTTTATCCGGACGATTTCAGCTTTTCCGTTGGTCTGCCGGGCGATTGTCGGCAGGGCGACAAAGGCAATGACGGCTGATAAAAGAAGGCTCAGTATGCCAAAAAGAAAACGGTTATTCAGTTTCATATGGTCATTCTCCTATCTGATAAAAGTATTCATGGTAATGAGAAGGCTTCCCATTGCAAGAAATGGCACAAATGGAAGGGAAATAGGTTCTTTCAGATGTTTCCGGTAAAACAGGAACACTGCAAGAGCGGAGAGAACAGAGGCGGCAAGAAGCAGGGCGATCATTCGTGTAGGACCATAAATGAATCCCATGATTGCCGCCAGCTTTATGTCGCCACCTCCGATTCCTCTGGCATCTTCTGAACACAGGGAAGCAGACAAAAGGATTAAAAATCCGATAGCGGCACCCATTACAGAAGAAAGACTATATAAAAACCAGATGGGCCATCTCGTAAAGGGCCAGGCATGCACAAAAGGAGCGGGAAGTGCAGCCAGACAAAAAACGGCGAGAGCCCTGTCAGGCACCCGCCGTTTTTCCAAATCATATGCGGCAAATCCAGCGATGCCGCAAAGGATGAAAGTTTCATACAAAGATATTACAGTATTATTCACGATTCGTATACCAGTCATCGAATACACTTTGATGGATGGATACATAGTCATTCAGATTGACAGACAGCATGCCATCCGGTGTCCATGCATCCCATACCTGAGTGTATACCACGAAGCGGGTATTATCTGGAAACCATACGGGGGTGAAATGAACATTCCGGTTATAAGTGGAGTATTCGTTTGGCTGAAAGGTAAATTTTGCACTGCGTCCGCTGGAAAGGCGCTGCAAAAGCCGTAAATAGGTTTCATACTGGAATTCTGGAAAAACAGAGAACGCTGTTTGTGGATTCGTATAGTGACCGGAGGGCGAACTTGTGGACAGCACAGCGCGTACATCTGTTTTAACTCCATAACCGCTCTTCATATCCTTACCTTCAGCAGTAGGCACAATGTCATCCGGCATCAGCGTCATGCTTCCGGAAATAGAAGCGGAGTACCCATTGTACTCATACTCCCAGTATCCATTATCAACCCAGTGCCCCTCATCCTCCCCATGGTCACACCATTCCCAGACAGGAACCCAGTAGCAGCTCCATACCCCCCAGTTGGCGGTAAGCTTCTGAGGATTGGAAGGAAGGGAGGGAACGGTATAACCAGGACTGGTATCTGTTGCCAGCGGATCGGGCGGTGGATTTTCGTTCAGATCCACAATTTTTGCTGTCAGGGAATCCTGTACTGTAGTGGCTCTCCGGACAGAAACAGAGATCGTGATGGTTTGCGGGGTGCTGGGGGTATGCCATTTGATCCACACTACCTGAGAATCCCCTTCCGGAATCACAATGTCATTCACTTTGTAATTACGTCCCATGATGCGAAAAGTTACTGAGGCGGGATTATCCGGTGTCAGGTCACGATCCGTCCGCAGGGTAACGGCAGTAATAACATCTGTATCTACCCGATATTCCACATCGGGAGCCTCAAAATCCTCTGGCTGTTCAGGAAGGTTATCAAACCAGACGATACCAATCCCCAGGGTATTGATAATGTCGGCATTGGACTGGATTCCAGAGCGCGGACCGGTCCATGCAGAAAAACCAAGGTCGCTGTATTCCAGAAACAGGGCAAGTGGAAGGTTCTGGAATGCCACCGTAGGGAGTTTGCTACGCAGGCTGCCACCGGATAGCTGGTCGTAAAGAGCGGCTTCCGTAGCAGTGAAGCAGTAATATTGTCCATTAAATGTAACATAGGCAATGGGTTCCAGAAGGATCTTGTATTCGCCGGAGAGCATCTTTTCATAGTTGGCTCCGGTTGCGTCTGCCACCATCATACAGGCGTATTCCGAGCAGAAGTATCGTTTGATGACCTCAATATCAGCAGGTCTGCTTCGGCTGGTTATGATGGGTGGCATGGAATAAGCCGGCTGTATGCAGTTGTATGCAGCTCCGGACTGCAAGGCCAGAGCTGTGCCGTTTCGGTATTGGATTTTGTTGTTCTTTCCGAAATGAAGGACAGTTGCCGGCTGTGTCCGATTGGCAAAATCTACGATAGAGCCGACAGAAGTTCCTGATTCTGCCTGGACAACGGTAACCCGGACGCCATCATTTCCGGTAGACCAGAAGTTGGTTGAGGTTCCCTGCCCCATACCTCCGCCGCCGCCGTCCATATTTCCTTCTCCTGCTGCAAAGACGGAAAAAGAAGATATACACAGCAGAAAGACAATGGTGCTAAGGAGGGAGAGAAATCGTTTCAAAGTGTATCACGCTCCATTCTGTAAAATAATTGGAATCCAGAAAAAAGCCGCCACTGTAAAGTCACGACTTTCCATTTTTCTGGATTCTGTTGTAAAGGGATGTCAGTTCCCCATGTTTCCCACCATTTTATTGGGATCGCCATTGCTGTCCATGGTGGACTGATTTACCTGACCAGGGACTACCCAGCCGAATACGGGATCATAAATGGCTCCGTCTTTATTGGTATCACCTGCTACTGGTTCGTTATTGGCAGAGGTTTCGGGTTCAGGGGAAGTGACTTCAGGGGCAGGATTGATCGGATGTTCCGGTCCTGCATCTTCCAGAAGAGTTTTTCCTTCTGGTGGGGCAGGAGGTGTTTCTGCTAGTGTTTCTGTCGGAGTGAAATCAATGGAGACTTCACTCTCAGATACTTCAGACACAACTGGATATATATCTAGGGATTCCAGCATATCCGAGTCCTTAGGTGGAACATAAGCTTCCAAGTTTTCTGTTTCTTCTGTATGGCTTTCAGCGGTTCCCTGATTTTCTTTCCAGTCCTGAGATTGGATAATGCTGGGGGTTTCTTCTGGCTGAAAGGCAGCAGGTTGTTCTCTGCTCACATACCAGCAGGCGACAAGGATGCCAATGCAGGAAAGGGTAAGGGCGGAAACCAGAAATCCTCTTGATTTAAAAAATTTTTTCATGAATTTTTCATCTCCTTTTTTCTGTTTATAGTTTCTTTACGCTTAAAGAAGCCTGTTTTCAACAAAAATAGCAGTAGGGGTATTTTGAAAGTTAGACATATTTCTCTTTGCGCAACCAAAAGCGTATAGCCAGAAATCCAAGGATGGCGGTGATGGAGGAAATCAGGACCCCTTTTAAAGTAAACAGCTTTTTCATAATATGGTATCTCCTTTCCAGAAATCTGCTTTGTGCGGTAGGTCAGAACTTGGTGTTGTGGTAACCGGTCAGTTCAATTTGCTGTGTGATAGTGGGATAATAGCGACCAAACATAAAGACATAGAATTCCGCATCACAGGAAAAAACATATCCCACCCTATCCCCATCCACATGAAAATCCAGGCTGATGTTGCGGATCTGATAGTCTTCTGTTGAGAGGGGGAGTTTTTCTGCCAGACCTTCTGTAACCATATCTTCCAGCATGTCTGTGTAGGAACTGTCGGAATAGAGCGTGTTTAAATATTCGCTGAAATTAGTTTCTCTCTGGGAACGGAAGGTATCAGCATAAATACTGGCGCTTAAATTGTTTAATTCCATTTTTGCACCATTTCGGATATTGATGCATGTAATCCGGACAGAAGCATAAGTCAGTAAAAAGGAAATCAGCATTACAACACCTGCTACAAAAAAACAGGTAAAGATGGAAATATCTCCTCTGTCATTACTGATTTTTTTCCGGATTGTTGGATAAATCTGTTTCATTGTCCACCTCACTTCCAATAATGCTCACTGATACCGGCGCCGTGGGCAACGATTCGCAGTTGGATCAGCCGGAAGTTCCAAAAGCCTCCCAGTTTTGCATCACCTTCAATGGTAATATAAAATGGATTTCCCAACTGGATGGCCTTATGCATTCCAGAAGGGGTAGGAGACTTATAGGACGCATCAATCGAATAGGAAATGTTATCAGCACCTTCGATCTGCGAGCAGAGAAAGTCAAACAGTTCCTCTGTTTCCGTGTTTAGACCGCCTGACAGCTGAATTTGCTTTACCATCTGGTCTGCACAGTGATCCAGTTCCTGTTTCGTGGAAATGATGGAAAACAGATCGATGATAAAAGCCAGCAGCAGTACCGCAATGAAGATGAAGACCATGGTGCTGAAATAATTGGCTTCCCCCCTGTCATCCTTCAGAATCTTGCGGATTTTGTTTTGAAAAATAATAACCACCACCTTTACATAAAAACAGCCGCCCCATGAGGAACGGCTGCTTTACAAATTTTTAACTATACATAGTATAACAGGTATGGATTTACGGGGAAAGAGCAAAACTGTGCCAATGTTATGCCAGAGGTGTGCTGATTTTACTTTCCATTGACTTGAAAAGTAAGTCTTTTCATTTTGTTATTTAGATATTTCATGATAAAATAGTGTTATAGGTTAAGATTGAGGGAGTGATTTCTATGCTAACACTTTTAGAGAAAATTCGTAAAGTAATAAATAAAAGAATACAAGAAAAAAAGAAAATTGAATTTACAGATTTAGCGCCTATTGATGATATTGAAAATGGTGCTGAATATTTAAAGGCATTACATTGGGCGATAAAGAAAAAGAAAGTTAAAAATATTGCACTGGCAGGCCCATATGGTGCAGGAAAGAGTAGTATCATTGATACATATTTGAAAAAACATAGAATTATTAGAAGTAAATCGCTTCGGGTTTCAATGGCAACTTTTGTTGAAAATAAAACTGATGTAAATGGGAATTTCAAGAAAATTTCATTGGAACAAGATGAAATAGAATTAGGAATTTTGAAGCAATTATTTTATAAAGTCAATTATAAAAAGATACCGCAGAGCAGATATCGGAAGCTGCATAAAATTAATTGGAAACGTGTCTGGGGATATTTGGTTTTGATATTTTTAATTTTGGGAGTGATGGAATTTATATTTTTTCCAGATACTTTTAAGCTAATAATCGAAAAAATAGAAGACGCAGGTGAAAAATTTGGATTAAAAGGAATAGTTTCGGATAGTATTTTCTTCACTTTTTGTGTGGGAATATTGGCAATTATCGCCCGAACATATCGTTTTGTGCTGTTTCGTTTTAAAGTAAATGAAGTAAAATTGCCAGCAGAGACAGTTGTGAAAAATTCCGAAACTGCAGCAGAAACGGTATTTAATAAAAATATGGATGAAATTGTATATTTTTTTGAAGAGACAAAGTACAGAATTGTATTTTTTGAGGATTTAGATCGCTTAGAAGATCCGTCTATTTTTATTCACCTTCGAGAATTGAATACATTATTGAACAATTACGATGGGATTAAAAGGTGCATCGTTTTTGTTTATGCTATTAGAGATGATATATTTACGGATACAGACAGAACAAAGTTCTTTGAATTTATTATTCCTGTAATCCCAATTATAAATTCTACGAATTCAGGGGAAATCTTTTTACAAAAACTTGAGGAATCTGAAAAGAAAGGGATTGTTCATGAAATCTCACAGGAATTTATATTAGATGTATCTCCATATGTTGAAGATATGCGAATTCTTCAGAATATATATAATGAATTTGTTATATACAAGGAAACGATTCGTACTGATCAGGAACTGAAATTATCAGATGAAACAATGATGGCATTGATTATTTTTAAAAATTTATATCCACGAGAGTTTGCAGAACTTCAAATGGAGAGAGGAGTTGTGAAACAAGCTTTTGAGGATAAACAAAGATATATATGTGGACAATGTACACAATGGCATAATGAGATTGATGAGCTTACACAGGAATTAGAAAAATATCATGATGACTGTTTAGAACACGTTAAAGAACTTAAAACAGCCATGCTAGGTGCTATGGTGGATTGGCAAGGTATCCCATATAGCATTAAG
>UQFC01000087.1 GCA_900540335.1 uncultured Clostridium sp. | reverse complement strand
TACGAGGTCGATGAAGCAGGAAGCCCATTGGCTTTAGACAATGGGTAGTTCACAACTGATTATAAAAACGGGGATAAATGGGAACTGATGGAAACGGATCGGCAGCAGCTGAAGCGCCTGTTTCAGGTATGGCAGGAAAAAATGGCAGAAAAAGGAGCATGGGATGCGTTGTTCTGGAGCAATCACGATCAGCCCCGGATTGTTTCGCGCATGGGTTCCGAGGGACAGTATTGGAAGGAATCAGCGAAAATGCTGGCAGCGGCGATTCACCTGATGCGGGGAACTCCCTATATTTATCAGGGAGAGGAAATCGGAATGACAAATCCTCATTTCCGGACGATTGACCAGTACCGTGATGTGGAAAGCCTTCACTATTATGAGATTCTGAAGAAGAACGGGAAAACCGAGGAGGAGGTTCTGGAAATTTTAGGAGCCCGTTCCCGTGATAACAGCAGAACACCTATGCAGTGGACTTCTGGGAAAAACGGCGGCTTTTCTCAGGCAGAGCCGTGGATTCCCATGGCAGATCATGCGGACAGGATTACCGTAGAGGCTCAGGAGAAGGAGGCGGATTCTATTCTCGGGTTTTATAAGAAGCTGATTGCTGTCCGGAAAGCAAATCCTGTGATTGCAGAAGGAAGCATTGCTTTTATGGAAACAGAAAATCCTGATGTGCTTGCCTATGAGAGATGCCTTGGAGAGGGGAGAATACTGGTCTGGAACAATCTGACGGAACGGAAAATTTCTCTTTCTGTATCCCGGGAAGAAATGGAGAAGACAGAGAACTGGAAATATCTTCTGGGTAATTATCAGGATGAAGGAAAATGGGAAAAGGGGGAGCTGATTCTTCGCCCGTATGAAACGCTGGATCTGGAATGGAGAGAAAAATAGAAACGTTTTTCGTAATAAGCAGCATATAAAAACGGCAGAAAACCGGGATAGAACTGGTTTTCTGCCGTTTTTCATTTCACAGGAAGATGTTTCCCGGGATAGATTAGTGTTTCTTTTTGCCGTATTTTTCTTCGCAGTACATGCAGCGATAGGTTTCTGTAGCTTCATCAGCCAGATAGAAAATGTGCGGCAGCTCCTGCTCAATGGAGGTAATGCAGCGGGGATTCTTGCACCGGATAACATTGGTGATCTTCTGCGGAAGCTTTAAGGATTTTTTCTCCACAATCTTGTTGTCGTGGATAATATTTACGGTAATGTTATGGTCAATATAGCCCAGAACATCCAGATCCAGCTTTTCGATATTGCCGTCTACCTTGATGATATCCTTGCGTCCCATTTTGTTGCTGCGGGCATTTTTAATAATTGCAACCTGGCAGTCCAGCTTGTCCAGTCCCAGGTTATAGTAGATGTCCAGACTTTTTCCTGCCTGAATGTGGTCTAAAACAACGCCTTCCTGCAATCCGCTGATATTTAACATGGTTTCTGCACCTCCAGTAAAGTCATAATCAAAGCCATGCGCACATACATGCCGTACTGTACCTGTTTGAAGTAGGCTGCTCTCGGGTCAGAGTCCACTTCGGTGGAAATCTCATTCACACGGGGCAGGGGATGAAGAACGAACATGCTGTCCTTGGCCAGTTTCATTTTTTCTTTATTCAGAATATAGCTGTCCTTTAAGCGGATGTAATCCTCTTCGTTGAAGAAGCGCTCTTTCTGAACACGGGTCATGTAGAGAATGTCCAGCTCCGGCATAGCCGCATCCAGACTGTTTACTTCTTTAAATTCTACGTTATGTGCTTTTAAAACATCATCACGGATGTAGCTGGGAACCTTCAGCTCGTCCGGAGCAATCAGGACAAATTTTACGTTGGGATAACGTACCATTGCCTCAATCAGAGAATGAACGGTACGGCCGAACTTCAGGTCGCCGCAGAGTCCGATGGTCATATTGTCCAGACGTCCTGTCAGAGAGCGGATGGTCAGCAGATCCGTCAGGGTCTGGGTGGGATGCTGATGTCCGCCGTCACCGGCATTGATTACCGGAATTTTGGAAGCCATGGAGGCAACCAGAGCGGAGCCTTCCTTGGGATGGCGCATAGCAGCAATATCTGCATAGCAGGATACGGTTCTGATGGTATCAGCTACACTTTCGCCTTTTGCAGCAGAACTGGAATTGGCCGAAGAAAAACCAAGTACGCTGCCACCCAGATGCAACATAGCAGATTCAAAACTGAGGCGGGTTCTTGTACTTGGTTCATAAAATAAAGTAGCTAATATCTTGCCGTCACAAACGTGAGCATATTGGGAAAGGTGATGTTCAATATCAGAAGCCAATGATAAAAGCTGATCGATTTCTTCTACTGAAAAATCCAATGGGTTTAACATGTGTCTCATGGCGTATCTCCTTTTTAATTCGTTTGGATCATATTATATATGATTCTTTCAAGGATTACCAGTCCTTTTTTTTAAAAAATGAAACTTTTTTACACGTCAGAATGTCTAAAATAGATGTAATGAGTCTTTAAAGAAGATTAAGAAAAATGTTATGCATGAATCGTTAAGATCGTGTATACTGTTTTTAGACAGAACGGATATGCGAAAACTGTCTGGGCGGAGGTTATATGGAGACAGAGAGAATACCGATTATTCAGGTAAAGGATTTGTATAAAATATATAAAGTCGGAACCAACAAGGTCTATGCTTTAAACGGAGTGGATTTCACAATGTATAAAGGTGAGTTCTGCGCCATTGTAGGGCCATCCGGTTCCGGAAAATCGACGCTGCTGAATATGCTGGCCGGATTGGAAAAGCCCTCAAAGGGCGAGATTGTGATTGCAGGCAAGCATATGGAACGGATGAATGAAAATCAGCTTGTAGCCTTTCGAAGGGATCATGTGGGATTTATTTTTCAGTCCTACAATCTTCTGCAGACAATGAATGCAGTGGAAAATGTGGCATTCCCCCTGTCGTTCAGGGGTGTTCCCAAAAGTGTGAGGAACAAAAAGGCTATGAAGTATCTGAAGCTGGTGGGTCTGGAAAAGCAGGCTAAGCATATGGCCAATGCCATGTCCGGAGGCCAGCAGCAGCGTGTGGGTATAGCCAGAGCCCTTGTGGTGGATCCCAAAATTATTTTTGCGGACGAGCCTACAGGAAATCTGGATTCTAAAACGACCAGAGAGGTGCTGAAGCTGATGAGGCGGATTGTCCGCGAGCAGAACCAGACACTGGTTATGGTTACCCATGACAATTATATTGCAGGCTTTGCTGACCGCCAGTTTCACATTGTAGACGGAAAGATTTTTAAAATCGAAGAAAATCTTCATCCTGATGAGGAAATGGATGAGACGGAGGGAATTTTGGCAGAAGAAAAAACAAATGAGCCGGAAGGAAGAGAGGACCCGCCAGAGCAAACCAGGGGGGAAGCCGGAAAGGAAAAACGCCCGCCAGAGTAAACCAGGGGGGAAAGCAGAAAGAGGAAGCAGCCTGCAAAAGGACAGAAAACAAGGAAAGAAGAGGAAAGAAAAAGCATGAAGCAGTTAAAACGCGGATTCGCCATGTGTATGGCGGTAATATTGATGATACTTGCTGTGCCGGTTCCGGCATTTGCAGCGCAGGTATCCATTACTTCGGATAAAATTGCCCGGGGAAAGACGGGAAAAAATACGACCGTCTCCTTTTCCATTGAAAGCAGTTCAAAGCTGGAAGAGATCTACATCGGATTTGATGTAACCGGCGGAGAGATCTGGGATGAGACAGATGAGGATATGGAGTACGGATACTCCTTCCCGTTTGAGGTAACAGGTTCTCTTCACGACAGGGAAAACCCAAAACGGGTGGGAAACCTGGACGGAAAAAAAAGCGTATCTCTGAGCGGACGGGTAAGAAATGATCTGACAGAAGGATATTACAAGGTACCGGTTGTGGTGCTGCGCAAGGTGAGTGACGGCGGATTTGAACAGCTGGGATATGAGGATCTTCAGATCTGGATCAGCAAGGGAACAGGAACGGATGATGAGGATGACGAGAATCATACCTATGATTTTGTTCTCGGAGAGGGACAGAGCACTCCGGATGGAGTGTATCCCAACGTGATGAATTTTTCCATCAATCTGAGAAACAACAGTCCGGCAACTGTATATAATGTAAAAGCCAGCATGATCCTGGATCCGGACAGTACCAAATTCCCCTTTGAAATCAATGATGCAAACTACGATAGAATGTTTGAAAAAATCGCTGTGGATGAGACTGTGTCCCTGGATTACAGTTTTGCAATCCGGGAAGATACTTACACCGGGTATTATCCCATTTCCATGAAGATTTATTATTCGGACAGCTCCACAGGCAGCGAGCTTGCTACCTATGAAACCAAGTTTTATGTGCGGGTACATAACAAAGAAAAAGAGGATGAGTACGAGGAGTTCAATGAGCATGACAGAACCAAGGCCCGTCTGATCATCGATGGATTTGCCACAAATCCGGAAACGATTATTGCGGGAGAGGCCTTTGAACTGATTTTAAATGTAAAGAATGCTTCCAGCAGTGTCCCGGCATCAGATATTCTGATGACAGTGGAGTCTGAGAAAGCATCAGAAAGCCCTGTTTTTTCTACAGAGGCAGGTTCTTCTTCTGTTTCCATCAGCTCCCTGGGGGCAGGACAGAGTCAGGAGGTCCGCCTGCGGCTTTCTTCACGGGCAGGCGTGGATCAGCGTTCCTACGGACTTACGTTCAAAGCAAAATACGACAGTCCGGAGTTTAAAAATGCAGAGGAAACCATGACGGTGGATATTCCGATCCGGCAGATTCCCCGCCTGAACACAGGCACTTTTGAGATTATGCCGGAGGCCATTTCCGTAGGAGAAGAAAGCAATATCATGTTCGGTATCAACAATACGGGCAAGGTGACTTTGTACAATGTTATGGTTAAGTTCGAGGCAGATTCTATTCAGACAACAGACACCTATGTAGGAAACATCAAGCCGGGAGAAACCGGAAATGTGGACTGTATGGTTATGGGTGCGGCTCCGACTGCGGATGAAGGAAAGATTAAAGTGACAATCTCTTATGAAGATGAAAACGGTGAGGTTGCAGAAGAGCAGAAGGAGATGAGCCTTTTTGTTTCCGAGCCTATGCCCCTTGAGGACGATATGATGAATGGAGGCATGGAAGAGCTTTCTGTGGAGGAGCCGGGCTTTCTGGAAAAGTACAGCGGGATTCTGCTTCCTGTATCTTTAGGAGCAGTGGCGGTTCTGTCCATCATTCTGGCGGGAATTGCGGTTCGAAGCAGGAAGCGCCGGAAAGAACAGGAAGAGCTGGAGGATGAGGAGCAGTAGGAAAAAGAGCCGGAAGTGCGGCAGAGAAAACGGCCGGGCAGCTGACACAGCTGCAGGCCGGATAAAATAACAGACGGTGAGGAAGGAAAACATGAAATTTGGGGATTTGCTGACTATGAGCCTGAACAATCTGAGGCGGCGAAAGCTTCGGACTGCTCTTACTGTTCTTGGCGTAATTATTGGTACGGCTTCCATCGTTGTGATGGTATCCCTGGGAATCGGTCTGAATGAGCTGAACAGAGAACTGATCAGCTCTTACGGAAGTCTGACAGCCATCGAAGTGTATAGTGAAAGCTATTGGGGCGGAGGCGGCTCGGATGGAGAGGAAAGTCTTTATCTGACAGAAGATACCATTGCCCAGATGAAGCAGATTGAACATGTGAAAAGTGTTTACCCGAAACTGGAAGTCCAGACGATGATGATGCAGGGCAAATACAAGGCAGGAATGACTCTGACAGGGGTGCCGCTGGAGTATATGCAGGAGATCAAGCTGGCTCAGGGACAGGCGCCTTCCGCAGGAGATAAGAATCTGCAGCTGATTTACGGAAACTCGGTTATCCAGTGGTTTTCCGATGGGAAATCAGGAAGTCAGTACTGGGAAACCGGGGAGCTGCCGGATGTGGATTTTATGGGAAAACCCATGTTTGTAATTTTTGATGTGGAGACTTATTATTCCTCCATGTCCGGAGGTGAGGATGCTCCCAAAATGCCGAAAAAATATATGATTCCGGCTGCAGGAGTCGTGGAGGGAGAGGTAAACGAGTACAACGATCACGCGTATTCTGTATATGCAAGGCTTGATCTTCTGGAGGCTCAGCTGAAACGGGTATTTAAAAAGAAACCGATTCCCGGACAGCCTACCAATAAAAAAGGAAAACCATATCCGTATTTTATTTACAGCGGCTGTGTTGTCAATGTGGATGAAATGGAATATGTGACAGAGGTGCAGAAGCAGCTGACGGATATGGGCTTTCAGGCTTCCAGCCGCGCAGACTGGATGGAACAGTCGGAAAAGCAGTCTGGCATGATTCAGGCTGTTCTGGGCGGAATCGGTGCTGTTTCCCTTTTTGTTGCAGCAATCGGAATTGCCAATACCATGATGATGTCTATTTATGAGAGGACAAAGGAAATCGGTATTATGAAGGTACTGGGCTGTGACATGGGAGTGATCCGGAATATGTTTCTGATTGAATCCGGTTTTATTGGATTTATGGGAGGAGTCATCGGCGTGGCCTTCAGCTACGGCGTATCCTTCCTGGTCAACCGGTTTTTGCAGATTGGGCAGGTGATGACCGGTCAGGCAGGGGATATTTCCCGTATTCCGGTCTGGCTGTCCGGAGCAGCTGTCGGATTTGCTGTTCTGGTTGGAATGGCAGCCGGATTTTTCCCGGCACTGCGGGCTATGAAGCTAAGTCCGCTTGCAGCAATCCGAAACGAGTAGCCGGCTGGTGACGGGACAGAAAACAGAGGGGATTCTGTCGAATTCGTTGACATTTCCAGGGAATAATGATAAGATAAGAGGAAATTAGGCAAGTAGAGGTTGCGCGAAGCAAGAGTAAGGTATCGGATGTTCCAGAGACAGAAGAAGATGCCGGAAAGGGCGGGCGCCGAAGATTTTCAGAGTTTCTGGATTTGGAGATCTGGGTGTATGGTGAAGAACCGTATGACTGTCATCCTGGCGGATGGAGAGCTACTTAAAGCCAGACGTATGATTTTGGACTTTAAGGGCTGACCAGAACTGTCGGCCCTCATTTTTTGCCTGATAAAAGTTTTATTTGATATAGTTTTTCCCATTTTGGCAGACAGAAAAGAAGGAGGAGAATATTATGGCTATTTTTGAAGGAGCAGGCGTAGCGCTGATTACTCCCTTTAAGGAAAATGGAGAGGTGAATTTTGAAAAGCTGGAGGAGCTGGTTGAGGAGCAGATTGCAGGAGGCACAGATGCCATTATTGCATGTGGAACAACCGGAGAATCTTCTACAATGACCCATGAGGAGGATGACGAGGTCATTCGCTTTATCTGCAATAAAGTAAATCACAGAATTCCGGTAATTGCAGGAACCGGTTCAAACTGTACCAGAGAAGCGGTATCCAAGTCAATTGCGGCTGAAAAGGCCGGAGCCGACGGACTTCTGGTTGTAACTCCTTATTACAACAAGGCAACCCAGAAGGGACTGATTCAGCATTTTACCACCATTGCAAATGCTGTGTCTATTCCGGTCATTCTGTATCACATTCCGGGACGTACCGGTGTAACCATGAAGCCGGAGACGATTGTGACACTTTGCAAAGAGGTTCCCAACATTGTCGGAGTGAAAGAGGCCAGCGGAGATTTTTCTGCAATTGCAGAGATTATGCATCTGTCCGGCGGAGAGATTGATGTATACTCAGGCAATGATGATCAGATCGTTCCGCTCCTGGCTATGGGCGGAAAGGGCGTGATTTCTGTTCTGTCCAATGTAGCTCCCAGACAGACACACGAGATCTGCGCATCCTTCTTCCGCGGGGATGTGGAAACCAGCCGCCGGATGCAGTTAGAGGCTCTGCCCCTGATCAATGCATTGTTCTGCGAGGTGAACCCGATTCCTGTAAAGGCAGCTTTGAATCTGATGGGAAAGGAAGTCGGCCCCATGCGTCTTCCTCTGACTACGATGGAGGAACAGAATCAGGAGCGTCTTGCAAAAGCGATGCGCGAATATGGTATTTTAAAATAAGAGCCTTCAGTATGCCCCGGATATTTGTCCGGGGCTTCGCTGAAACCGGAAAAATAATTAAAAAAACCAGATTTTTTTGAAAACAGGCATAAAAAACGGAGGAAAGAATAATGATAAGAATGATTATGCATGGCTGCGGCGGCGCAATGGGACATACGATTACCGGACTGGCAAAGGATATGAAGGAAATTGAAATTGCAGCAGGCGTGGATTTGAAAGAAGACACTTCCCTGGGATATCCGGTGTTTCCCTCTCTGGAAGCATGTGATGTTGAGGCAGATGTGATTGTAGATTTTGCATCTGCGAAGGCCGTGGATCATTTGCTGGATTACTGCGGAGAAAAGAAAATGCCTCTGGTGCTTTGCACAACAGGACTTTCTGAGGAGCAGCTGCAGAAGGTGGAGGAAACCAGCAAAAAGACGGCAATCCTTCGTTCCGCCAATATGTCTCTGGGAATTAATACGCTGTTAAAGCTTCTTCAGGACGCGGCGAAGGTTCTGGCCGGAGCTGGTTTTGATATGGAAATCGTGGAAAAGCATCACAATCAGAAGGTGGACGCCCCCAGCGGAACAGCGCTGGCTCTGGCAGATTCCATCAATGAGGCAATGGACGGTCAGTACCACTATGTTTATGACAGAAGCCAGAAGCGTGAGAAGAGAGATGAAAAAGAAATCGGAATTTCTGCAGTCCGGGGCGGCTCTATTGTAGGAGAACATGAGGTGATTTTTGCAGGAAAGGATGAGGTGATTACTTTTTCTCACACCGCATATTCTAAGGCAATTTTTGGAAAAGGCGCTTTGGAGGCAGCTGTATTTCTGGCAGGAAAGGAACCGGGACTTTATACCATGGCAGATGTGATTAACGCAGCTTCCTAAAGGAAGGGCAAATCCGGTCCGGCAGAAAAGAATAAAAAAAGAAATTCTCCTTATACTAACCACAACAAGCAGAAAGGAGAATATGATTATGAAGAAAATCAGAGTATCTTGCTGTGCGATGCTTCTTGTCTTTGCTGTGCTGGGAATGACCGGATGTGTAAATCAGGATAAGGGAAATGGAACCGGAACCGGCACCTCTGCCGGAAGTCCTTCATCCTATGAGGAAACCTCCTTTGAGGCAGGCTCCTCCGGCGCTGGAAAAGAAACTGGAGGCGCAGGAATGAGCGGAGGAAACGGAGGCACCTCATCGGCAGGCGGAAAGGCAGATTCCAGTGGAGATGGAAGCCGTATGGAGGAAACCACCGGCGGCGTGATTGACGGCCTGATTCACGATGTGGAAAAAGGTGTTGACGAGATAACAGGAGAAACCTCTGTGCAGGAGACCGGGACAGTCCGGTAAAATACAGAAGCAGCTTTCGGGCAGCTGATAAGACGGGACAGACAGAAAGCAGGGATGCTTCTGTCTGTTCTTTTTTGCTGGAAGCGTTCTGCCGCAGACGGAGAATCTTGAAGGCGGGCTTCTTTTTTAACCATGCGGCGGGAATGGACAGCGGGCTTTGTTTATGGTAAGATTAGGCATACGAAAGAAAAGTGATTTCCGGTAATCAGAAAAAAGATACAGGGAGGGCAAAGGTTGAGTATGACAGGACAAAAAGGCGGCGAGGCTGAGACAGAACCAAAAAAGGAGGCTTCGCAGTCAGAACCGGCACAGATTTTTATTAAGACAGTCTCTGAGGACGATGCACAGAGACTGCTGGAAATCTATAAGCCGTATGTGGAGGAGACAGCCATTACCTTTGAATATCAGGTTCCGTCTCTGGAAGAATTTCAGGAAAGAATCAGAAGAATTCAAAGGACATATCCCTATCTTGCAGCCTGGAAAAATGAAGAAATAGCTGGTTATGCCTATGCTTCTCCTTTTAAGGAGAGGGCAGCTTATGACTGGGCCGTGGAAACCAGTATTTACGTTTGCCGGTCAGAGAAGGGACATGGAATCGGCAAAAAGCTGTACGGAGCCCTGGAGGAAGCGCTGGCTGCACAGCATATTCTGAATCTGAATGCCTGTATCGCATATCCGGAGAAGGAGGACGAATACCTGACTCTGGACAGTGTGCATTTTCACGAAAAACTTGGATACCGGATGGTTGGAGAGTTTCTTCAGTGCGGATATAAATTTGAACGGTGGTACAACATGGTATGGATGGAAAAGCATATCGGGCAGCATGTGAAAAAACAGCCGCCGATCATTCCTTTTGAAGCCGTAAGGGAGGAACTGGAACGGAAGGGAATTTTGAAAGACGAAAGGGGGAACCTTGTATAAGAAAAAAAGAAAGAAAAACGTATCGGTGGCGGAAAAGGGATCGGGATTGGCGAAAGAGGGCTCTTTGTGCCGCTGCCAAAGAGAACGGAAGCAGAAAACGGTACAGTGATCTTCGCTCCTGGCTGGCTGCAGCTCTGTGTCTGGAGCTTCTTGTTTTTTCCGGCCGGCAGTGGGCGCGGGAAACAGGAGCAGCTCTGATCCGGAGAGAAACAGGATGTTTTCTGGAATGGGGAAGCCGGGACGCTCCGGCCGGCGATGGAGAACGGGAGATTTACGGGATTCGTTTTGTTCCGGAAACTCTGGAGGTTCAGTTTTATCGCAGAATCCAGAAAAATACAGAGATGGCGGATGAGTGATAAAAGGGGAGTTTTCTGTCATTAGGGAATATAATAAAAGAAGATCTTGCATTTACAGGATTGATGCATTATAATTTCTTCTGAAAAGATGGTCTTTTATATATGTAACTTATAACTGTGCCAGAAATCCTATTATCACGGCGCAGATTCCAGGGACTGTTTTCAGGCAGAGCAGGATTTGGAATTGACGCTGCAAATTTATCATAAACGGGAGGTTCTTATGAACGACAGATATCAAAGCCCCCTGTCTGAGCGTTATGCCAGTCGGGAAATGCAGTACATTTTTTCTCCGGATAAAAAATTCAAAACCTGGAGAAGACTCTGGATTGCTCTCGCAGAGACCGAGCACGAGCTGGGACTGCCGGTAAGCCAGGAGCAGATCGACGAGCTGAAGGCCCATGCAGATGACATCAACTATGATGTTGCAAAGGAGCGTGAGCGTCTTGTCCGTCATGATGTAATGTCTCATGTATATGCTTATGGTCAGCAGTGCCCCAAGGCAAAGGGGATTATTCATCTGGGAGCAACCTCCTGCTATGTAGGAGACAACACAGATATTATTATTATGACAGAGGGACTCAAGCTGGTTCGTAAAAAGCTGATCAATGTGATCGCTGAGCTTGCAAAATTTGCAGATGAATATAAGGCACTTCCTACTCTTGCATTCACACATTTCCAGCCTGCCCAGCCAACAACCGTAGGTAAAAGAGCAACTCTCTGGATGCAGGAACTTCTTTTAGACCTTGAAGACCTTAATCATGTTATTTCAACAATGAAGCTTCTCGGACAGAAGGGTACAACAGGAACACAGGCAAGTTTTATGGAGCTTTTTGAAGGCGACCAGGATAAAATACGCCGTCTTGATAAGATGATAGCCAACAAAATGGGATTTGAGGATACATATCCTGTTTCAGGCCAGACTTATTCAAGAAAAGTAGATACCAAGGTTGTGAATGTCCTTGCCGGTATTGCCGCAAGTGCCCACAAGTTTTCTAATGATATAAGACTTTTACAGCATTTAAAAGAAATCGAGGAACCTTTTGAAAAGACACAGATTGGTTCATCAGCAATGGCTTATA
>UQFC01000086.1 GCA_900540335.1 uncultured Clostridium sp. | reverse complement strand
TAAAAATCAGCCGACTCTGGCATTTACCCATTTTCAGCCGGCACAGCCGACAACAGTTGGAAAACGTGCAACTCTGTGGCTGAATGAGCTTTGCCTGGATCTGGAGGATCTGGATCATGTACTGGCTAATATGAAGCTTTTGGGCTCGAAGGGAACTACCGGTACTCAGGCCAGCTTCCTGGAGCTGTTTGAAGGGGATCACGCAAAGTGCCGCAAGGCGGATCAGATGATTGCAGAGAAGATGGGATTTACCAGCTGCTATCCTGTTTCCGGTCAGACTTATTCCAGAAAAGTAGATACCAGAGTGCTGAATGTACTGGCTGGCATTGCACAGAGCGCACATAAGTTCTCCAATGATATCCGTCTGCTTCAGCATCTGAAAGAAGTGGAAGAGCCCTTTGAGAAAAATCAGATTGGTTCTTCTGCCATGGCATACAAGCGGAATCCGATGCGCAGTGAGCGGATTGCTTCTCTGTCCAATTATGTTATGAGTGATGTGATGAACCCCATGCTGGTAGCGTCTACCCAGTGGTTTGAGCGTACTCTGGACGATTCTGCGAATAAGCGTCTCAGTATTCCGGAGGGCTTTCTGGCTGTAGACGGCATTCTGGATCTGTATCTGAATGTGGTTGACGGTCTTGTTGTATACCCGAAGGTTATTGAGAAGCATTTTATGGCAGAGCTGCCCTTTATGGCTACGGAAAACATTATGATGGATGCAGTAAAGGCCGGCGGAGATCGCCAGGAGCTTCATGAGCGGATTCGCCAGCTTTCCATGGAAGCAGGAAAGAATGTAAAGGAAAAGGGACTGGACAACAATCTCCTGGAGCTGATTGCCTCAGATCCGGCATTTGGACTGACCATAGAAGAGCTGCAGGCATGTATGGAGCCGTCCAGATATGTTGGACGCGCACCGCAGCAGGTTGAGGAATTCCTGGAGGAAGTGATTCGTCCGATTCTGGAGGAGAATCAGGATATTCTGGGAATGACAGCAGAGATTCATGTGTAATTTGGACATGTCTGTTTTACAGGAAAATGGAAGGACAGGAGCATTAGATCCGACCGGTGAATGATACGGACTCTATAATAAATGCTGGGGTGTATGATGAAAGGAACATGCACTCTGGCATTTTTTCATTTCAAGACAACAGGGTTCTATAGAGGCCATCTGGCTGATGCGTTTTACGAAAAATGAGGGCAGTAAAAGAAAAATGAAACAACGAAAAAGCCTTGTTTTATGCGGGTTCCAGTACATCCCGTATAAAACAAGGCTTTTCATTCAGTCGGAGTAACAGGATTTGAACCTGCGACCTCTCGGCCCCCAGCCGAGCGCGCTACCAAACTACGCCATACTCCGTTTTGTTTTGTGTTCCTCAACGAACTTCCTTATTATAGCAGATAAATTCCATTTTGAAAAGAGGTTTACAACATTTTTTTTATCTGATATTATATTTTTAGCAGAAAATGCTGGAAAAACCTGCTAAACAGCGAAAAAATTATGGCATCTGCCCAGAAAAACAAGGGAGAATCAAGCGAAGGCCCTTATTTTGGAAGGCAGAAAGGGCTGTTTTTTAAGGCAGAAGAGACAGGAGACAGAAAATATGAAAGGAATTGTCAGCTTTGACATGGATATGACACTTCTGGATCACAAAGATTTTAAGATTCCGGAAAGTGCCATTGAGGCAGTGAAAAGGCTGAGGAAAAATTATTATATTGTAATTGCTACCGGAAGAGATATGGATAACCGTTACAGCCGGGGGCTGGCAGATGAGATTCAGCCAGATGCAGTGATTCATTTAAATGGAACTAAAATTACTGTTGGAAAAACGCTGATCCACGAACACCGGATGGACAGAGAACTGGTACGGCAGATTCTGGAGTTTGCAGAGGGAAAGGATTTTTCCGTGGGACTGACAGATGTATCGGATGATTATTATGTGAATCCGGAATTTGTAGTGCGCAATGATATCCGCCGTTTTGGAGAGTCAGGAAGACAATTCCGGGATCCAAAGCTTCTTTTGCAGATGCCGGTGCGAACCCTGGTCTATCTGGGGCAGGAGGATGGAGCAAAAAGTATGGAAGCGGCATTTCCTCAGCTGAAGCTTCCAATGTTTTCCAGCCGGGAGGGCGCTGATATTGTTGAGAAGAAGGTGTCAAAGGCGGAGGGTCTGAAGCTGCTTTGCGATTATTATGGAGTTCCTATGGCAGATACGGTTGCTTTTGGAGACAGCATGAATGATTATGAAATGATTCAGCAGGCAGGAATCGGAGTTGCTATGGGCAATGCAATCGAAAAATTAAAGGAGACAGCGGATTATGTTACGACAGCTGTGGGAGAGAATGGAATCTGGAATGCCTGCTGCAGTCTGAAACTGATTGACGGGGAGTGCTGCTCTGAGGACAGAAAAGGATATTAAAAAGGAGAAAATATGGCAGTAAAATACGATTTGATTATTATCGGAGCAGGACCTGGAGGTTATACAGCAGCGCTGAAGGCCGCAGGTTTTGGACTGAAGGTAGCGGTGATTGAACGGGATAAGCTGGGAGGTGTCTGCATTAACAGGGGCTGTATCCCTACGAAAGCACTGCTTCATGCATCCAGCATTTTTTCTATGATGCAGCACAGCGATGTGTTTGGCGTTTCTACTGATTTTATTTCTTTTGATTTCAGGAAAATGCAGGAGTATAAAAAGCGCTCTGTAAAACAATACCGCGGAGAGATTGAAAAGCTTTTTGAGAAAAATAAAATTGATTATATCAAAGGAACTGCTACGATCCGCCGGGGAAAAACAGTCGAGGTAAACTCTGAAAACGGAAAAGAATATTTTCAGGCAGACAGAATTATCATTGCTACCGGGGCGAGACCGGTTAAGCCTGAGATTTCCGGCATTGATCTGCCCGGGGTGGGAAACAGTGACAGACTTTTATCTGCCCCTTCCTGGAATTACGATCGGGTTGTGATTATGGGCGGAGGGGTAATCGGCGTTGAATTTGCAACGATTTTTCAGGCACTCTGTTCAAAGGTGACGATTGTGGAAAAGGGCCCTCACCTTCTAAGTCCGATGGATGAGGAAGTGGCGGCAGCCCTGAAGCAGCAGCTGACAGAAAAGGGAATTACTGTTTACTGCAACAGCGTGGTAGAAGAGATTACTGAGGGAGACGGTCTGAATTGTCATATCAGAAATCTGGAAACAGGAGAAAGCCATACGACAAAAGCAACTCAGGTAGTATCAGCCGTTGGCCGTGTTCCATATACAGATGGCCTTTTAGGGGCGGATATCAGTCTCAAGATGGAAAACGGACGGATTTGGGTTAATGAAGATTTTGAGACAAGCGAGCCGGGAATTTATGCCATAGGTGATGTTGTGGCATCGACCCAGCTGGCTCATGTTGCTATGGCTCAGGCCACTTATGTGGTAGAAAATATCGCCGGACAGCCGCACAGTATCCGCCTGAAGGCAGTTCCCAGCGGGATGTATGTTTCTCTTCCGATTGTTCCAAACTGTATTTACACAGAGCCGGAGATTGCTACAGTAGGAATTACAGAGCAGAAGGCAAAGGAGCTGGGAATGCAGGTACGCTGCGGTGTTTACCGTATGGATGGAAATGGTAAATCCATCATTGCAAGAGAAGAGAACGGATTTATTCGTCTGATTTTTGAAACCTATAACAATACCATTGTGGGAGCCCAGATTATATGTCCCAGAGCCACGGATATGATTGGCGAAATGGCGACAGCTATTGCAAACGGACTGACGGATAAGCAGCTTTCCATGGCTATGAGAGCGCATCCCACCTACAGTGAGGGAATCAGTGCGGCCATTGAAGATGCCATGAGGTGACAGACGTCAGAAAATGTGGTATGATAAGAAATATTATGGAAACAGGAGAGAAGATCATGAACAGGATTGCTGAGCGAATTGCCCGTCTCAGGGCATTGATGGAAGAGCGCCATATTGATGCAGTGCTGGTGCCCACCTCCGATTATCATGAATCAGAATATGTAGGAGAGCATTTTGCCTGCCGCAAATATATCACAGGCTTTACCGGGTCTGCCGGTACGGCTCTGATTACCAGAGACTGGGCCGGAGTATGGACCGATGGCCGGTATTTTGTACAGGCAGCAGCTGAATTGAAAGACACAGGAGTAGAGCTTATGAAAATGGGACAGCCTGGCGTCTTATCTCTGGAGGAATATCTGGAGCAGCTTCCTGACGGGATTACACTGGGCTTTGACGGCCGGGTAATCAACGGAAAAATGGGGGAGGATCTGAAAGCACGTCTGGAGGAAAAGCAGATTACACTGGATTATCATGCTGCCCTGGTAGATGAAATCTGGGAAGATCGTCCGCCTCTTTCTGCAGAGCCCATCTGGATTCTGGCGGAGAAGTATGCAGGAAAATCTGCAAAAGAAAAGATTGCCCAGCTTCGTGCGGAGATGGAGCAGTGCCGGGCGGATCTTCATATTATCACTACACTGGATGACATTGTGTGGCTTTTGAATATTCGTGGAAATGATATTCCCTGCAACCCGGTGGTATTATCCTATCTGACTGTTACAAAGGATGAAATTCGTTTCTTTGTGAATCCGGAGGCAGTTCCTCAGCAGGTAAAAACATACCTGGAAGAGCTTGGAGTTACCTTATGGGGATATGAAGATATATATGATTATGTAGGAACCGTACGCAGCAGCCGTGTGCTTCTGGAGAAGGGAAAGGTCAATTATACCATCATCCGTTCTCTGGACAGCAGCAACCGGATCCTGGACAAAATGAATCCGACTTCCCTGGCGAAGGCGCAGAAGAATTCTGTAGAAATTGAAAACATGAAGGCTGCTCACATCAAAGACGGCGTGACCATGACGAAATTCATTTACTGGATGAAGAAAAATATCGGCAAGGTTCCCATGACAGAATGTACAGCAGCAGATCGTCTGGATCAGATGCGTCTGGACAATGGCGCCCTGGATCAGAGCTTTACAACGATTTCCGCATATGGAGCCAATGCAGCCATGTGTCATTATCATGCAGTTCCGGAAACCTGCGCGGTTCTGGAACCGAAGGGACTTTATCTGGTTGACTCCGGCGGACAGTATCTGGAGGGAACGACAGACATTACAAGAACCTTTGCGCTGGGACCGGTAACAGAGGAAGAGAAGAAGCACTATACCATGGTTCTTATGAGTATGCTGCGCCTGGGTCATGTAAAATTCCTTCAGGGCTGCAGCGGTTTGAGCCTGGATTATGTGGCGAGAGAGGTATTCTGGAAGCATGGTCTGGATTATAATCATGGTACAGGACATGGAATCGGATATCTGCTGAATGTGCATGAGCGTCCCGCCGGTATTCGTTTCCGGATAGTTCCTGAGCGTCAGGACAGCTATCCCTTTATGGATGGAATGGTATGCTCTGATGAACCGGGCCTGTATATTGAGGGAAGTCATGGAATCCGTACGGAAAATCAGATGTTCTGTAAAAAGGCGGAGAAAAATGAGTACGGGCAGTTCCTCTGCTTTGAATTCCTGACTTATGTTCCCGTTGACACAGAGCCGCTGGATACCGAGCTGATGACGGAAGAGGATGTGGCTTTCTTAAATGAATACCATGCACAGGTTTATGAAAAAATCAGTCCGTATCTGAATGATGAAGAAAAAGAATGGCTGCGTCAGGTGACACAGCCGGTTAAAAAAGCGTAATTTTGTAACTAACTGTTCAGGACGGCGGGAGAACCGGCGGAAAATCCGTATCAAGCTTGCTTGTAAGCGGATTTTCCAGCCAGATTTCACATCGGAGGAATCTCCGATGCTTCTTGTTCAGCTTTGCTGGACAAGAAGATGGCTCGTCCTGAACAGTTACGTCATTTTTTATTCCTCCCATGGAAGCTCCACAACTGTAAAGGGGTGGTTCACAAATGGGAGGAATTTTTCCAGAATATCTCTGGTGGAAATCTTTAAGCTGGATGTATTGATGCAGGGGTGACATCCAATATATTCGTGATGTTCGATAACATCCTTGTCAATCAGAAGGCGAACCCGGTTTTCCCGATCGTTCATCAGTCCCAGAACACTGACAGAGCCGGGGGTAATATCGAGAAACTGTTCCATGAATTCAGGGCCGGCAAAGGAAAGGCGTGCGCTGCCGATTTGTTTGGAAAGCCTTGCCGTCTTGAATTTTTTATGGCCAGGCATCATTAAAAGATAGAAATCTGTTTTCTGAGCATTGCACAGGAACAGATTTTTGCATATTTCGATATCCAGGCGCTGATCGACATCATGACAGGCTTCGATTGTAGCGGTGGCATCGTGATCCAGTCTCCAGTAGGGAATCTGAAGCTGATCCAGCAGATCATAGGTGCGGAGTTCTTTGGCAAGCCGGCCGGTTTCATCAGATGGGCGGCCATAATATAAAGTCGGATCCAGATAAAAGGATGCGTCAGAAGACGGTTGATTCATAACTAATTCCTCCATTAAACAGTATCATAAGAAGCTGCAGAAATTCAGGATGAAGAAGCATGGCCGGGATGGCAGGCTGTTCTTTGTCCGGGCAGCTGCTTGACGATTATAGATTATAGCGGAAGCTATGAAAAAAGCAAGAAAAAAGATGAAACAAAGTGAAAAAGAAAGTGGGAAGAGTGTCAAATATGGCAGACAGACGAAAAAACAGAGATTTTGAAGGAAATGGCAAAAGAAAAAGCCAGACAGGAAAGAAAGAAGGAACCCGGATACCCGGGAAGCCGGAAGGGAAAGGGGCTGCAGAACTGTTCAGAAAAGAGGGCAGAAAGGTATCCGGAAATCAGTATGGGAAGCCGGAAGAAACCCGGGTGAAGGGAAAGCCCGGGAAGGCGTGTGAGAAAGGAACTGGAAGACAGCCAGGGAAGCCGGAAGGAACAGGAAGAAAGTTTGCAAAGCCGGAAACAGGAATGGTCAGAAAAAACAGTCTCTGTCCGGTTTCTCACAGATGCGGCGGCTGCCAGTATCTGGATATTCCTTATGAAGAGCAGCTGAAGAAAAAGCAGGCACAGATGCAGGCATTGCTGGGACGTTTCTGCAAGGTTTATCCCATAAAGGGGATGGACAATCCATTTCATTATAGGAATAAAGTACATGCGGTTTTCGGGCACAGAAAAGGGGAGATTATCTCCGGTGTTTATGAAGCAGGAACCCATAATCTTGTTCCCGTAGAGTCCTGCATGATCGAGGATGAAAAAGCAGACGAGATTATCGGAACTATCCGGGGAATGCTGAAATCCTTTAAAATTAAAACCTTTGATGAAGATACCGGCTATGGCCTGCTTCGCCATGTGCTGATTCGCAGAGGCTTTGTTACGAATGAGATTATGGTTGTTCTTGTAACTGCATCGCCGGTCTTTCCTTCAAAGAACAATTTTGTAAAGGCTCTGCGTGAAAAGTATCCGGAGATTACTACCATTGTCCAGAATATCAACGGAAGAGGAACCAGTATGGTTCTGGGTGATCGGGAACATATTTTGTATGGCAAGGGATATATTGAGGATGTTTTATGCGGCTGCCGGTTCCGCATTTCCCCCAGATCCTTTTATCAGGTAAATCCGGTGCAGACAGAGTACCTTTATGGAAAAGCCATAGAATTGGCCGGACTGACAGGGAAGGAGCTGGTTCTGGATGCCTACTGCGGAATCGGAACCATTGGTATGATTGCAAGCAAACAGGCAAAAACAGTAATCGGAGTAGAACTGAATTCAGATGCGGTAAAGGATGCGATCCAGAATGCAAAAATGAATGGAATCAAAAATATCCGGTTTTTCTGCAATGATGCCACGAAATTTATGATGCAGATGGCGATGGCCGGAGATACGGTGGATGTGGTACTTATGGATCCTCCGAGAAGCGGAAGCACCGAGGAATTTATCCGGGCCGTGGCGGCGGTAAAGGCAAAACGGGTAGTATATGTATCCTGCGGGCCGGACACCCTGGCAAGGGATTTGGAGATATTTGCAAAATGCGGATATCGGGCCCAGGGGGCTTGGCCGGTGGATATGTTTGCTTTTGTGGATCATACAGAATGCATTGTGAAGCTGGAGCGGATGAAGTAAAAAACGATAAGATAAAGACGCAGGAGCAAAAATTGAGGCGAAAATGAAGAATTTTCGCCTCGATTTTTGCGTTTTTGGTTGTTTATGGAATTGCAGTGATGAAAGGCGGTTTTACGATACACGATAATACTAAAAATTGTGATTTGTTTTTTTCCTAATCTGTGAAGGAGTTGTATGAAAGTGTTCATAGAAAACTCTGCGAAATAATTTGTAATTTGTAAAGCCATGGCGTTCCAGAAATGTGTGGGGCCCTTACGAAAAAGATCCGAAGAATCCGATCGTTACCAGCGTACCGGGAGAATCTTATGAGCGCCAGGATCCCGATCATTTAAAGCCAAAGTATTATAATCCGGATTCTCTGCTTCAGAAATCCGGGCACGGAAGTTATGTAGAGCTTCCTACGGGAGAAGTATACCTGGTTCATTTATGTGCAAGGCCCTTTGTGCCGGAGCTTCGGTGTACACTGGGAAGAGAAACGGCAATCCAGAAAATGATGTGGACAGAGGATGGGTGGCTGCGCATGGCAGATGGCAGCAATCTGGCAAAAATGGAGGCCCCGGAAAGCTCTCTTCCTGAGGTTACAATGCCTCAAATCCCGGATTTTGATGATTTTGACGGAGAGGAGTTAGGAAATTATTATTATGCGCCTCGTATTATGCCTCAGAGATTTGCAGATGTAAAATCCCGTCCGGGATATGTCAGAATTCGCGGGCAGGAATCCAGAACTTCCTTAAATAAGGTGAGTATTTTGGCTCGGAAGCTGACCAGTGTTTACGCAAGGATCACTACAAAGATGGAATTTACACCAGAAGTTCATCAGCACAGTGCCGGATTGATTCTGTACTATGATAATATGAATTATATCAATTTGAGAAAATATTACAGTGAAACATTGGGGCAGAGCGCCATTTCTATTATCCATCTTGAAAATGGTGAAAAAACAGAATTTTTAAATACCAGAATTCCGGTGGAAGACAGACCAATTTATTTTCGCCTTTATATTGAGGGAAGAAAGCCATGGTTTGAATGGAGCTATGACAATGAAAATTATGAAAAGATCGGGCGGATTTTTGATACGACCAGATTTTCTGATGAGTACTGTAAATATGGTGAATTCACCGGAACCATGGTTGGAATTACCTGTGCAGATCGAGTAAAACATCAGCATTATGCCGATTTTGATTTTTTTGAATATAAAGCATATGAATCTGCAGAGATGATGTAACAGAGGGGAGAAAAAAGTGAAAATATTAAGCAGTCTGCTGCCGATTTTGATTATGCTTGTAATTGGCGTGATATGCAAAAAGAAATTATTGCTGTCAAGAACTGGTATAAGGGACATTAAGAATCTGATAACATCTATTGTTCTTCCGGTTGCTGTTTTTCATGCCCTCGCAACGGCAGATTATAATGTGAACACGCTTCTTCTATTTGCCTGCATGATGCTGGTACTGTTATTCAGCTTTGGTATTGGCTTTGTACTTCGTCCGATTCTTCCGGCGAAGTACAGCCGGTATCTGCCGTTTATTGTTTCCGTCTATGAGGGGGGAATGATGGCGTTTCCTCTCTACATGAATCTATTTGGAGAAGACAGGCTTTCCAATATTGCTGTTTTTGACATTGCCACAATGCTATTTTGTTTTAGCATTTTTATTGCCATGCTTCAATCAGAAGATTCAGGAAGAAAAAGGGGGCCTTCTGAAATTGTACAGAACGCATTCCGAAATCCGGTTTTCATAGCGGCTGTTTTAGGGATTTTATCTGGTGTTACAGGAATCGTGAAAATGATAATAAATACAGAGATCGGTATGTTATATCGTTCAATGAAGAACAGCATTACAACAATACTAAATTCATTGATCCTGATTGCAGTGGGATACGATTTCGAGTTTGATAGAAGCAGAGTAAAACTTGCCTGCCGCGCAATCGCTGTTCGTGTTGTTATTCAGGGATTATTGCTGATACCGGTTATAGCTCTTATTCGTTATCTTTATTCAGGGAATATGTTTATGATTAGTGCCGCAATGATCTATATGTTTGCTCCGCCCAGTTTCGGTATGCAGTCTTATTTGAACCGCAGATTCTTTTGAATGGGAAAATGCTTTCAGCTTCTCATGGATGTTCTGTATCCTATAATCCCTGCCTGCCGGACAGGTGCGGGCAGGAGCTGGAAGCAAAGTGGGCAGTGGAGCACTACGGGCTGGATCATGATTATGGCTGGGTGATTTGCCGGAACGCGTTTCCCTGGGCAGGCAGACGCCGTCCTGCAATAAAGACGCTGTCTGTCACAATGGAGCAGCAGTCAGTTCAGATTCCGGGACCTCATTTTAAATTCCGCAAACCGGGGGAATCTTTTTTGTTTTACAATCCGGTCAGCAAAATGTCACATTCTCTGACAGTGGAGGAAATGGAAAAGGAAACGCTTCCGGTAAATAGATTTGGCTCAGAACACTGGATTTATCCGACAAACTGTACTGTTATGAGATACACAATATCGCCGGAGCCGGAGAATAAAATTACAATTTATGACTGTGATGAAGGAGATCAGCCCCTGCAGAAAAATACGGAGGAAAATGCGTTTCATCCGGTATCTAAACAGGCGATCTGTATCATTGGAGGTGCAGACGGGCCTGCGGAAATCGTACTGGGAATGGATTCCCGCAGAAAACTACGCACGGCATATTCTTCTCTGCATTTTGAGCCGGTTCGGGAAGCGGTGGAATGGCGCATGGTGTTTCATATAAGGCAGTTTGAAAAAGAAGAATTTTCGTTGACAGGGACGGAAAATGGCGATATTTCCTCAGAAGCGGATATTCAAAGCGAATAATCGGAAGAGATTTCCGAATTGCAGACAGCTCCGGGAGAAATCGTTGTGTACAATCAGTGGACTTTATGATAAACTCAGTATATAAGGAATTATGCAGGGGGAGATTTATTTTTTGGTGCAGATTCCTCGAAAATAAAAGACGATGTACTTAGAGGCATCTTTTTGAGAGGGTACAGAAAAGAATCATGTATGAAAAACGGAAAATTAACAAGATACTGATTGTGGATGATTCAGAAATGAATCGGGCGATTCTGGCGGACATGTTAAGAGAAAAATATGAAATTCTGGAAGCAGAGGACGGAGTTGCTGCAATTGAAATGCTGCATACTTACGGAACAGAGATTTCTCTTATGCTGCTTGACATTGTGATGCCTAAGATGGACGGGTTTGAGGTTCTTGCTATGATGAACCGGTATCACTGGATAGAGGAGATACCGGTTATCATTATTTCTGCGGAAAATTCTCATTCCGTTGAGGAGCGGGCGTATGATCTGGGGGCAACAGATTATATCAGCAGACCGTATGATGAGGTGATCGTCGGTCGTCGTGTGATCAATACCATTATGCTGTATTCCAAACAGAAACGGCTGATTTCCATGGTTGCTGATCAGATGTATGAACGGGAAAAAAGCAATACGCTGATGGTTTCCATCTTAAGCCATATTGTTGAATTCCGTAATGGAGAGAGCGGCATGCACGTGCTGCATATCGGTGCGATGACAGAGCTTCTGTTAAAACGGCTGAGGGAAAAGACGGAGGCCTATGCCCTGGACGGGGCCAGGATTTCCATGATCAGCAAGGCCGCGGCCTTTCATGATATTGGAAAGATTTCGATTTCAGAGCAGATCCTGAATAAACCGGGACGCCTGACGAAGGAAGAGTTTGAAAAAAGGCTACCGCAATCCCACTGGCTT
>UQFC01000085.1 GCA_900540335.1 uncultured Clostridium sp. | reverse complement strand
TCATCTCCCGTCATGGCGTAAGTCTGTCCCAGACAGATCCAGTACTGATGACGGTTCATCTGGAAAATAAATTCCGGATCCGGTCCCGGCTGATAGGACCAGTCAATCTCCCCCTCAAATGTCACCGGCTCTGCCGTCTGCTCCATATCCCAGGGCAGATCAAATAAGAAAACCTGGTTTCTGACCTCGTCTGCAATTCTCATCCGGTGAGCGGTCTCTTCAGGCCACCATTTTTTTGCATATTCACTGCAGCGGAGCGTCTCCTCCCGGCTCCGTCCGTATCTTTCTTTTAAGATTGCCTTCTTTTCTGCTGTCGTCTTCATGTTTCCTCCCGCATACATTCTCAAAAGCGCCCTGGATATATCGATTCTGTCCGCAATTTCCTGTCATTCAGAATTCCCATATCCAGGACGCCGACTTCCTAAACCGTTCTTATTATACAATGGTTTTGTCTTAAAGTCCACACAGGCTTCCTGTTGTTTCTGCTGCTCGGGCAGTCTTTCCTTCTGTTTTTATTCCACCTTTTCCCTATCTCTCTGAATCATCAGCTTTAAGGCCTCAATTCCCACCAGAACAGCGGATGAAGTATCCTCGCTCATGTTCTGATCCAGCCCCGCCTTCTCTCTCTCCTGGTTCCAGATTACATGGAAACAGGAACCACAGCGGCAGCCCAGAGCATCGGCCACCACAAACAGGGCCGCCGACTCCATTTCACTTGCCTTTACTCCCAGCCGCTTCCACGCCTCCCATTTCTGCAGAAGCTCCCAGGAAACCGGCATTTTTTCCG
The DNA here is from genome assembly GCA_900540335.1 of uncultured Clostridium sp. Taxonomy (GTDB): domain Bacteria; phylum Bacillota; class Clostridia; order Lachnospirales; family Lachnospiraceae; genus Brotaphodocola. The sequence continues at coordinate 11,177 of UQFC01000085.1, read as the reverse complement.
GGGAATGCTGTCCGTAAAAGGCATCCTTGCACTGGACAACACCTACATGATACCGTTTCTGAAGCTTTCTGGAGGCATCTGCCAGAGCAGTCAGCACTTCAAAATCCGGAACTGCCGGATACTCAATCGGCGCATATTCCCTGCTGGTATGCTCGTAGCGAATCGCGCCGGAAGCAATGACAATGTCACCGGACTGAACCTTCAAATCAATGCCTCCGCAGGTTCCCACGCGGATAAACGTATCTGCCCCGATATTGTGAAGCTCCTCCATGGCAATGGAGGCAGAGGGACCTCCGATTCCGGTGGAACAGACACTGACCTTTTCCCCTGAAAGAGTTCCTGTATACACGGTATATTCCCGATTCTGGGAAATCAGAACGGGATTGTCAAAATATGCGGCAATATCTCCGCAACGTCCCGGATCTCCGGGAAGGATGCAATAACGTCCCACATCTCCTTCCTGGCAATGAATATGGAATTGTTTTTCCAGCTTCTGCATATTCTTCCTCCTGTCCGGCATTCTGCTGCCTGTTTTTTTCTGTAAATACGTAGCAATTCCGCCCGTCATCTTCCTGCCTGCCTCCAGAGGGGAAGATGCCCCGGCATCTCATGTTTCTATCATACTTCCCGCCCTGTTCTTCTGTCAAGCCATGGTTTCCGGCCGCAGACCGGCTTTGATAGGGCTTTCCTTTCCCTGAAAAATATGCTAACATAGAGGTAGTAAAAAGGAGGTTTTTACCCATGGGATATATCCAACACAAATCCGAAGAATCAGTAGAAGATTATCTGGAAACAATACTGGTTCTTTCAAAGCGGCTGCCAGTGGTTCGTTCCATCGACATTGCCAACGAGCTGGAATATTCAAAGCCCAGTGTCAGCGTCGCGATGAAAAACTTAAAAGGCAGGGGCTATATTACCGTCAGCAGTGAGGGGTACATTGTTCTTACTGAAGAAGGAAGAAAGCTGGCATCTGACACCTATGAGCGCCACACCCTGATCAGCCAGTGGCTTGTGGAACTGGGAGTCTCTCCGGAAACTGCTTCCGCAGATGCCTGCCGGATTGAACATGATTTAAGTCAGGAAAGCTTTGACGCCCTGAAATGCCACATTCTCGGATAGTCTTTGGCTTCTCGTCCTGTTTTTTGAAAAGCCGCTGCCTGTATCTTGACAAACTGTAATTTCCAGATATAATAGCAATAGATCTTTGTATCTGCTTTTTGGCAGCATCGGTGTGAGGGGGAGCGCCCTGGCACTGTGTACGAAGAGATAAGCGATGGGAGTCCGTGTTTCGGATTGAGAGGATGCAATTGGAGCATCGACCGACATTACAAGCTGCGTAAGCCGGCACCATCGCTGTATCCATATTTTTTTGATCCATTGCGGTGTGCCCTCTGCGGCACGCTGTTTCTTTTTCTTAAAGAACAGACTGGCGCCCTTTTTCCGCAGCAGAAAAGAGGAAAAAGATGAACAAAAACAAACATGTAACCCGACTGGTATTTCTCTCTATGATGGTCGCTCTGGGCGTTGTCATTTCTCCCATTCTCCGGGTAGAAGGCATGTGCCCCATGGCTCATCTCATCAACGTTACCTGTGCCGTTATGCTGGGTCCCTGGTACGCTCTGGCCTGCGCTTTTACCATCGGCATTATCCGCATGGTCTGCATGGGAATTCCGCCTCTGGCTCTGACCGGAGCGATTTTCGGAGCCTTCCTTTCCGGTATGTTTTACCGTCTTTCCCGCGGAAAACTGGTATGGGCCTTTCTTGGTGAAGTGATAGGAACAGGAATCATCGGAGCCATCCTTTCCTACCCTGTTATGACCTGGATATGGGGAAAAACAGGACTGACCTGGTTCTTCTATGTGCCTTCCTTCATTGCAGGAACTCTTATCGGAGGAAGCCTTGCCTTTCTGCTGTTAAAGCATCTGCAGAAAACAAAAATGCTTTCTGTTTTTCAGGAAGCCCTTGGCTCCCGCGCATATGAAGGCGGTGACAGTGTTGCCAACGACGCCATGGGAATTGCCTTTCTGGGACTGATTGCCTCTCTGGCCGTTTCCGTTGTCGTAAAGCAGCTTGTAAAAACCCCGGGAATCCTGTCATCAAACTTAAAATATCTGGTACTGGCAGCATTTGTGGCCGCTGCCGGAATTTACTGGATGAAAAACCAGAAAAAAGCAGGAGAATATTCATGATACCACACCACTCTTCCGGTCCGGACAAAACTTCCTGTCCGGATTCTCTCCGTGAATCTGCCCGTCTGGCCCCGGACTTTTCCCTGGCCAGAACACGGGTATTTCAGACAGAACCACTGATTCACTGTATTACGCACCCTATTGTTATCAATGACTGCGCCAATGCGGTTCTTGCTCTGGGCGCCCGTCCCATTATGGCAGAGCATCCGCGGGAGGCGGCACGGATTGCCGCCATGGCTTCTGCTCTGACTGTCAGTCTGGGAAATATTACAGATGCCCGCGCCGCATCAATGATGCTGGCCGGCAGAGAACGCGCCGCGGTTCTTGATCTGGTCGGCATTACCTGCAGTCCCTTCCGCATGGAGCTGGCAAAAACCTTTATCCGGGACTGCCATCCGGCCATCCTCAAGGGAAATGCTTCCGAAATCCGGGCCATTGCCGGTTCCCGTTTTCACGACTCCGGCATTGATGTAAGCGCTGCCGATGCCGTAACAAAAGACAATCCTTCTGCCCAGCGTCAGATGGCGGAAATCCTTCTGCAGTGCGCCCGCCAGAACCATGCCGTTGTTCTGGCTACCGGCGAGGTAGATATGATTGCCGACTGGGAAAACAACGAAGTTTATCTGGTTGAAAACGGATCTCCCCTTATGGCAAAAATAACCGGAACGGGCTGTATGCTGACCTGTATTGCCGGTGTCTATCTGGCTGTTTCCCGTCCTCTGATCGCTGCTCTTCTGGCGGCAGTTACCATGGGAATTGCAGGAGAACTGGCAGCTGTCCCGGCGAATACAGAGCCGTCTGCGGCTTCCCCGGAAAGGATCGGACTTGGCACCTACCATATCCGTCTTCTGGATGAGCTTTCCCTTTTAACGGATCAGATTCTCTTTGACCGGATGAAAATCCGCCGGGAAACCTTCCCTCAGCCCTGATTCAAAAACAGGGCTTTTATCATTTTATTTTTATATCTGTGGAGGAATTACTATGGTTGTTCTGATTAAAAATGCAGAAGTCTACGAACCCCGGTTTCTGGGGAAACAGGATATCTTGATTCTTGGAGACAGGATTGCTGCTGTAGGGAAAAATCTTCAGGCTGAATTTAACGGCGCTGTCCCTGTGGAAACTATCGACGGCACTGATTTTGCCGCTGTTCCCGGCTTAATCGACAGCCATGAGCACATTATGGGCGGAGGCGGAGAAGGTGGCTTTCACACAAGAACTCCGGAAGCCACGCTCACCGGTCTCACATGCTGCGGAATCACAACCGTAGTCGGCTGTATCGGCACAGACGGAGTTTCCAGAGATATGACCGCCCTTCTTGCCAAGGCCCACGGTCTGGAAAACGAAGGCATCACTGCATTCTGCTATACAGGCTCCTACCAGATTCCTCCCCACACCCTTACAGGAAGCGTTATGAAGGATTTGATGATGCTTGATAAGGTCATCGGCGTAGGAGAGATTGCCATTTCTGATCATCGCTCCTCTCAGCCTTCCTACGAAGAATTTGTCCGGCTGGCTGCAGATGCCAGAGTCGGGGGAATGCTGTCCGGAAAAGCCGGAATTTTAAATATCCATCTTGGTGACGGCGCCCGTCATCTGGATCTGATTGAACGTGTTGTCCACGAGACAGAAATTCCCGTTACCCAGTTTCTTCCGACTCATATTAACCGCAATTCCCACCTTTTTGAGGCTTCCGTAAGCTTTGCCAGAGAAGGCGGATATGTAGATTTTACGGGAAATGAAGATATGGATTCCTGGGAAAAAATCAGTGATGAGGTTCGTGTCTGCACCGGAATCCGGCGTCTTCTGGATGCAGGTGTTTCTGAAAATAATTTTACCATATCCTCTGACGGCCAGGGCAGCCTTCCCCGCTTCAGTCCTTCCGGCCAGTATGAAGGGCTTGGCATTGGAAAAGCCTCTTCACTTTTAAAGGAAATCAGAGAATGTGTCCTTCGGGAACACCTTCCCCTGGAGCTGGCTCTCCGGGCCGTTACTGCAAACCCTGCCCGGATTCTGAAGCTGAATACCAAGGGGCATATTGCTCCCGGCTATGACGGTGATATCTGTCTTCTTCACAAAGACAGCCTTCAGCTTCATACCGTAATTGCCAAAGGAAAAATCATGGTACAGGACGGAACTGCAAAAGTCAGAGGAACCTTTGAATCATCCCTCTGACCCGTCTTCCATACCTCTTATTTTCCCTGAATCTTTAAAAATCCGGACATCATGCAGCCTCCGGCAGCCCCTGCCAAAAGAAGCTCTTCCATGCGTTCAGGAGTGATTCCGCCGATTCCGTATACAGGAACAGAAACCTGGCTGCACACTTCTTTCAGGAAGGAAAGACCTCTTCCCGGAAGACCTTTTTTACAGTCCGTTTCAAAAATATTTCCGGCAAATAAGTAGTTTGCACCAAGGGCCTCTGCCTCTCTGGCTTCCTCCAGAGAATGGACAGAGGTTCCTTTTTTTTCAAAAAAATCAAGGGACGGAAGCTCCCGCAAAAGTCTCAGGGGAAGATGAATCTTCCTCCAGGAAAGGGCCTTTGCCTCCTCTGAAAAACCATGGAGAATACACTCTGTTTCCGCAGCTTTGCACATGGCTGTTACCTCTGCCGCCAGGGCCTTATAAATCTCCGGTTTCAAATCCTTTTCCCGCAGAACAAGCGCTTTGGGAGAAAGAGAAAGTACCTGTTCTGTCTGATCCAGATACCGGTTCCAGGAGCAGGATCCAGGGATAAAATCCTCTTTCAGAACCTCATTTTCTTCCCCGTTCCGGCACCTGGATCTCTCCGCTGCCTGAAGATAAAGCTGCCGGTTTGTTACTGCAATCATGTTCTCATATCCTGTTTTTTTGCTCATATTTTCTGTCCTTTTCTTCTGTTTTTTGCAAACCGAATTCCTCAAAATCCTGCCCTGCCAGCTTTCCAATCAGTGGAATCACCAGCTCTTCCCCATAGGTTTTGCTTTCCTGAAATGCATAGCAGCCCCCGTAAACCCGGTAGGTAATCAGCGTATGAAACGCCGGATTATCCGCATACTGCGGGTACTGTCTGAGAATCAGATCCCGAAGTCCCTCCGCAATCTTTTCTGTCAGCACGCTGCTCCGGCTTCCGGAAAACAGAATACGAAACAGCCTTTCATGGGCATAAAAAGCCTGAAACAGCTCCCTTACAAATCCTTCCGTATTGTGAAGGACATATTCCGGATGCGGAATATCCAGATAAGACTGAATCGCCTCCTGCTCTACCTCTTCTGACAGCTGGTAAATATCCTGATAATGGGAATAAAATGTAGATTTGTTAATTTCAGCAATCCGGCACAGCTCATTTACCCTGATTTTTTCCAGGGGCATTTTCGACCGCAGCTCCAAAAATGCATTGATAATGCTCCTTTTTGTTTTCTTCACCCTCATATCCATCATAAAAAACCAACCTTTTCAACAAAATGTCGTTTATCATACTTTCTGTCAATATTGATGATAGAATTTTTCGTTTCTCCGCATTATACTCATTATACTCAGAAAACCACAGGAACTCAAGATTCCTGGCAGATAAGTCAGACTTCCCTGCCCACAGGTACGGGAAAAGAAAAAACAGGAGGATATGATGGATTTTTACGGATTTTATATGGGAGAAGAATTTGAAGCATGGAAATATCTGGGCGCACAGGTCTCCAGCCGGGGAACCACCTTTCGCACCTTTGCCCCCAATGCCTTACGGATTTCTCTGATTGGCGATTTCAACCAGTGGCAGGAAACGCCCATGGAAAAAATCTATGACGGAAACTTCTGGGAGGTCACTGTCCCGGAGGCAAAAGAATCCATGCGGTACAAATACCGGATTTACCGCCAGGACGGTTCTTTTCTGGATCACTGCGATCCCTACGGACTCTCTTCCGAGCTCCGGCCGCACAACGCTTCCGTAATCTGCAGCCTGAAGCACCATTCTTTCCGTGATCAGGAATGGATGGCCGGCCGCAGCTCTGCATTTCACCAGGCCGTCAATATTTACGAACTTCACGCCGGCTCCTGGAAGAAAAAAGGCGATGGTCCGGAGGACTGGTACAACTACGAGGAGCTGGCAAAGCTGCTGATTCCATGGCTGAAGAAAAACGGCTACAACTATGTGGAGCTGATGCCTCTTTCTGAACATCCCTCAGATGAATCCTGGGGCTATCAGAACACCGGATTTTTCGCCCCCACATCCCGCTACGGAACTCCAAAACAGCTTCAGAAATTTGTAGATCTCTGCCATCGCAATCAGATTGGCGTGCTTCTTGATTTTGTTCCCGTTCACTTTGCCGTAGATGATTATGCTCTGTGGAATTACGACGGAACAGCTCTGTACGAATATCCTCACCGGGATGTGGGACGAAGCGAATGGGGAAGCTGCAACTTTATGCACTCCCGCGGCGAGGTGCGCAGTTTTCTCCAGTCTGCCGCCTGCTACTGGCTGCAGGAATACCATTTTGACGGTCTGAGAATGGATGCGGTGCGAAATCTGATTTACTGGCAGGGACAGCCGGAGCGGGGAGAAAATCATCCCTCCCTTCAGTTTCTCCGCGGCATGAACCAGGGTCTGAAAAAACGCTTCCCCGATGCCATGCTTATAGCTGAAGATTCCACCAATTATCCCGGTGTCACCAGGCCGGTCTGCGAAGGCGGACTGGGCTTTGACTACAAATGGGATCTGGGCTGGATGCACGATACCCTCTGTTATTTTCAGACAGAGCCCCGGCTTCGTCCGGAGCATTATCATGAACTGACCTTTTCCATGCAGTATTACTATCAGGAACGGTATCTTCTTCCTCTTTCCCATGATGAGGTGGTTCACGGAAAAGCCACGATTCTTCAGAAAATGTACGGCGATTACGAGGGGAAATTTCCGCAGGGCCGGGCTTTCTATCTGTACATGATGGCTCATCCCGGAAAAAAGCTGAATTTTATGGGAAATGAAATGGGACAGCTTCGCGAATGGGACGAAAAGCGGGAACAGGACTGGTGTCTTCTGAAATTCCCGATTCACGATGCCTTTCTCCGGTTTATGAGGGAAATCAATACCCTGTATCTGAATACGCCTGCCCTTTACCGGGAGGACTACAGTCCCTCCGGCTTCCGGTGGCTGAAATCAGACAAGGACGGCTCCTGCTGCTACATCTTTGAACGGCGCTGCCAAAAACAGAGAATCCTCTTCCTTTTCCAGTTTTCCGATCAGCCCTATACGGTTTCCGGCCTGTCCCTTCCCGGAAATGTCCGCTGGCTGGAACCGCTGATCAATACAGACTGGCAGGAATACGGCGGCCGGACAAAGAAATCAAAAGCAAAACACTGCCCGGAAAAGAACGGATTCCAGATTACTCTGGCGCCCTTCTCCGGACAGTGCTTCAAAATCACAGAAACAGAATCATAACCAAATTGTCACCCGTTTTCCCGGCTGTTTTTCCTCTTTCCCCGCTTTTTCATCAGGATTCCAAGTATCAGGGCCAGAAACTCAGCCACAGGCATAGCCGCCCAGATTCCGTCTACTCCCACAAGAAGGGGAAGCAGGTAAACAAGAATACCTGAAAAAATCACACCGCGGCAAAGGGAAAGAACCAGGGCGCATCCAGGCATCAACACAGACTGGAAATATGTAGCCAGGAGCAGATTGATTCCTGTTGTTAAAAATGCCAGGAAATAGATCCGCACTGCCGGAACAGCCATGGCAAGAATCTCCGGTGTGGGCAAAACGAACACCCGCACCACAAAGGCCGGAGCCAGAAGTCCCAGAGCCGTAAAGAAAATTCCCGTTCCCACGGAAAATCTTCTTGCCAGCCGGAAGGTCTGATTTACCCGTTCCTGAAGACCGGCTCCGTTGTTTATAGCCATCAGAGGCTGGGATGCCTGACTGATACCATTGCTGATGGAATTAACCATCAGAACGCTGTTGGAAACAATGCCGTAAACCATTACGCCCATATCGCCAACCCAGTACAGAAGCTGGCGGTTAAACAGAAGAATCACCACTCCGCTGGAAAGATCCAGAATAAAGCTGGAAAGGCCGTTAACAGCCACCTCCCCAATGGCCTTCAGCCGAAAATGCCTGGTAAACTTCAGGGTATTGCTGCTGCTGAAAAAATGGCTGAGAAGAATTGCCACAGTAATCACCGAACCCAGCACCGTAGCCAGCGCACCTCCGGCCATCCCCATTTTCATGGGAAACATAAAAATATAGTCCAGAATCACATTGCTGACTCCGCCTGTAATCACTGCTGCCATTGCCACCTTCGGCGCTCTGTCATTTCTCACAAAGGCCTGAAGAAACGATGACAGCAGGAACACCGGGCAGCCTGCCGTGAGAATCCGGCCATAGCTTCTTACCATCTCATCCATTGCCTCATTTCTTCCGAGAAATGCAGTAATGGGGTCAAAATACAGTCCGCAGACAATTTCATAAAAAATAGCCATTATCACAGTTCCAACCAGGGCTGCTGAAAAATGCTCTCTTGCTGCTGCCTCATCCTTCCTTCCCTTATCAAAGGAAAACAGGACGCTTCCTCCTACTCCAAACATCATTCCTGTGGCAAAAAACAGAGAAAACACCGGAAGCAGCAGATTCAGAGCTGCAATTCCCATGCTTCCCACTCCCCGCCCTACCAGTATGGTATCGCCAAGAATATAGATGGAATTTACCAGCGTTGCGCCAATGGATGGAATCAGAAATTGAAAAAACACAGAGGTCACCTGATCTCTGCATAAATCAAGTTTTTTTTCTTTCATCATATCCTCCTTACTCCCGACTCAAAACAGCATCCTACTATCATAAAATTTTTCCCGATTTTTGTCAAGCGGAGCATATTTCCCATTGGTATTCCCCTCTAAAAATGGTATAATGACTTCATTAGGAGGTGAGGCCATGAAACACATCGACCGCCATGAACTCTTTTCCATTCCCAATCTGATGGGATATTTTCGAATCCTGATGATTCCCGTCTTCTGTTTTCTCTACCTCACTGCAGAGACGAAGCAGGATATCTGGATTGCCGCAGCCGTAGTTTTGATTTCCAGTCTGACTGATATGCTGGACGGACTGGTAGCCAGAAAATTTAACATGATCACCGAGTTCGGAAAATTTCTGGATCCCTTTGCCGACAAGCTGACCCACGGGGCTCTGGCCTTTTGTCTTGCTGTCCGTTATCCCCTGATGTGGGCTCTGTTTGGACTGCTGCTGATAAAAGAAGGCTACATGGCTGTGATGGGCCTGATTCTGTTAAAAAAGGGCAAAAGACTAAACGGCGCCATGTGGTTTGGAAAGGTCTGCACTGCTCTTCTGTTTGTTGGAATGCTGGTGCTGTTTCTTGCTGTTGATTTGCCCCGCGCCGCTGCCAATACCCTGATTCTCCTGATGATGGCTGTTATGGCAGTGACTCTGGTATTGTATATTCCTGTTTTTGAAAAAATGAGGAGAGGCTGAATCCGAAACAGCCTCTCCTTCTCTCTTTTGCAGACAGCTTTATTCCTCAAAACCTGCAAATACCATCTTCTTTTTTCCGGCCTTCGCATACAGCCAAAGCTCTTCATTTGCCTTTTCCAGACTTCCAAATTGTTTTCTGCAGCAGATAACGCAGCTGCAGCTGTCTATCCGCTGCTTTGCCCTCCGGACCGTTTCCTCTCCAATCGGCTCCAGTCCCTTTGTCCCAATCACTTCCGAGGCCAGAGCTGCGGCCGGCGGATAGTCCACATCATTGTCAAATAAAATTCCCGTTATAAACGGGATGCCCCTTCTCTGAAGTTCCCGGAAAACGCCTCTCCCAGTGCCGCAGCCTGCTATGACAAAAACCTTCGGTTCTCCGGAAGGAGCCTGCAGCTCCATACTGGTGTTTTCCTCGTCAAAGCTGCCTGCTTCCATGGAAAAAAGACTCCGGATGTATCCCGGACGAAAAATTTCCTCAGCCCTTCCAAACCGGTCTGCAAACTCCCCGCGGATGCAGAGAATTTTATCTGAAACACGTTCTGCCAGCTCCAGCTCATGAAGAGACATGATTACCGTCAGACCTCTCTTCAGCCGCAGTTCCTGCAGCACAGACAAAAATTCCAGCTTGTATTTAATATCAAGAAACGAGGTGGGCTCATCTAAAATCACAATCTCCGGCTCCTGGCAGATTGCTCTTGCAAGCATCACCCTCTGTCTCTGTCCATCACTGATTTTCGAAAAATCCCGGTCCCGGATTTCCGTTACATGAACCAGCTTCATAGCCTCATGCACTGCTTCCCTGTCCTTCTTCGTCAGAATTCCAAAATGGCCTGTGTAGGGATATCTTCCCGTAGCCACCACATCCTCACAGGTCATCAGCTCTGCTTTCAGCCGTTCTGTAAATACCACTGCCATTTTTCTGGCTAATTCCGGCCCGGACATCCTTCCAAGCTCTCTGCCGTCCAGATAAGCCGTTCCTGCAATTGTCTCAAGCTGCCCTGCAATGCTTTTTAAAACCGTAGACTTTCCGGCTCCGTTCGGCCCGATCAGAGTCAGGATTTCCCCTTTCTGTATTCCAATTTCAATCTGGCGAATCAGGGGTTTTCCGTCATATCCCACAGAATACCCTTCTGTCTGAAAATAATACTCCATTACAGTCCTCTGTCCTTTCTCTGCTTTGCCATCACCCAAAGTACCACCGGCGCTCCGAAAATTGCTGTCACCGTACTGATATTCAGTTCTGTCGGCGCAAACAGATTTCTTGCCAGCAAATCACAGAACAGGCAGAATACGCTTCCCCCCAGGAAACATGCCGGAATCATCAGAAGAGGTCTGGAAGAGCCAAAAAGACGCTTGACCAGATGGGGCGTGGCAATGCCTACAAAAGAAACCGGTCCTGCAAAGGACACGATACATGCAGACAGCACACTGGAAAGAAGAACCATCCATACCCGCAGGGTTCTGACGTTGACCCCCATGCTCCGGGCATAAGACTCCCCCAGCTGATAGGCGCCCAGAGGCTTGGACAGGGAAAAGGTAATAAG
>UQFC01000084.1 GCA_900540335.1 uncultured Clostridium sp. | reverse complement strand
AAGCTGTTTCATGACGCATTGGTGCCTTTCGCAGAAAGGCGGATTATAAATATGATAAGAAATGTAACTTTGGAGGAGATTTCTGACGGCAGGCTGTATAGTCTGAATGATATGGTAAAGGCAGGCTGTGATGACTGTCGCGGCTGTTTTGCCTGCTGCTGCGGAATGGGAACATCGATTGGGCTGGATCCTTACGATATGCACCGTCTGACATGCGGTCTGGGACAAACAGCAGCGCAGCTGCTGGCGGATAAGCTGGAGCTGAATGTGGTGGATGGTATTGTGCAGCCAAATATCAGGATGAGTGGAGAAGAAGGGCGATGTGGTTTCTTAAATGGAGACGGGCGGTGCAGCATTCATCCGTATCGCCCTGGAATCTGTCGTTTGTTTCCGTTGGGACGTTATTATGAAGAGGATGGTTCTTTTCAGTATTTTTTGCAGGTTCATGAGTGCCGGAAGGAAAAACGTACCAAGGTGAAGGTGCGCCGCTGGATCGATACCCCTGATGCAGTCAGATATGATGCATTTGTGAGGGACTGGCATGGATTTTTAAAGCTTCTTCAGGGCAAACTGACAGATAAGAATGCGAAAACTATGAGTATGATGGTGTTGCAGCAGTTTTATCTGACACCGTATGGGGGAGAGGATGCGTTTTATCCGGTATTTTATGAGCGCCTGAAGCAGGCGGAAATTCTGGTGGAGGAAGGATGTGTATAATGTGGAGAATATAAAAACAGGACTGGTTCTGGAAGGCGGCGGAATGCGGGGCATTTATACAGCCGGTGTGCTGGACGTATTTCTGGATCAAAATATGATGTTTGACGGTGTGATTGGTGTTTCAGCAGGTGCGATTCACGGCAGTTCTTTTGTTTCCCGGCAGAAAGGCCGCAGCATTCGATATTATAAAAAGTATTGTCAGGATAAGCGGTTTATGAGCTTTCGCAACCTGTTTCTGACCGGTGATATTGCGGGAGAACAGTTTTGTTATCACGATCTTCCGGAAAAACTGGATTTGTATGATTATAAGGCTTTTGATGAAAGCAAAACAGAGTTTTATGTGACCTGCAGTAATCTGGAAACGGGAAAGGCGGAGTATCTGCGGATTACGGATATGAAAAAACAGATTGATTTGATGCGTGCTTCGGCTTCTCTGCCCTATGTGTCCAGAATCGTGGAGCAGGACGGAATGAAGCTGTTAGACGGCGGCTGCTGTGACAGTATTCCTGTGGAAGCATTTCGGAAAATGGGCTTTTTAAAGACAGTGGTGGTTTTGACCCGTCACAGGGGATATGTGAAAGAACCGGAGCAGATGGCGATGGCAAAGGTGTATTATCACAAATATCCTGAGTTTGTGCAGGCTTTAGAAAACAGGCATCTTGTATATAATAAAACCGTTCGTGATATTGAACGGCTGGAAGCGGAGGGGAAGATTTTTGTGGTGCGTCCCAGCAGAGAACTGACTATTGGACGGACGGAATCGGATCCAGGAAAGCTTCAGGAGGTTTACGATATTGGGCGGCGTGATGCTTTGTGCCGGATGAGAGATTTGAGGCTCTGGCTTGAAAAAGATGATCCTGTGTGCATGGAGAAATGAATCCTGTAAAAGCAGCGAGCATTAGAAGCAGCGGACATTAAAAGCAGCGAGCATTAGAAGCAGCGGACATCAAAAGCAGCGAGCATCAAAAGAGAGGCAGACAGTTTTTTGCGTAAACAGGTATCAGGAAGGAGGCACAGGGATGGGACATCTGACGTCAAGAGATGCATATCGGAATTTAAGTGATCGGATTAACTGGTTCACTCAAGGGGCTCCGGAATCGGAGACGCTTTATAAGATTCTTCAGGTACTGTATACAGAAAAAGAAGCAAAGTGGGTGGCGCTTTTGCCGGTTCGCCCGTTTACCCTGAAAAAGGCGGCAAGAGTGTGGGGGACAACAGAGGCTAAGGCAGAGAAGCTTTTGGATCATCTTTGCAATAAAGCCCTTCTGGTTGATTCCTGGCATAATGGGGAGAGAAAATTTGTAATGCCGCCGCCTATGGCCGGTTTTATTGAGTTTGCTCTGATGAGAACCAGGGGAGATATTGATCAGAAATATCTGGCAGAGCTGTATTACCAGTATATGAACGTGGAGGAGGATTTTATAAAGGATCTGTTTTATGCCACGGAAACGAAGCTGGGACGGGTTTTTGTTCAGGAGCCGGTGCTTCTGAATGATAAGGCGAATCATATTCTTGAGTATGAGCGGGCAACCCATATTGTCAGAGAAGCGGAATATATCGGGCTTGGCCTTTGTTACTGCCGTCACAAAATGTTTCATGCCGGTCATCCCTGTGAGATTGATGCGCCCTGGGATGTATGTCTGACCTTTGACAACGTGGCCAGGTCTCTGGCAGAGCACGGAGATTATACCCGTCTGATTTCCAAAGAAGAGGCGCTGGATGCCCTGGAACGATCCTATGCCAGCAATCTTGTCCAGATTGGTGAAAATGTGAGGGAGCATCCGTCCTTTATCTGCAATTGCTGCGGATGCTGCTGCGAGGCTCTTCAGGCAGCCAGACATTTCAGCCCTATGCAGCCGGTTGCAACGACGGGATTTATTCCGGAGTTTTCTGAGGAGACATGTGTGGGCTGCGGAAAGTGCGCCAGGGTCTGTCCTGTACTGGCTGTTTCCATGAAAGAAGGGGAGAATGGAAAGAAAAAGGCAGTTCTGGATCAGGACATCTGTCTGGGCTGCGGAGTCTGCGCCCGCAACTGCAGTATAAAGGCGATTACAATGAAACGGCGAAGTCAGCAGGTGATAACGCCGGTAAACAGTACGCACCGGTTTGTACTCCAGGCGATTGAAAAGGGAACCCTGGCAAATCTGATTTTCGATAATCAGGCCTTTGCCAATCACAGGGCGCTGGCAGCGGCTTTAAGTGCAATTTTGGAGCTGTCCCCGGTAAAGCAGGCGCTGGCCAGTAAGCAGCTGAAATCAGTATATCTGGATCGTCTGCTGTCTATGCAGGAGGAGAGAAAGCAGAAGAAGAGGGATGCACAAAGAAATAAATAAAAAATAAGGCAGGAATACAAAAGATGGAACAGGAACATGATTTAACACAGGGGAGTCTGGTAAAAACCGTAGTGGTTTTTGCCATTCCGTTTTTGCTGGCAAATCTGATACAGGCATTTTACGGAGCAGCGGATTTGATGGTGGTTGGCTGGTACTGCGGAAGGGATGCGGTGGCGGCTGTTTCTACGGGCACACAGGTGACGCAGATTATTACCAGTTTGATTACAGGCCTGACTCTCGGAAGTACGGTTCTGGTTGGAAATTATACAGGACAGAAACGGCCGGAGGAGGTGAAGAAAACCATTGGCACCAGTTTTTGTCTCTTTGCAGGGACAGGAGCAGTGCTTTCGGTTTTGCTGTTTTTGCTTTGCCCGTGGATTCTGACAGCTCTTCAGACACCGGAGGAGGCCTATGAACTGGCCGGACAATATGTGCAGGTCTGCGCCTGCGGTGTGGTTTTTATCTGCGGATATAATGCCATCAGCGCTGTGCTGCGGGGCTGCGGAGATTCCAGAAGTCCGCTTTTGTTTGTGGCAGTTGCAGGGTGTATGAATGTTGTGGGAGATATTGTTCTGGTAAAATATTTTCACATGGGTGTCCGCGGGACCGCTGTTGCCACTATTTTTTCTCAGGGCTTCAGCATGGTCTGTGCAGCTCTGTATCTGAATAAGAGAAATTTTATTTTTCAGTTCCGCCTGAAGAATTTTAAGATGGATAAAGAGAAGGCTGGAGAGCTGATAAAAGTGGGAATCCCCATTTCTCTTCAGGAGTGTATGGTACGGTTTTCCTTTCTTTATCTGACCTCGGTGACTAATGCGCTGGGAGTGGCAGCCTCCTCTGCCGTGGGAATTGCGGGAAAATATGATGTGTTTGCCATGCTTCCGGCCACATCGGCAGCCAGTGCTCTGGCTTCGATTGTGGCTCAGAATTATGGGGCAAAGAAATACGATCGGATGAACAGGGCGCTGTGGATCGCCATTTTGGCGGCTGCTCCGTTTTCCTTGGCATTTTTCCTGTGGGCGCAGATTTCCCCAGAAACCATGATAGGTATTTTTTCAAAGGATGCGTCAATTCTTGAGGCAGGAATTCCATTTTTCAGAACCTGCAGCTATGACTACCTGGCTGTGTTGTTTGTTTTCTCTATGAACGGATATTTAAACGGACGGGGAAAAACGATTTTTACCATGATCAGCTGCTGCTTCGGCGCCCTGGCCCTTCGTATTCCTCTGTTGGTTCTGGCATGCCGCATTATGCCGGACAGCCTGGGAATCATCGGCGCAGTAGCGCCGGCAGTATCGGCAGTGATGGCTGTTTATACCTGTATTTATGTATTGCGGTGCAGAAAAATAACGGAAGAGTCATGTTGAATGTGACAAGATAAGACCTATAGTATTTTGCTATGGGTCTTATCATTATTATAGTATTTGACTATCGAATGAAACAGGTGCATACTTAAGTCAGAACAAAGAGACATTTCCTGAAAAAAGGAGAACAATAATGGTAAAATTGTATGACGGCGGTGCTTATCTGATTCATGGAACTCATCTGGTTCCGGAGAAGGAGGCAGAAAAGGCTGCAGCTTTGACTGGAAAAACTGCAGATAAAGAAGAAGCAAGAAAAGGAACAATGGCCTATTCGATTCTGAAGGCTCACAATACTTCTGGAAATATGGAAAACCTGAAGGTGAAATTTGATGCAATGACATCCCATGATATTACCTTTGTGGGAATTATTCAGACGGCGAAGGCTTCTGGCATGGAGAAATTTCCCCTTCCCTATGTTCTGACCAACTGTCACAATTCCCTGTGTGCAGTAGGAGGAACCATCAATGAGGATGATCACGTGTTCGGACTTTCTGCATGCAAAAAATACGGCGGAATTTTTGTTCCTCCGCATATTGCGGTGATTCACCAGTATATGCGTGAGATGATGGCCGGATGCGGAAAAATGATTCTGGGTTCTGACAGTCATACCCGTTATGGTGCTCTGGGAACCATGGCAATCGGAGAAGGCGGCGGAGAGCTGGTAAAGCAGCTGCTTTGTGATACCTACGATATTAAATATCCCGGTGTGGTTGCCGTTTATCTGGAGGGTGAGCCGAGTCCGGGCGTGGGACCACAGGATATTGCGCTGGCGATTATCGGAGCTGTTTACAAATCCGGTTATGTGAAAAACAAAGTGATGGAATTTGTCGGGCCGGGCATTGCCTCTATGACCACAGATTTCAGAAATGGTGTAGATGTGATGACAACGGAAACCACCTGTCTGTCTTCTATCTGGAGAACGGATGAGGATACAAAGTCATTTCTCACTATGCACGGAAGAGGAGAGGATTACCGGGAAATGAATCCGGCGGATGTGGCATATTATGACGGTGTGGTGTATGTGGATTTAAGCACAGTGAAGCCTATGATTGCCATGCCTTTCCATCCCAGCAATACTTATGAGATAGAAGAACTGAACGCAAATCTGGGCGATATTTTAAGAAGCATTGAGAAAGAGGCGGCAAAACTTACTGGAGATGCAGACATTGATTTCAGTCTGACGGATAAAATAGAAAATGGAAAACTGAGGGCAACGCAGGGAATTATTGCAGGCTGCGCAGGAGGAAATTATACAAATGTAATGGCTGCAGCCCATATTTTACAGGGAAGAAGCTGCGGAGCAGATGAGTTTGCTCTTTCTGTCTATCCGTCCTCTCAGCCGGTATACATTGATCTGGTGAGAAAGGGTGCGATTGCAGACTTGATGGCAGCGGGCGCAGTGTTAAAGACTGCATTCTGCGGTCCCTGTTTTGGTGCAGGAGACACACCGGCCAATAACGGATTTTCGATTCGCCATACGACAAGAAACTTCCCGAACAGAGAAGGCTCCAAGCCCGGTTCCGGACAGATGTCGGCAGTGGCTCTGATGGATGCCCGCTCTATTGCGGCAACAGCAGCCAACGGGGGAATTCTTACTCCGGCAACGGCAGTTGTGGATGATTATAAGGTGCCGGAGTACAGTTTTGATGACAGCGTGTATTGCGCAAGAGTTTACCAGGGGTATCAGAAGGCGGATGAAAATGCCAGTCTGGTTTACGGTCCCAATATTAAGGACTGGCCGGAAATGAGTCCTTTGACAGATAATATTCTGCTGAAGGTCTGCTCAAAAATCATGGATCCGGTAACAACAACAGACGAGCTGATTCCCTCCGGCGAGACCTCCTCCTACCGCTCTAATCCTCTGGGACTGGCTGAGTTTGCCTTGTCCAGACGGGATCCGGAGTATGTGGGAAAAAGTAAGGCTGTTGATAAACTGGAAAAAGCAAGAAGAGAAGGTAAGAGTCCTTTTGAAATCGAACCGGAGCTGAACCAGGTGTTTGATAAGATCCATACCATTGCGGGACAGGAAAAGGTAAAGGCAAGCGAGACAGAGATTGGAAGCATGATTTATGCAGTGCGTCCGGGAGACGGATCTGCAAGGGAGCAGGCAGCCAGCTGTCAGCGTGTGCTGGGCGGCCTGGCAAATATCTGTGAGGAATATGCGACCAAGCGTTATCGCTCCAATGTGATGAACTGGGGTATGATTCCCTTCCAGATGAAGGAAACTCCGGATGCCTTTGAAGTGGGCAGTTACATCTATGTGCCTGGCATTCGGGAGGCTTTAAGCGGTGACGGAAAAGATATTACAGCTTATAATTCCAAACAGCTGACAGGATACCGCAGAGATGACATCGGATTTGTTTTTCAGTTTTATAATCTTGTGCCGAATCTGACCGCATTGGAAAATGTTGAGCTTGCGTTACAGATCAGTAAGGATCCGTTGGATGCACAGGCAGTTTTGGAGGAAGTTGGTCTGGGGGAACGGAAGAATAATTTTCCAGCACAGCTTTCCGGTGGTGAGCAGCAGCGAGTTTCAATCGCGAGAGCATTAGCGAAGAACCCAAAGCTTTTGCTTTGTGATGAGCCAACAGGTGCATTGGATTACAATACAGGAAAATCAATTTTGAAATTACTTCAGAATATGTGTAGAGAAAAGGGAATGACAGTTATTATCATTACACATAATCAGGCACTTGCGCCGATGGCAGATCGATTGATTCATATAAAAAATGGACAGGTAGCAAGAATGGAATCTAATGAGAATCCGACTTCGATTGATGAAATTGAATGGTAGGGGATGTGGATGAAGAAAGCATTACGAAAAAACTTTTATATGGAGATCCGTCATAGCCTTGGACGTTTTTTATCCATTTTCTTTATTGTTGCGATAGGATGTGCATTCTTTTCCGGAATCCGTGCATCAGAGCCGGATATGAGATATTCAGGAGATGCATATTTCGATGAGAAGAACCTGATGGATATTCAGGTAATGAGTACAATGGGACTGACAGAAGATGATCTGGATGCAATTCGTGCTGTGGATGGTGTATTGGATGCAGAAGGAAGCTATGCAACAGATGTACTTTGTACGATTCGGGGAAACCAGGTAGCAGTTCATGTTATGGCGCTCCAGGATAAGATGAATCAAGTTCAGTTAGAAGATGGCAGGCTTCCGGAAAAGGAAAATGAATGTGTAATAGATGCAGATTATCTGGATGGAAAGAATCTGAAGATTGGGGATAGGATCACATTATCGAGTGGGACTTCGGATTCTTTGGAAGATACACTTAAGACAGATACATTTACCATTGTTGGTACGGTCAGCAGTCCGGAGTATATTGCATTTCACAGAGGCAGTACAACAATTGGAAATGGAAGTGTCAGTGCCTTTCTTTGCGTTCCGGAGAAAGCATTTTCATTAGATGTGTATACAGAGATTACAGTGCAGGTTGAAGGTGCAAAGGAAGCGACTGCATTTACGAAAGAATATGAAGAACATGTGGATTCTGTGCTGAAAAAGGTTCAGGCAATTAAAGCGGAAAGAGAACAGGCCAGATATGATGAGATTACTTCGACAGCGCAGGAAAAAGTGGATGAAGCACAAGAAGAGTTAGCTCAGGCAGAGCAGGATCTGGCGGATGGAAAAGAAGAGGCGGAAGAAGAACTTGCAAGTGCAAGAGAGAAACTTGATGCAGCGCAGAAAGAGCTTGAACGAGGAAGAAATCAGCTGGCAGCTTCGAAGCTTGAACTGGAGCAGTCGAGAAATCTTCTGATATCAAAGCAAAAGGAGCTGAATCAGTCAAAAGCACAAGTTGAGCAGGGAGCACAGGAACTTAGCGAAAAACAGATTGCACTTACAACATTAAGAAATCAGCTGGCACAACTGAAAGAGCAGGAAGAAAGTCTGGAAGATCAGAGACAAGAACTTTTAGTGCAACAGACACAGATGCAGCAAAAGAAAGACGAGCTTCTGAAAGCAAAGGAAGAATTGCAGCAACAGGCAGAAGACTATCAGTCTGCGTATCAGCAGATTTATCAGCCGTTGAAAAAGTCTTATGAAGAACTAAATACACAGTATGAACTTCTTTTACAGAACTATGAGGCACTGAAAGAAGAATACGACCGGAAGCAGGAAGCAGGAGAAGAAGATCCAGAATTAAAGGCTCAGTTAGAACAGTTGGAAGCTGAAAAAACAGCAATGGAAGAGAAGTTGACTGAATTGAAAGCAAATCTGGATAAAATGGAATTGGAGGCGAAAGCTGCCGAAGCGGAGATTCAGAAAAACCAGACAAAGATCGAAGCCGGATTGACGCAGATTAACGAAGGGCTTCCAGCAGTTGAAGCCGGGATAGCTCAGATTGAAGAAGGTATTCCGGTATTGCAGGATAATATACAGAAACTGACGGATGTGTTGACACAGGGAGATGCTGCAATCCTTACCGCAAGTCGGCAGATAGATCAGGCAAAGGCGCAGATTACATCCGGTCAGCAGCAGATTGACAGCGGATGGCAGCAGATCAGTGAGGGACAGAAGAAGATTGAGGAGGCACAGCAGCAGTTAAGCAGCGGAACAAAGGAGCTGGAAGACGGTTGGGCAGTGTATGAGGAAGGTCGTATAGAAGCTCAGAAGAAGATTGAAGATGGAGAGCGGCAGATTACAGAAGCAAGAGAAGAGCTTGCGAAAGCACAACAGAAGATTGATGATCTTGAAAAGCCAAAGTGGTATGTTTATGATCGGAACAATCTGACAGAATACAGTGGATACGGAGATAATGCAGACCGTATGCGGGCAATCGGTAAAGTGTTCCCACTCATTTTCTTCCTTGTTGCAGCATTGATCAGTCTGACAACAATGACACGAATGGTAGAGGAGGAGAGAACGCAGATCGGTACTTTGAAGGCTCTCGGATATGGAAATGCTTCAATTGTTGGAAAATATCTCTGGTATGCGATCCTTGCGACATTAACCGGTGGTGTTTTCGGAATTCTGATTGGAGAAAAGATACTTCCTTATATTATCATCACGGCATATAAGATCCTGTATCGCCATATGAATGATGTTGTGATTCCGTATAATTTGTATTATGCCGTAGCAGCATGTGCAGCAGCACTTGCATGTACAGTGATCGCAACACTGTTCTCCTGTATGAAAGAATTACGAGAGCAGGCAGCAGAATTGATGCGTCCGCCGACACCAAAACAGGGAAAACGAGTATTTCTGGAACGAGTTCCGTTTATCTGGAAAAATCTGAATTTCACATGGAAATCAACCGTGCGTAATCTGGTGAGATATAAAAAACGCTTCTTCATGACCGTATTTGGAATTGGCGGTTGTATGGGCATGATGTTGTTTGGTTTTGGATTAAAAGATTCTATTTCAGCAATCGTTCCGCTTCAATACGAACAGATTCAGCTTTATGATGGAGACGTTATTTTAAAGGAAGATGTGACAGAAGAAGAGAGAATTGAGGTTCAGAAAGAACTGGATACGGATAAGAAGGTATCAGTGACTGCAGAAAATCTTTTGAAAAATATTGAGATCAGTTCAGGAGAGTCTTCTCAGGAAGTTTATTTAGATGTACCAAAAGATGTGGAAGCATTCAAAAAGTTTGTCGTGACCCGGGATCGGAAGACAAAAGAAATTTATTCATTGGATGATAAAGGAGCAATCCTGACTGAAAAAGCAGCGAAACTGCTGGGAGTCAGTGTTGGTGATAACTTAACAATCAATACAGATGATGGAGAGAAAACAGTCTTGATCAGCGCAATTTGTGAGAACTATATGGGACATTATCTCTATATGACATCTGAAGTCTATGAAAAGACATTCGGTGAGGCTCCGGCCTATAATTCAATTTATTATAGAACTCAGGACCGTACAACAGAGGAGGCAAAGGATGTCGGCGAAAATATAATGAAGTGTGATGGAACACTTAGCATCAGCTATACGACAAGCCTGAAAAAGCAGGTGGATCATATGCTGGAGAGTCTGGACATCGTGATTGTTGTATTGATTATTTCAGCAGGAATGCTGGCATTTGTAGTGCTGTATAATCTGAATAATATTAACATTACAGAGCGCAAGAGAGAACTGGCAACATTAAAGGTACTTGGATTTTATGACAAGGAAGTTTCTTCTTATGTTTACAGAGAGAATATCCTGCTGACCTTGATTGGGGCACTGGCGGGATTGTTGATCGGAAAAATTCTGCATCGCTTTATTGTTGAGACAGTGGAGATTGATTCGGTTATGTTTGGACGAAATATCGATCCACCGAGTTTCCTGTATGCCTTTCTTCTGACAGTGGCTTTTTCATTGTTTGTCAATGGAGTGATGTATTTTAAGTTAAAGAAGATTAACATGGTTGAATCACTCAAGAGTGTAGAATAAGACAGATTTGTCAGGAAATATAATAACGAACATAATAATGGATTGCAGAGAAGCTGCATGGAACATAGATACAATTGTGAAATGTTCCATGACAGCTTCTTTGTTGTTGCCGGCCGCATATAGCGTAAGCAGCAACCGCACGTAGCATGAACAGTAACTTTTTGTTAAAAAGCACTTGAAATATACCTGTAGGGGGTATATATTAATAATTAGAAAATATACCCCCTGGGGGTTATACGATAGGAGAAATACAATGGAAGAAAAGAAAGTCTGTCCGGGATGTTGTCACAAGACAAAGAACCGCCCGGAAAAAGAATATAAAGATCTGATGAATCGTCTGAGTAGAATTGAAGGACAAGTCAGGGGAGTTCGAAGGATGGTTGAAGAAGGCGCGTATTGTCCGGATATTCTGATTCAGGTATCTGCGGTGAATGCGGCTCTGAATAGTTTCAATAAAGTGCTTTTGGCAAACCATATCCGGACATGTGTGGCAGATGATATCCGGGATGGAAAAGATGAAACGATTGACGAGCTCGTGACGACACTTCAGAAATTGATGCGATAAAAGATCTGAAGAGAGATCCGGCACAAAAAGTCCGGATCACAACTTGAAGGAGGAGTAAGATGGAACAATATAATGTGACGGGAATGAGCTGTGCAGCCTGCAGTGCCCGTGTTGAGAAGGCAGTTGGGAAAGTCCCCGGAGTTGAGAACTGTTCAGTCAGTCTTCTGACGAATTCCATGGGAGTGGAAGGCACAGCAACAGTAGATGCGGTCATTGCGGCTGTTGAGGAAGCTGGATATGGGGCAACGTTGAAATCTGCAAAGAATGAAGGGCATGGGATGAATCAAAGTGAGCAGAACTTTGCGGAAGATGCGTTGAAAGACAGGGAGACACCGAAGATGAAAAGGCGTCTGATCGCTTCTTTGTGTTTTTTGATTCCGCTCATGTATCTGTCAATGGGGCATATGATGTGGGGCTGGCCACTTCCGGTATTTCTGGAAGGGAATCATGTGGCGATGGGGCTGGCGCAGCTCCTGTTAACGACAATCGTTATGGTGATCAATCAGAAGTTTTTTATCAGTGGATGGAAAGGCATGATCCATAGAGCACCAAATATGGATACGCTGGTTGCACTTGGTGCAGGTGCATCTTATGGATATAGCGTGTATGCATTATTCGCTATGACAGCAGCGCAGACGGCAGGCGATATGGATCATGTGATGGGGCTGATGCATGAATTTTATTTTGAATCTGCAGCAATGATTCTGACATTGATTACAGTTGGCAAGATGCTGGAAGCGCGCTCAAAAGG
>UQFC01000083.1 GCA_900540335.1 uncultured Clostridium sp. | reverse complement strand
CGCCCTTGCGGACAAACGGTTTTCAAGACCGCCTCGTTATGACCACTTCGATACCTCTCCTCAAACGTGCTTTTCAATAATACCAAAAAGTTTTTCGTTTGTCAAGCGGTTTTTTCAATTTTTGTCGTTTTTTCTGTCGAAACTGTTTTTCAGTTCTTCAGTGACATGCGACTTTAAAAGTTTACCACTTGTTCCTTATTCTGTCAAGCCTGTTTCTGCAACTTTTTCCAACCATAAATTTCTGCCAGAAATTTCACCCGGGAATGCCTGCCATGAGCGAGTTCCTGCTTGAGCTTCCCCCACGAATTCCTGCCATGAGCTTCCCCCACGAATTTCTGCCAGAAGCTTCACCCGCGAGTTCCCGCATGAGCTTCCTCATCCTTCTCCCGTGATACGCCTCTGCCGGTCTGCAGACTTTTTCCCCGCTCCATTACTCAATCGGCGCCTGATAAAATCCCCCGAAGAAATTCTCCGTCTTCACCATGTTAATAATTACATGAGGATCCTGCTGCCGCATCAGCTGGACAATATCAGAAACCTCGTAGGAGGATACCACCGTGTGAAGCAGGTTCATTTTCTGATGACTGTAGCCTCCAATGGCATCCACACAGGAAATCCCATGGCGATAGCTGCCAATATACGCCTTCATAATTCCTTCTGCATGAGCCGTGGTAATCTGCAGAGTCACCCGCTCATAGCGGTGATGGAAGCTGGAAATTGTCTTGGTGGAAATAAACTGGAATAAAATAGAATATCCTGCATACAGCCATCCGAACATATATCCAAAAATACAGAGAATAACCACATTTCCCGCAAATACATACTCCCAGATCGATCTGCCGGTTTTATTAGAAACATAAAGAGCTATAAAATCCGTTCCGCCGGTTGATGCATTTCCCCTTAATGCAATGGCAATACACAATCCGTAAAGAAAGCCGCCGAAAATCACATTCAGCATCACATCGCCAAACAGAGGCTGAAAATCACACACCTTCAAAAAGAAGCTGGCCAGAAATACCTGCAGCATGGAATAAAAGGTGAAACGCATGCTGATGCTGCGGCTGCAGAGAATAGCCACCGGAATATTTAATGCCAGCATACCCAGGGAGGTAGAAAAACTTCCCCCATACAGAGACGCCACTTTATCAATCAGGATAGCCACTCCCGTAAATCCGCTGGAAAGCAGATTGCTGGGACGCATAAAGGTCTGAATTACAAATACCTGCAGAAGGGCTGATGCCGTTACCGCCGCAATGGTAATCAGCCGTCTTACCATTACATTATGCTTTAATTTCTCTATCATTTCTTTACTCCTCTTATATTCCCCCACACATCAGCGGGCCTACCGGCCCGCTTCCACACTTTCTATTATTTTTCTTACCAGCTCTGCTGATACAACATCATAGCAAAGAGCCTGGTCACCCGGAGCAATGCTGTAGGATACTCCGTTTTTTTCTGTTGTCGGATCCTCCAGCCAGTCCTTGCAGGAGCTGTGCACCTGACTCAGACCTGTCTGATCCATCAGTTTTCTTGCATTTGAGGCATTGACGCCGCTTCCTGCCAGAAACTGAATTCTGCCGCCAAACTCCTGCTGCAGTTTCTTCAGCAGCTCCGCTCCCTCAACAGCCTTTGGTTTTAAACCACTGGTCAGAATCCTGTCTATTCCCATGGAAATCAGCTGTTCTGCCGCTGCAAACGGATCCGCGCTGCAGTCAAAAGCTCTGTGAAACACAGCCTCCCTGTCCATGGATTTAATCAAATCTGTCATTCTCTTCATCTTTTCCTGATCCAGAGATGCATCTTCTCTCAGACAGCCAAAGGCAATTCCGTCCGCGCCGTTTTCCAGAAGCTCCCTGCACTCCGCCTCCATTACCTGAAAATCCTCAGAAGAATAACAGAATCCAGCCCCTCTGGGACGCACCATGGCAATTACCTTCAGCTTCGGAAAATCTCTTTTAACCATTCGCAGGGTTGCCGTTGTCGGCGTCAGCCCCCCAAGCATCAGCGCACTGTTTAATTCAATCCGCTCTGCCCCTCCAAGAGCCGCCTGTTTTGCATCATAATAGCTTCCGCAGCAAATCTCTACTATGGGTTTCATACGTTGTTCCTCTCTTTCTGCCATTCTGAGCCGTCTCATCTGCAGTGATTTCCGACAGCCCCTTCTTATTATAGCATTCCCAGGTAATAAAGAGCCAGTGCGTATATTCTGGCGTTTGCCATCAAATCCTCCACCGTCATCCACTCATTGGGATTGTGTCCGATTCCCTTCTGCCCCGGAAAGCTGGGACCAAACGGTACGATCCCGGGCATTGCCTTGGCATAGGTTCCGCCGGTAGTGGTTACCGGTCTTCCGTCCAATCCTGTCACTGTCTCATACGCCTTCTGCAGAGCTTTTACCATCGGGCTGTCCTTCTCAAATACCACAGGATTATAATTGTGAATCAGGCTGACCTCAAGCTCCCCTGCCTTTTCCCTGATCCGTTTCACAATTTCATCCACACTGATTCCGGCCGGATAACTGAAAGAAGCCTCAAAGCAGGGAATCTCCCCATCCATCATCAGCCGGTAATTGCGCATTTCCATCATTCCGTACTCAGGATGAGAATAATCAATTCCCAGTCTGTCTCCGTTATTTTTCGCACTGATAAAATACTGCGTTACAAAAGCAAAAAACGGTTCCAGCTCATCCTTCCTTCCGGATATCCGAATCACAGCCCGCCCCCGCTCGGCATAAACCACCGGATATTTACAGTCCGGCGTAAACCCGTATACCGGAGGCTTCTCCCTCTCCAGATAATATTTCAAATCCTCAAATCCGCTTTCTTCATCACAGCCAAAAATAATGCGAATCTGATGCTTTGGCTCATATCCCAGCTTTTTC
Organism: uncultured Clostridium sp.; assembly: GCA_900540335.1. Classification (GTDB taxonomy): domain Bacteria; phylum Bacillota; class Clostridia; order Lachnospirales; family Lachnospiraceae; genus Brotaphodocola. The sequence goes on along the minus strand of UQFC01000083.1, from coordinate 9,408 downwards.
AGGGCATAAAGGCCGTACAGACAGGCCATGACCGGCCCCTTGTTGTCCAGAATTCCCCGACTGTAGATCGTTCCATTTTCCATATAACCAGAAAAGGGAGGCTGCTTCCAGCCATCTCCCGCCGGAACCACATCTACATGGCCAATGGCGCACACATAGCTCTCCCCTGTTCCGTAGGACGCATATCCGATCTGGTTATCAAGATTCACTGTTGAAAATCCCAGCCCTTTTCCAAGCTCCAGTGCTTTTTCAAGCGCCGCCTTAACCCCTGCTCCATAAGGAGCTTCCGGCTCTGCCTCACTCTCTGTGCTGTTGATTTTCACCATCTCCAGGATTCCCTGAAGCATTTCCCCGCCAATTTCATTTACCTGGCTGATAATTTTCTGCTCCATTGTCATATCCATCTGTATTTCCAACTCCCCTGCTGCCCTTTTTCTTATTCTTCAATCGGCGCCATTCTGGTTTTCATGTAATTATCCATCCACTCCTGGGATGCCACCTCAAAGGTGCAGTGTCCGTCCGGCTGGCGATTTACCAGATACACCGTCGGCTCCTGATTCTCTGTAGCTACTGCAAAAGAAAATCCCTCAATATTAGTTGCAACGCCCCACTGGCCCTGGTTATTCATGGCAATCAGAGAAAGATCTCCGGCCTCTCCCCGGCGTTCTCTCAGTTCCCGTTCCAGACGGTTTACAGCCTGCTCACAGGCTTCCTGGGGATGAAGTCCTTCTCCCATCAGACGTACAATCTCATAAGAAATACAGCCTTTCATCAGATCCTCGCCCAGTCCGGTAGCGCTGGCGCCGCCGATTTTGCTGTCCGCATAAAATCCGGAGCCTGCAATAGGAGAATCGCCTACACGGCCCTTTTTCTTCATAAACAGACCGCTGGTAGAAGTCGCTGCCGTCATCTTGCCCTGTTCGTCCAGACAGACCATGCCGACTGTATCATGGCCGGAATACGGCTTTAAGGTCTGTGTCATTTCCTTTACCCGTTTCCGGTAATGAGCCTTTGCCCGGTCTGTAAGCATATTTTTCCGTTCAAAGCCTTCTTTATGAGCAAATTTCTCCGCTCCCTCTGCAACCAGAAGACTGTTTACCTTCTCATGGCTCAGCCGTCTGGCAATGGAAACCGGATTGGCAAAATCACGAATTGCAGCTACCGCGCCGATATCCAGGGTATCTCCGTCCATAAAAGCCGCGTCCAGCTCCACTTCCATTTCCTCATTGGGCAGTCCGCCGTAGCCTACAGATTTGTAATACGGAAAATCCTCAACCTCACGAATTGCTGTCTCAATAGCATCTCCTGCATTGCCATGGTTCTTCAGCATTTCTGATCCCTTTGTAATTCCCTCCACAGCCATACGCCATGTCGCAATCATACCCCACATAATTTTCTCCTCCTAGAAACAGATTTCCTTCTTCAGTGACCCGATATCGCTTCCGTCTGCCAGAGCCCTGGCCATCCGGCACATATTTTTCAGAGAATCATTCAATCCCATTCCGCCCTTTTTCGGAGTTTTTACAATTGCAATTTTATCTTTATACTCAGCAATGGTATCTGCATTTTCTTCAGACATTGCTGCAAAAGCCTTTGCCTTTGTGGTCTGATTCATATCCAGGGCCACACGCGCGCACATCCCTGCATAATCTGCATAGTTAAAAGCCGGGCCGCACATAACCACATCCGGCTGCAGCTTGTTTACCATAGCGCAGAGCTTTCTGCTGACCTCATCCGGATCTGCCAGATATGTGCCGTTTCCGCAGCACAGGCAGGCCACCACATGACCGTCAACCTCCTTTAAAAACGGCTGCATCATTACAGCAGGGCCAACCGGCTCCTTCTTTCCTGTTAAAGGCACCATTGTATCATCCTTAGTTCCCAGACCGGACTGAATCTGATCAAAAATCATAATAATCTTCACAGCTTTTTCCTCCTTTTGTTATACTTAATCTGCTGTCCTCGCCCAGCAAACCAGCCATATTCTCAAATCTCCCGGAACGGAATGTTCCGGGAGAGACACTTTACTTTTATTTATCCATTTTTCTTATCCCGGACAGCTCCTACAGATCATCAAAGGACAGGTCATCCAGAGAAATATCATCGTCATCCTCTGTCTCATCGTTCTTCTTGCTTTCGTCTGCCAGATACTGCTTATCCATCATCTTAATAAATGGCATATACAGGAATACACCGAGAATCAAAAGCACCAGCTGAAGTACAGCGCCCTGCCATCCTGTCGCCAGGAAACCGGACAGAATAACCGGCATGGTCCAGGGAATTGCAACACCGGAACATAAGGGTACCAGACCCAGGCTCATGCAGAAGTAGGAAATCACAATATTGATTGTGGGTACCAGCATGAAGGGAATCAGCATCAGCGGGTTTAACAGAATCGGAAGACCGAAAATAATCGGCTCATTGATTCCGAAAATACCGGGAATCAGCGCCAGCTTGCCCAGCTCTCTTACACGTTTGGAACGGCAGAACAGCAGCATGGCAATCAGCAGAGACAGGGTGGAACCTGCGCCGCCGAAGGTGGCAAACAGATCCTGGAACTGCTGGGAAATAATATTCGGCAGAGCCTCACCGGCCTGGAAGGCTGCCAGGTTCTCTGCGGACAGAGACTGCAGAATCGGGTTAAATACAGCGCCTACTACAGAACCGCCATTGACGCCGAAGAACCAGAAAAAGTGCAGGAAAATATAGGCAATCACCATAGCAGGAAGTGTATTTCCCAGCTTCAGCAGAGGAGTCTGCAGAATGGTGAAAATAAAGTTAAATGCATTGCCGTATGGTGTCATTGCAAAAATCACGTTGATTACAAAGAACACCAGAACAGATACGCCTGCAGGAATCAAAGCTGCGAAGGATTTCTCAACTGTCGGCGGAACTCCGTCAGGCATTTTGATAACCCAGCCCTTTTTATCTACCCAGGCATACACATGAACAGACAAAAACGCACAGATGATACCTACGAAAATACCCTTGGAACCAACCCAGCCCAGCGGAATTCCAGATACGACCTGGTCTCCTGCCAGAATTTCATAAGGCATAATCAAGAACCAGCAAACCAGAGAAATGGCTGCGCCAAAGAGCCGGTCTACCTTCATCTGCTCTGCAAAGGAATAGCCGATACCGATAACAGCCAATACCGCCATAATCGAAAAGGTTGCGTCTGTTGGTTTTGAAAAATAGGAAGCCCAGTTTTCACCGAAAAATCTTCCCCAGAACTCCGTCCATCCCGGAATCGGGAAGTTTGCAATCAGCAGGAAAAAGGAACCCACAATCAACAGCGGCATGGATAACAGAAAACCATCACGGATTGCAATCAGATATTTATTTTTACCGATTTTTTCAGCCATGGGCATCAAAACCGTTTCCAACTTGTGTAACATCGTATTTTCCCCCTGTATTTCTTATTTTAAAGTCTATTTTGCAGACTTCATCATCTTAATAGCTGATTTTAATACCTTTTCACCATTCATCATTCCGTAGTCCGACTGGTCAATCACCTGAATCGGAATTCCTGTGGAGCCGAACTTGTCCACGATTTCCTGATAACGGTATTTTACCTGCGGCCCTAAGAGAATCACATCCGGGTGACGCTCCTCAATAATCTGGCCGATTTTTCCGTCCGGAAATGCCTCTACCTCCATCGGCAGATTGTGGCTGTTGGCAACTGCCTGCATTTTGCTGGCCAGCATACTGGTAGACATTCCTGCGCTGCAGAATAAATATACTTTTTTCATTTTCATACCCTCCTGTTTAGTTGACTTTCTTTTCCAGTTCTGCAATCCGTTTGTAGGCTGCAATCATTTCCTCTGCAATAATCTTAAAGCCCTCTGCGCTCATCAGCTGATCCTCTGCATGTACCAGAATCAGGGAGCCGCCTACCTGCACACCCTGGGCCTCCTTCTGAATCAGCTCAAAATGCGCTTCGTGGCCTTTTAAGAATTCCTGCTGGCCTGCCTCCATGCATGCCTCAGCCCCCTCAAAATCTCCGGCCTTTGCTTTCTGGATTGCTTCAATGTAGCTGGAGCGGGCTGCTCCCACACCGGAAATAATCTGAAAGCATATCATTTCCAAACCTTCCATTCTGTTTCCTCCTTGTCTTGTTTTTCCTGCAGGCTTTTTCTGCCTCATTTCTTATGGCTTTATTATATCCGTATTCTGCCGTAATTTGCAGGAAAGCGATTTCCGTTCTGCACGGAAACCGCTTCCTGATATTTTCCGGATTTTTCTCTGGCAGAGCCTTACCCGGTAACATATTCAATACTGGTTCCTGCATGGAGAATCAGCATGGAAAACAACGCCTCATGAATGGAATAATCATATTCCTCCAGTACATCCACAAAAATATCCTTTACCTGAATCAGATCAAAATTTTTATACAGATGAGCCATTCTGTTTAAATTCAGGAAATTTTCCTGAACCTCTGCCACCAGAAGCTCCCGGTAAAACCGCCTTTTGCTGATTTCGCTGCCCTGAAGAGAAATGCACTCCCTGTTTTTCACCAGCTTTAAATCCCCATAGGGCTCGATCATTTTCCGGATCCGCTTTAAATCATTCTGAATAGAATAATCACTGATATAAATCTGATTCTGTAAATCTACGATATTCAGTTCCTTCGCATCAAACAGAAGCTTCTGAATAATATAAACACACCTTGCGCCTGGAGTCTGGGGAATCGCGGTTCCTGTCTGAGGCCCCGGCTCCGCCGTTTTCCCCTGATACGCCCCTGCAATCCTGTATCCCAAACGCACATTGGACTCTATGGGAGAAGCTTCTATTTCCCGGTTAATGGTTTCTATATCAGAACGGATCGTCCGATCCGATACCTTCATCATAGCCGAAAGACTTTTTCCTGTAATCCACTGATTTTTTTCTGATAAAACAGCCAGGATCTGTTCCTGTCTCTTATTCAGCATAGAATTCTCCTTCGTTTCTTCCTGCCTTACAGAAATGCAAACGGTTTCCAGGGCTTTGCATACTGCAGCAGTATCTGTTCATACCCCGGTAAATGTCCAATCACATTCTTCCTTCCGTCATTGGGCATATCCTTTAATACAATGTGAAGTTCTCCTTTGTATCTTCCATAGCCGTCATTGAGAATCACCACGTCTCCGCGAACCATATCCCTGGTGTTTGCCGCCGGAATGGATTCCCCTGCAAATGTAACTCTCGGCCAGGTGGAACGGAGCATGTATTCGCTCATGTCCCCGCGAACCACATGACCTTCTTCAAAATAAAGGATCTTCCTCTCTGTCTCTGTCAATTCCTTCTCCGGTATCATGGAAAATGTAAGAACAGAAGGATTCACCGATGCGCAGGTCTTTAATTCCTCTTCCGAGCCATAGGCATTTGCCAGAATCACATCATCCGCCAGTCCTGTGGCAAACAGATGGCGGGTCTGGAAATCCGCCGGAAGTCCTCTGTGCATCTCCAGGGTGCAAAGTCCCTCATTGACAGGCCAGGGCCCATAAGCCCCCGGCTGATTGCTGGAAATAAAGGCTGCAATATTCAGTCCATGGGAATGGATATACTCTCCGCATTTTGTAAAATGCTCCAGGCTGATTCCCGTATATTTCTGCGGATAAAAATTGTGACAGGTAATCAGTTTTTTCCGATCGGGAAAATGAGACATTACGTCTTCAATATATCCCATCTCCGTACTGGCATTCAGCTCCACCTTCAACCCCTGAGGATTGTAGCTTAAGCGGCTGGTTTTCATGCCGTCAAATCCCTCGTCCAGCCGGATTCCGTCTGCATGCATTTCCGCAAAGGCCTCCAGATTTTCATAAGATGCTCCCAGCTTTGCAAATACAGCCGGATTTACGTCAAGAATCACTTCCATTCCCTGTCTGTGCGCTTCGTCAATACGAAGGCGAAACTCCTCTGTCAGCTCCTCCTTTGTCTTTTCTCCCGCGCTGAGAAGACAGGTGAAAACTCTCTGATAGCCATATTTTCCTGCCATGCGGATATATGACAGATCCTCCTCCAACACCGATTGCTCCGGATAAATCGAAATGCCAAGTCTTGCCATAGGTTCCTTCTCCTTTCAAAAATTGCAGTCACAGCCCCGGACTGCCACGTTTTGTTTTATGTTAAGTATACCGTATAGCCTGGCATTGATACAGCAGGCCCGCTTCCTAACAGTTAGGAAACGGGCCTGTGTCTTTTTTGCTGTCTTTTTATTTTTGCTGCTCTTCCTTTTCCCGTCTTCTGATTCTACGGGTACTTTTCAATAAATTTGCGGATTCCTGCAGCAGCAGTTGCCTCATCCTGCCCGTCTACAAAAAACTGAACTTCCTCTCCGCACCGGGCACCAAGCCCCATCAGGGCCATTACCTGCCTTCCGCTGGCCCATTTTGATCCGCACTGAACCTCCACGACACTGGTATAGCCGGAAATCTCTCTGGAAAGCAAAAGGGCATTTCTGGCATGCAGGCCATTGGGATCCGTGATTGTGTGTTTAAACTGTATCATCTCTTCTCCCCCGTCACAGACTTCTCTCGTCCTGTTTCTCCTTTTCCCCGCATTTGCGGGCTGCTAAAAGAGCCTCTGCCAGAATCAGATCCTCCGGCGTTGTTACCTTGAGATTCTCATAGCTTCCGAAAATCATTTTGATCTGTGTTCCCCTGCACCGCTCCACTACCATGGCGTCATCAGTCACTCCCTGCTGCAGGGTCTCTGATTCCATAAGCTGATCGTAAGCAGCTCTGACCAGCTCATAGGAAAATGCCTGCGGTGTCTGAACCTGCCACAGTCTGGAACGATCCGGAGTTCCTGCTGCAAAGCCTTCCTCATCCGCCATACGAATGGTGTCCTTCACCGGCATGGCTGCCACACAGGCGGAAAACTCCCGGGCTCCTGCCGCTGCCCGCTCAATCATCGCTTCTGTCACTAACGGTCTGGCGCCGTCATGGATCAGCACATAAGCGCAGTCCTTCAGCGCCTTTAAGCCTTCATACACGGAATGATACCGTTCTTTTCCTCCCGCTGTCACAGTTACCGGCTTTTTCAGGTTCATGGATGCCAGAATCTCCCGGCGGACATACTCCTCCTCACCGGCTCCTGTCACCAGCACAATTTCATCTGCGCAGCTGTTTTCAAATGCTTCCAGGGCATAGCAGATCAAGGGCCTGCCCCCCAGAGTCATATACTGCTTCTGTATCCGGCTCTGCATCCGGCTGCCCCGGCCGCCTGCCAGAATCACAGCTCCGACTTTCCCCTCTTTCATACTGTCAGCCGTCCTTTCCGGGATTACCGCTCTCCCAGCTTCAGATTGGGAACCGCATTCAGATCCCATCCGTGGCGTACTCCCTTTTTGTATTCGTAATACGCTGCCGCGCCTATCATTGCCGCATTGTCTGTGCAGAAAATAGGTGACGGACGGTAAAAACGGATTCCCTCTTTTTTGCAGGCCTCTTCCATAGCTGTACGAAGTCCGCTGTTGGAAGCCACTCCTCCGGCAATGGCCAGCTTGTCATATCCATACTCCTTTGCCGCCGCTACTCCCCGGCTTACCAGAGCTTCTACCACCGCATTCTGGAAAGATGCCGCCAAATCTGCAACCGGAATCTCCTGTCCTGTCATATGAGCCTTATTAATATAATTCAGCACCGCTGATTTCAGGCCGCTGAAGCTGAAGTCGTAGGGAGATCCCTCCACCTTTGCCCGCGGAAATTCCACTGCATGGGGATTGCCATCCTTCGCTGCCTTGTCTACCTTCGGGCCGCCGGGATATCCCAGTCCCACAGCTCTGGCCACCTTGTCAAAGGCTTCGCCTGCTGCATCATCTCTGGTTCGTCCCAGAATTTCAAATTCTCCGTAATCCTTCACCACCACCAGATGCGTATGTCCTCCGGATACAATCAGACACACAAAAGGCGGCTCCAGATCCGGATGTTCAATATAGTTTGCCGAAACATGGCCTTCAATATGATGTACGCCTACCAGCGGCTTCTTTGCCGCCCAGGCAATGGCCTTTGCCTCTGCCACGCCTACCAGAAGCGCTCCTACCAGCCCCGGTCCATAGGTGACACCGATAGCTGTTATATCCTCCAGAGTCACTCCCGCATCTGCAAGAGCCTGCTCTATCACCTGATTAATCTTTTCAATATGCTTTCGTGATGCAATCTCCGGAACCACACCGCCGAACTGGGTGTGAAGGGCAATCTGGGAAGAAATCACATTTGATAAAACTTCCCTTCCGTTTTTTACCACCGATGCCGCTGTCTCATCACAGGAGCTCTCAATGGCAAGAATCAACACATCCTTTTCTTCTGATACTTCCATCCTTCTTCTCTCCGGTTCTCTTTTCTCATCCATCTGAATATCGCTGCTAATCCTCATCAAAAACCAATTCCTTGGTCCAGCCGTCTCTGGCTGCCTTCGCCCGGGGGAAAATACCCCGAACCTTATCCATAAACTCCTCCGGTCTGGTCAGAGAGGGACTGTAATGGGTCAGCCACATTTCCTCCGGCTGCGCCTTATCCGCCAGAGCTGCCGCCTCATACATGGTCATATGCTTATACTCTCTGGCCTTTGCCTCTTTTCCATCCTCGCCGTACATTCCTTCACAGATAAACAGATCTGCATCTTTTGCATGCTGTGCGATCGCCGGAACCGGACGGGTATCTGTACAATAAGTAACCTTTAATCCTCTTCTATCCGCTCCCAATACCATATCCGGAGTAAATGTCCGTCCATCAGCTTCGATCAATTCTCCCTTCTGGAGACGACTCCAGAATTTCTGTGGGATCATCTGCTCCTTTGCCCGCTCTACGTCAAACCGGCCTTTCCGCGGAATGCGGATAGAGTATCCGTAACAGATCACCTTATGGTTCACACGGTATGCATCGATCACATAAGGACCGATCTGCAGGCTTTCTTCCTGTTCTGTCAGTTCGATAAATTTAAGCTCAAAAGGAAGCTCCGGTGCGATCATGCACAATGCATTTACCACACGTTCCAATCCCTTTGGTCCGATCAATGTCAGCGGTTCTGTACGTTCTGCATTTCCCATAGTCAGAAGAAGCCCGGGAAGACCGCTGATATGGTCTGCATGATAATGGGTAAAACAGATCACATCAATAGGCTTGGGGCTCCATCCTTTTTCTTTTAACGCGATCTGGGTGCCTTCCCCGCAGTCGATAAGAAGATTGCTGCCTGCACACCGAGCCATCATGGATGTGAGCCAGCGGTAAGGAAGAGGCATCATTCCGCCTGTTCCAAGTAAACATATATCTAACATATTTTTTCCTCATTTTCTTCTATGATGTTCCCACTGTATATCCTATACAGGAGCATCATACATTTAGCTTTCCAAATCATATCACATTTACAGCTTAATAATCAAGTGCTGAGGAAAATTGAGTAACTGCCTATAAATACTCTGTCTGT